>NZ_CP171148.1:2412307-2733269 GCF_043099725.1 Nostoc sp. C110 | reverse complement strand
TAGGAATAAATAATAAATTAAGAATAATATTCAATATTGCCCCAAATAAAGTTTTACCTAAAGAAACATGATTCAAACTTTCAGCAATAAACCACGGTGATGTTGCAAGACCCATAAATACAAACAAAGAAGTCCAAATATGAACTGCTAATATTGGCCCTGCTTGTGCATATCCACTTCCAAACATCACCATAATTATCTTGTCAGATAGAAATGTCATTGGCAGAGCAATTGCAAAAGATATATATGTGAGGAGACGGAGTAATTGTCCTATTCGCTGATAATAAAGACTTTCTGATTTTTCCTTAGCTGCGTAAATTGATGGACCAACCGAAGAGACAATAGCCGCCGGAATAAAATACCAAATTTCAGAAACACGAACCGCAGCAGAATAAATTCCAACCTCCTTATCTCCAATCATTTGACCTAACATCACCTGATCGATTCTCATAAAAATCATGATGGCGAACCCTGAAAAAATTAGAGGTAAACTCTCTTTTAAAAGAGTTTTAGCAGCAGTAAAGTTCCAACGCCATAACAACACCGAGGTACCTCTGGCTTGGTAAACAATCAGCAAGCCAATTGCACTCATTGCAAATTCTGCTAATGTTACCCAGGCAAAAGCTAACAATGGTGCTTTTGTTAAAATTAGTGCTATTTTGATGAGAGTATTTAGCAGAAAAGCTATATTTTTAGCGATTACACTGTATTTTGACTGCACCTGTGATTGAAACCACAGTTCAATAGTATCAGCCGCCCTAAAAATTCCTACCATTCCTAAAATTGCAACTAGCCATATCTTCAGTGTTTCATGCTCACCTAAGAAGAACATACTGCCAACCGCCAATAAGACAGAGGCAATTCCACCGAGCAACTTTAGCCAAAAAGTGGTTCCTAAAATTTCTTCTTTGTTTGATGATTGACGGACAATATGGCGAACTACTACATCGTCTAGTCCAAGAGTAAAAATCGGACTAAATAAGCTAACAAAGGCTAAAACATAGTTAAATAGACCATACTGTTGTACCCCTAAATAGCGTGCTACCCATACTCCTACTACCAAGCTTGCACCCATACGGAGAATGCGGTCAGCAAACAACCAACCTGTATTAGCAATAATTGCACGTAAGCCAGAACGAGATTTTAATTGTGATAAGCTTTTAAGTCTTAATTTACTTAGCATTACTTTTTTTAACCATGTGACACTATTTATAACAATATGCAAATTTTTACTAGCTTGCTAAATTCATCAAAATAGATTGAATTAAATTAGTGTTTTACATAATCATTGATTGGCTACTATTTTTTAATTTCCCAGCCATCAAGATTTTTAAAAAGTAGTTAAATAACAAAATCATGCCCTTAATTTTCCAATAAATATTAGACTCAAATAAAAATATTATTTTCAAATATGAAATAAAATCTGTAAGTTTCGGACATGGTATTGTTTTTAGCTCATCAAGAGAGGTAAAAGCCAATAATAATGGTAGGCTAAAATGATTTATTTGAATGATGTAATTAAATAAAGAATTGCGTTTCCAAAATCTTTTATATTCATAGTTTTTGTCTATATCTAAAAATTTCTTATTATGATACTGGTTATTCTGATGTATTCTATACATCACTAAAGGATTAGACATATAAAACTTTTTAGCCCCTACCAAAGAGGCTCCCCATACCAAGCAGTCATCAGCTCTTACACGCCAATCTTCTGTCTTTGGAATAGGTAAAAATTTTCTAATTATTTCTCGGCGTATTGACAATGTTGAAGTTATGGAGCCAATCCATTCACCATTGCATAAAGTTCGGATTACTGAATAACCCAAATCTAAATCAACTGCATCAGCTTGAAATGTTCCTTCTTCTGCTCCAAATTTTTTATATGCACAAAAGAGGAAGTCACATTCACTACGTCTCTTATAAAAATTTAGGGCAGTTTCTAAATATTGAGGTTCATAAATATCATCGGCATCTAAAAAAAATATAATTTCTCCAGTTGTAGCTAAAAAACCTTCGTTAAAGGATGATAATTGTCCTTGATTTTTTTCTTTGAAGATACATTTAACATTCTCTATTTGAGTAAATCTAGCAAGGAGTTCCGCAGAATTATCTGTTGATGCATCATCAACAACAATAATCTCATCAAATTTAACCGTTTGATTTAAAGCACTATCAATTGCATCTGAAACAAATTCAGCATAATTGTAGTTATTAATTAAACAAGATGTTTTGATTTTGTTTTTATCCATATAAAAATGCCTCCCAAATGCAAAAAAAATAAATTAAGATACTTGCAGTGACACTTATACGATTAATGCTCTTTGGTAAATTTGGTTAAACTGCTAGATACTAAATCTTCTTTAATTTGTCGTTTTTTGCTTTCAGGCAAATAATTATTAGACTCATTTTTAATATTCACACCATTAATGACTATCCCTAACACCTTCTGACCTGACTGATTTAAAAATTCTTTAGCTGCATTGGCACTGTTTAAGTCAACTACTCCAGGCCGAACGACTAATAGGATACCGTCAGTGAGGGTGCTTAAAACAGCAGCATCCGCTATTCCTGACAAAGGTGGTGTATCAAAAATAACTAAGTCGTAATCTCTGCTAAAGTTACTTATCAATGTTGCCATCCGTTGAGAATCTAGCAGCGCTACTGGATTGGGAGGCAAAACTCCAGAAGTAAGAACTTCTAGATTAGGCATCACTTCTTGAACAACTGCATCTAAAGAAACTTGACCAACAATGACATTACTTAGTCCAACTGTATTGTTTAGACCCCAGACATGATGCTGTATGGGATTACGCATATCTGCATCCACTAGTAAAACTCGACGACCCGCTTGAGCCATTGTCACAGCTAAGTTTGCAGATACGTCAGACTTTCCTTCTTTACCAACAGAACTGGTGATTACAACGCTTTTGAGCGGTTTATCAGAACAGAGGAACTTCAAGTTTACTTGGAGTATTTGGTAGGCGTTACCAAGAGGAAAATAAGGAATATCTCTGCCAATAATTTTGGGAATAGGTCTATCAATTCCTGCTATGGAAGAATGAGTTTTAGGATTTTTGCTCTGTGTAGGAATTACTCCTAAAACAGTGTATTTCAAGACTTCTTTAGCCTCTTTAACTGTCTTCACTGAGCGGTCTATCAAGTCTAAACTAAAGGCAACAATGATACCCAAGAAAAGACCAACTGCTCCTCCACCAACAATAAACAGGATTTTGCGAGGCCCTTCTGCTTTATCGGGGACTAAAGCTAGAGAAATGACACGAGCATTAGGAATCTTTTGGTTTTGTGCAATATCAATTTCTTGGCGTTTCTTTAAGAGGGTTTCGTAAGTCGTTTGAGCTGCTTGCAGTTTTCGTTCTAGCTCTCGTTGAGTCTGTTCTAGTCTTGGCAAATTATTTGCTCGTTTGATGTAAGCATCTTGCTGTCGCAAGAGGGTGGCAATTTGTCTTTCTAGACCAACGCGTTCTGCTTGAGCGCGAGTAATATCTGCAATTAAGCTTTGGCGCAGTTGCCCAAGCTGTAAACTTCCCTCTGTTATCTGGGCTGTCCCAGCGACTTGTCCTGTCCGCTCTTTCAACAAGTTCTTAAGAGCTACGACTTTTTCTTCTAAGCTAGTAATTGTAGGGTGTTCAGGTGAAAAACGAGTCCGCTCTATTGCTAGTTGACTTTCCGTTTCTTGGAGTTGGATAAGCACTTTTTGAACCCCAGGTGCTTGACTCAAGTCAGATGCGATTACACCCTGCCGTGAATCTAACTGAGCTTCACTGCCTAACTGTTGTAAACGACCTTTGACATCATCTAGTTGAGCTTGAGCTTGAGAAATTTGATTTCCTAGCTTGGAAATTGTATCGACTGCTGCGGTTGCTTCTTGTTGCAGGACAACAACTTTATTTTGTTCTTTAAATACCCGCAGTTTTGATTCAGCTCTCCTGACGACTTCTTCAGCTTTGGGTACTTCTGTTACAAGAACTCCTTTGGCTGTCCGTGCTTCATCCTGATTAGCCTGGATATTTAAATCGATATAACTTTTGATAACTTCATTGACGATTTTGGCAGCCAGTTCAGGATCGTTGTTTTTATAAGAAATTTGTACAACATCAGTGCCTTTAATTCCTTCTATTTTTAGTTGGGTCGCTAAGTCGCGAATCGACAGCATTTTGCCTTTATTATCTTTGAGGTTGAGGGTATTAATTGTTCTGTCAATAACTGGATTTGAGCCAATAACTCTCACCTGGGTTTCCAGGGGATTGTCGTTTATATTCAAAGCTTCCAAGCGTCCTATGTCGTCCGGTAAACCTGTGAGTGAGGAAGAGCGATTTGTTTTAATCATCAAACTTCCTTCTGCCTTGTATGAGGGTTTTAGTGAAAAGGCATACAAGCATCCAAAGGTAACAGCTATGCTAAAAATTCCGACTAGAGGTAGCCAACGCCGTTGAATAACTTCTAAGTATTTCTGAATATTTACTTCTTCAAACTGTGGTAAAGATTCCATCGTCATAATAAAAAAGTTTTAAAATAATGACTATTTGTATTTGTAGTAGATTTTTCTCGGTATTTTAGCGCACTAGTACTATAGATTACTTCGTTTTGCTAATGTTTGCTGTATCATATTGATGATTTTGTTAATGTTCAATTGTTTTAAAACCAAAGTATTGTCGGATATACTGTCTTACGAGATATACTCTGACTAAACGACGCACAACCTGTTCGCTGCATATATATTAGAGAGCTTAATAAGTAGCGATTTTAACTTACAGGTATTTATAGTATCCTGAGAAAAACAACAGGATAATTCCTAATTTTCTTCGTAATTTATTTAGCTAGTGTTCTTTTTTTTTGGTTAACTCACTTTTGTGTTGATACCGATGTAATTATTGATTAGTAATCTAACATTCAATATCATATTATGTAAGAACACTTAATTGAAGAACTTTACAAAAAATTTATATAATATACCAGTATATTCCCTGCACATTCGCTAATTTTAAAAAGATGAGAAGAATTAATACCTTAAGGGTAAGGAATATACAATTTTCCCAGCCTACAAGCAATGTAAGGACTTCAGAGGTAGGCTTTTCGTAGTGAAAAGAGACAATTGGAAAGATTGTATGGATATTTACGTAAGCTTTTAAAAAACTTTCAGCAACAATTAATTCTTACTCTGAATAACAGTAATTTTGGCAATTATCCAGGACTGGCAATACTAAGATTATGTGAGTTGAGTATTGAAGTTGTAATAACTCGTACTTATGTTCAATTTGCCCAGACTTATGAAGCTTTGTTGATGTGGCTTGAGGTGTGAAAATTACAACACAGTTCCCATCCTTGGGTTTATATCCAAATATTTTAGGTTTAACTGTAAACTTGCAATCACCTTGGTTATATTCTGCTGTGGATGCAAAATACGCTTTCTAAGATTTATCTAACAGTTTGGATTTTGTCTTATCAGTGTAACTGTATGGTAACACGCTTTAGAGATAAACGGCTAGTAATACGGGTAACGAAATATTAATTAGTACAGTTACAACGGGAAATAGATAACACGGTAGTGTCAAATTCAGATGTGTTAGAGGGAGGATGGATTGCTTAACCACCCTCTTCTGGATAAAAATCTATGTACACTTAGACTCCACTATATTTTTAATGAAGTTTAGCCATACTCCATAGTACCTGTGTTAATCTGAAGTACTCAAACTAGACTGCTATTTTTGGGTGTTTGTGTCTAGCGAATTCTAATTATTAGACTGAACATTAAGAGATTGAATTATGAAATCCTCTTTTATCACCTTAGTGGTTGTAATTAGCGCACTCTTTCTACCTCAGAGTGTCTATGCTAACCAAGAGAATGTTCCAATTGTAACAGTTGATGCTGAAGCTCCAGAGGAGCCGTTTCACGATCGCAATCAGGCTGGAATTTTATTGACGGAACCAGCGACGATTACCACTACATGGAGTAATTTTACGGGACAGACCAATAATCCCAAACAAACTGCTGAATCAGTTTCGCTAGTGCAGGAACGAGGATGCCAAAAGATGAGTCCGCTTGAGTTCATCAATAATCCAGACGCTTTTTTTAAGGAATGTCAGAAGCCAACAAATACCCAAAGTTCTCAAACTACTGAACCAATTGAGTATTTTAAGGTTCCTAAACTCGATTCTGGTATTAGTGTGACAGTTACTAAATTTTGATATAGGAATTTTTTTAGCCAGAGATAACTAATTTTTGGTAGTGTAATTTATCTAGATAATTTACGCTAAAACATGGATGATATATTTATGTTGGCTGCTTTAGCTCAAAGCAGAAAAGCTTTGCCGCAGTGTTTGCCAAACCCACCAGTAGGTTGTGTAATCGTAGATACCCATGTAATTGTGTCAAAGAGGTGAGAAAACTTCAAGATGTTTGCTCCTTAAGATTCTTCGATGATTTCCGACTGATTGGATAAGTGGAGAATCTTGTTGTAAGTATGTTATGCAAGAATCAACTACTCACCTCTAAACGCAAATCTTTTCGTTTCAATAAGATATTAGTAGCGATCGCAGGTGCTACTGTCTTGCCAAGTACTATCCTTGGTGCTAGTGTTACCACTGTTACTACTTTTATTCCCAAAAATGTTTCCAAGAGCAATCAAATTGATGATACCGCATTCAATGCAGATGTCTGCGTGCAGTATGACACAAGTACAATTGTCACAAATACCTGCGTCATCGTCATCCTAAATCCCTAATTATAAGTATTGAACCGGACTTCATAAAGGAAGCTGTTCTTGAGCAGGAGAGGTGCATTCGTTTATATTTCAAAATCGGCTGCTATGTACTCGGCTGGAGATGGTTTTATTATCTAATAAAAAATAAAAGTAAAAAAGGGCTATTTTATATTTAATTAATTTCACTTAATTGGAATTACATAGATATAAATCCAGACTATGAGAATTTTAAAAATTTTGTAATTTAATAATTCAAAATTGTGTTGGTATTTACTGTTAGTGATTTATCTTGTTGGGATGAAATCGTTGCTCGGTCAAGGTTTCATTTTTTCATTAACTCCATTGGATAATTTAAGTAGACATAATTGTGTTTGAAAATATGCAATTTTTCAGAATAAAATAGTGGGATTATTTCAAAGGATATAGTGATAATACTTTAGGGTAATTGATTTGTGACTGGTGATAATGTTAGTATTATGGGGTGGGTTGATTTTGGGTTTATTATCTCCAACAATTAACTTGTAATGTATCATAGACCAGAATTCATCAGTATTGCCAATTGATTGATTAGCAGTGTGAAATGGTTGTGGGTCTGAATATCTAGACTTGATACCACTAAATTGATGAGGTTACAGAGGAGCAAATAACCATGAGCAACTTAACATCTCCACCTACCGAAGTTCAAAAAACGAAGAAAAAAAGTTTAGCCGCAGATAAAAAACCTCGAGCTACAGATGATATTGTGCGTAGTTATCTGCAAGAGATCGGGCGTGTAGATTTGTTGACTCGCGAACAAGAGGTTATTTTTGCCCAACAAGTGCAGCTGATGATGAATTTACTAGCTGCTAAAGAAGAATTAGCTGTGAAATTAGACCACGAACCCACACTGCAAGAATGGGCAGATCGAGTGGAGTTAGGTGCTGAGGTGCTAGAGCTACAGTTAAGTCAGGGCCACCAAGCCAAGCAGAAAATGATTCAAGCTAATCTCCGGTTAGTGGTAGCAGTGGCTAAGAAATACCAGCACCGCAATCTGGAATTTATGGATCTAATTCAAGAAGGTACTTTAGGTTTAGAGCGAGGGGTGGATAAATTTGATCCTGCTCTTGGCTATAAGTTTTCTACCTACGCTTACTGGTGGATTCGTCAAGGAATCACGCGAGCGATCGCTCAACAAGGACGGACAATTCGCTTACCGATTCATGTCTTTGAGAAACTGAACAAAATTAAACGGGTACAGCGAGAATTATCTCAACAGCTAGGTCGCGTTCCCACTACTGCTGAAATTGCTAATGCGTTATCTTTGACACCTAGCCAAGTTAGAGAGTGTTTATACTTGGCTCGTCAACCTTTCTCGCTAGAGGCGCGAGTTGGTGAACAGCAAGATACAGAATTGCAGGACATCCTAGAGGATGACGGCCCTTCTCCTGAAGACTATGCAGTTGAAGAATCTCTCCACCAAGACTTACAAGACTTGTTGGCAAAGTTGTCTCCGCAACAGCGAGAAATATTAACCCTGCGATTTGGTCTGACTGATGGCTATGAACTTTCTTTAGCACAGATTGGCGATCGCATGGGTATTAGTCGAGAACGGGTACGTCAGATTGAGCAAAAAGCTCTCAGTCTCCTCCGACGACAAAAGGAACAAGTACGTAGTTATTTAGCTAGCTAAGGTTATTTCTCCACAATTTAGAGCAATAAAATTTGGTCATTTTGGGGGAGAATAAACCTAAGCAATCTCTATCAAAGATTTGATATGGGCACATCAAAGACAGTGCAACAATTGCAAGCGCAATGGGTGAGTTCTGAAAACTTTCGGCGTTATGGACAAGTAATTTTTGCTAGTCTTGATGGCAAAGGTTACGATGTGGAAGATGCCCAGTTAAACCTGCAAAACGGGATTCCACGAATTTATATCATGCGGTTGGAGAAGAGAGGGCGAAAGTTTCACAAAATTACTCGCCATGTACAATGCACTCAATGTCTGGGTTCTTTGGAAGGGAAGGATTGGTTAATTGCTGTTTGTCCTCCTCATAATGATGTGAATGAACCAGTACTAGAAGAGATTGCTGCTTTCCGCATTCCGGGAAATTGTTTTATCAAGCTACATGAGGGTACTTGGCACGCTGGCCCCCATTTTGACCATGAAGCTGTGGATTTTTATAATTTGGAATTAGCTGATACAAATGTGGTGGATCATTTCACTCATGATTTTTTTAAGAGCCATCAATTAGAGTTTGAGATGGTTTCATAAATGTGGTTCTCTTATACTTGCGATCGCTTCTTGTTTCACTTTCAGAGTATTTGGCAATAAATCTAGAATAGTTGCAGTGCATCTTCTATTCGCCAACTTTATCCTCAAAGGAGTTGGTGATTTGGGCTTTCAAAGCCAATTACCGATCGCAATCATTGGTGCCCAATACGCAGGATTGTCATAGCTGGGATTTATCCCCTCAGATGATAATTTTTTAGCATGAATCATTCTAATTTGAGCTTGTTGCAATGCTTCTGCAATACTCATGCCAGCGTTGCGATAGTTGCTGTAAAATGTTTTGACTAGTTCGGATGTTGATTGATCGCTGACGCTCCACAAAGATGCGATCGCACTTTTAACCCCAACTTGCAATGCAACTCCAGCTAATCCTAGTGTGGCCCGGTCGTCGCCAACTGCGGTTTCACAGGCAGTCAATGTGAGTAATTCGACGCTATCCGATTTGCTGGTGAGGTTTCGCAGTGAGTTTTCTAATTGACTGATGGTAAGTTTTTGGTTTTTGCCTGTGACAATAAAGGTGTCTTCAGGAATGATCCCAAATTGGGCGTGGCTAGCTATGTGAACAATAGGATATGTGGTTTTGTCAAGTGTTTTCTCAAAATTTTCAGGGGAAAAGTTTTCATCAATAAGGTCGGTATGATTAAGCTAATCGTCATTCATTTTTCCAGACTGATTCGCTTGTAGTAAGGGCTTCAGCCCTGTTGTTATGCAACTTAAATGCTCATTAGCTTAGGAAATATACTTTCAACTGCGCTAACTTCATTGGGAACAGCAAGAAGTTGATCAAAAGTCTTCCCGTCAATTGTGGCTTTTTCAGTTAAACCCAAAATTAACGCCTTTTGTGTACTGCGATCGCGGGCTTTGGGTGTGGTAAGTCGTAAACTAGGCGTTGTGGCAATTGCATAAGTTTCGACTAAATATTTCTGTTGTTGGCTGTCGTAAAGCGCTGCCATTGGAACGCTACGCAAAAATCCATCTTGAATAAATACCAGGGTTTTGACTTTTTCCGGTTTGATATCCTCAGCAAAGGGGCGAATTATCCAATCATAAAGCTGTGCCGCAGTTGTTGTATCGTAGTTAAATTCTTCTTGTCCTTTAACTAATCCTGTGCGAAAATCGGTAATTTTTTGCTGTAGGATGTTGCTGCTAACTATTTTACTACCTTAATAAATTTGTTCTTATTTGTCTGGGAACCCAACTGAATTAAATTTAACAATCCTCGCATCTCTGCTAAAGTTTGTTTTTGGTCACTAGCGAGTTTTGCACTTTTCTGAAAATATTGATGAGCTTGCTTATAGTCTTCTATAGACTTTTGAGTAAATTCATTTTCTTTACTATAAATACCAGCTTTATTTGCAGAATCTGCTTGTAACTCTCGCAATTGAGCGCGACTTTTGTAAGCATTACCCAAACTATTTAACACCAAAAAGTCATAAGCTGGATAAAGTTGTTGTGCTACGTGCAAATACTTAATTGCTTGGTCATAATTGCCGATTAAGCGATATGCTTCACCGAGAATCCCCAAAGCTGCAACTTGACCGCTTTTGTCGTTGTATTTGGTGGCGATTTGTGTAGCACTGTCTGGAGTGCATTCTATTTTTTGACTTTTATCGGCTAGTTGACCACATAAAAGTGCGATCGCTTTGCGGGGTTGTCCCAAATTGCTGTAAACTTGGGCTAGTTCTGACTTCATGCGTCCCACTTGCTGGATATTTGCTACAGCACCATAGTCACGAATTGCTGCTGATAAGGATGCGATCGCTGCTTTATTTTCTCCTAGTTGTTGGTAAGCACGCGCCAAATTTTCATTTACAACCGCCGTAGCTGCTGAATTATTTTTATACTGAATTAATGCATCTTCCCAGTGTTTTACCGCATTGTGAAAATTTCCGGTATCATAGTCTTTAATTCCTTGTTCAACTAATGCAGTCACATTTGGAGTTTGTGCAGATACGACTTGTCCAAACAAAAGATATGTTAGTAAAGTTGTCAAAAATAATACTTTAATAAATCTATGATGCAGATTTGGTTTTTGGTGTTGCTGAGTAGAGAAATAAATTAGCCTCTTGCAGAGGTTTCCAACCTTCAGCAACATCTGCATCCACCAACGCGCAGAGAATAATATTTTAAGATATTTACTTTTAGCTTTCATATTTTTTCACATAGATAAAATGTTTATTTAGCTTTTATTGTTTAAATTACCAGAAATTAGCAGAAAAAACTGATTTTTTTAAAAGTGTGCAGTTTTCTGCAATTTATCTAAAACAGCAAGAAGATTCAGACTTTTACAGGTTTTACTATTGCTCAAGCTAATCTACTATTCTTATTAAATTATTATTCAAACTTAATTTAATTCAACGGAAAAAAGGCGACCTGATTATTGAACCTTTTTTGGAGTGTAGAATAAGTCGTCCAAAAAGCCAACCAATTTTATTTTCTTTAATAACCTTTACCAGTGAGGATTTGCCATTATTAATGCCTCTGCTGATGAACTATTTAATGGAACTGAGAAAAAATGTCCCTGACCATATTCACATTTCAACTTTCTTAGAAATGCTAGTTGCTCTTTTGTCTCTACTCCTTCGGCTAGAACATCCACACCCAACTTGTGCGCTAATGTGACAATTATTTCAATAATTTCTAAATTCTTTTTATTTGCGCTCATCAAGCTGATGAAAGAACGGTCAATCTTCAACACACTAATTGGAAAGTTATAAAGACGACTTAATGAGGAGTACCCCGTACCAAAGTCATCAATCGATAACTTAATACCCATCTCTCGAAGTTGCAAAAATGTAGCACTTACCTTGTCGCCATTTGCCACAATTACGCTTTCAGTAATTTCTAGTGTTAGCGTGTCAGCATCAAGACCAGTTGAGTGTAAAATTTGCCCAATCTGCTCAATCAAATCTGGCTGGGAAAATTGCTTGAGTGAGAGATTGACACTTATTTTTTCTAGCAAGTTGGAATCATGGCACATCCGCCAAGCTTGCATTTGGCGGCAAGCTTCATGCAACACCCATTTGCCAATGGAGAAAATTAGTCCAGTTTCTTCTGCTAGGGAAATAAAATCTGCTGGATTAAGCAAACCACGCTCTGGATGCTGCCAGCGCAACAGAGCCTCAAAACCCAAAATAGAGCCTTTGGTGAGCGAAACAATCGGTTGATAATAAACTCGAAACTCTAGGCGTTCAATTGCTCGGCGTAAATCGGTTTCTAACTGCAATTTCGCCAGAGCATTAGCATACATATCTGAGTTAAATAGTTTATAACGCGCTCTACCTTGCATCTTAGCTTGGTACATTGCTGTATCTGCATCCCTCAATACTTCTTCTGGATGTTTATAATCTAGTGTCGAACTCAAGGCAATACCAATACTTGCTGTTATGAACACTTCTTGTCCTTCAAGCTCAAAGGGTAATGCCAGTTCTTGTTGAATCCTTTCAGCTACTATGATGACATCTGACACATCTTGGATTCCCTCAAGCAGAATTGTAAATTCGTCTCCTCCAAGGCGTGCAGCTGTATCTATAGAACGTACACATACTTGTAGCCTACTTGCAGTAGCAAGCAGTAATTGATCTCCATTTAGGTGTCCAAGACTGTCATTGATCACCTTAAATCGATCTAGGTCGATAAATAGCACAGCAAATAAATAATTTGAATGCCGTTTTGAATAATTTATTGCATGGCTTAGGCGGTTCATAAATGCAGCGCGGTTTGCCAGACCTGTCAGTATATCGTGAAACGCCAGGTGCAGCAGTTGTGACTCGGCTCGTTTCCGCTCTGTAATTTCAGTTAGCAATTTCTGATTTGCTTTTACCAGTTCCGCTGTCCGTTCTGCTACTCGTATTTCTAACTCATCGTAAGCTTGATGCAACATTTCTTCAGTTTTTTTGCGTTCACTGATGTTGCACAACAGCCAACGCCAGCCAACCTGCTTCCCTTGTAATTTGTACGCAGCAGATGCTTTAATCATCGCGGGGAAAGGCTTTCCACCCCGTGGTTGTAGGTTAAGTTCCCAATTCAGTAGCTCTTGAAAATTGTTCATCTGAGAGCAAAAGAACTGACGGTCTTGTTGAGCAATAAATAGAATTAATGGTTTACCTACTAGATACTTTTGGTTGACACCCAGTAAGGTTGCTGCTGCATGGTTAGCCTCTTGGATTGTACCTACGATATTAGTTACCAAGTAACCATCTGGGGCGAACTCAAACAAATCTTGGTAACGCTGGCGCTCTTTCTCTACTTCCGCTCGTGTTACCTTTAATTCTTCGGAGGCTGTCAATAATTCTTCTATTGCGGTGTTAAGCTCCTCGAAAGCCTCTGTTATGATTTCCTGTTCTGAGTTTGGCTTAGTTGTATTGCATTGCAATAGTTTCTGTATCTGTGAGTGCAATTTTTCTATCTGTAGGCTAAATACATCCACGTTCATATTGCTCATTAGAGGATGTTTTAAAAAGGTCTTTTGCTGCCACAGTTAGCACAGAAAAATATCTCAGTTCTAGGTAAAATCTTGATTTTTTTTTGCAGTCAAGCCAAATCAGAACTACAAAATTATATTTTTTGAAACTTTTTAAACATGCTTTTAAATACAATTTATTACAGGTAATAGTTTATTCATAATAGCATATTTGCTTTCCGTGTTTTTTAATATACTTCTTAAGATAGATTCAGTAGTTCGATAACTTAGTAAATTTCTAGGGTTCAACCAATGCTATTGGGCTGAGAGGAGCATTTGTTTATCAGTGAAACATCCCATCCGCAATGCCTTGATTTTGTGATATTTTCCGGCGCTGCAATCAATTATGGGTTAGTAGCTCAAGTGGGTTGAAACGCACAGAAATGAAAGAAATTAAGATGGATTAGATATGATGGTTTAGACTCCCTCTAAATTTGCCAACAATCTCATATTATATTGATGATTTTTGCGAAGCTAGGTACAAATCAATGAGCCTTCTTTCTCGTTTTCTGTTAAGCCAAGTAAATATGGCTACACCACGCTGCTCGAATAGAAATCAAAGCGGGTTTCTATATGAGATGTAGATATGGAAAGAATTGCAGTTATCCTGGCAAACTCCCTAGTATTTTTACAGCCGATCAATTATCTTGGCATTTTCTGGTAATTTGGAGTCTTGTTGCCCAGCAGTACGTGCCCTCGCTGTGAACAAACCAATGGGAGTATTTAATAAATCTACAAGGGTGGCTTGACTCGCGATGCCTGCGGCGGGCTGCGCCAACGCCTTTTTAATATCTCGTGGTACTTCCTTCAATAACCAACGTGCCAAACGATAGCCACATTCTTTAAGTGTAATTTCTCGCATCAAATCTACACCGTGTAGTTCGTGCAGATAGCGATTTGAGCGTCCATAGCGCCGCCATTGACTTTGCAGTTCTTTAAGTGTGGCGCGGTGGCGGTGCTGAACGATCGCATTTGGGGCAAATTCCAAACGCCCGATGTTTTCACCCAAAATCCGCCAGCAAATATCGGCATCGCCACCAGTGGTAAGATAAGGACGAAATAAACCCGCTTTTTCTAAGGCAATGCGTCGAATCGCCAAATTAGCGGTTTGTCCATAAGGACGAAAGGCATGGTTAAGGGTATGCTTTTGCGACAGAGTTTCTTCACGGTCTGCGTGTTGTTCTAGTAGAGTTTTACCTGGTAGCGGCAAAATTTCACCAGCGACAATTACTACTTCTTTGTTGACAAAAGGCTGAATTAATGCTTCTAACCATTGAGGTTGTGGGCGACAATCTGCATCGGTAAAAACTATAATTTCGCTCACAGCAGCGCGAATCCCAGTATTACGAGCAGCATAAGAGCTTTGAATTTGGTTTTCGCTCAAGGGGCGAATTGTAATTGGGCAGTTTTCGGCAGATGTTTTGAGGATGGTGAGAGTGCGATCGCTACTGTTATTGTCTACCAATAAGTACTCTACCCGGTCTTTTGGGTAAGTTTGAGACAAGAGACAATTGATTAACTCTGGTAAATCCGCCTCACCGTTATAAATAGGAACAACCACCGACACCATTGGTAAAAGGCTGGTGGCGGTGGTTGCATCAACTGGCTGATGATTCATAAATCTGAGATTTGAGAGATGGGATTACTAACTAGTATTCCCAAACCGAAATCTTAGAACGGTATATTAAGCAGTTTTCGTAACTCCAAAAATCTGGATTTGGGAATACTACTATATAAACACCTGCGAAGAAATCATTTGCATCAATTTAAAATTTCAGGTTATCGGCGCGGCTCATGGGTCGAGCGGGCTGATTTGCTGGCGGCTGGGCGAAGTTGTTATTTGATAAAATGGCGATCGCTCTGGCATATTGCGGATCGCTCTTAGTTCCGATTAAATCTGGATTAGAAGCTAACTGCCGCTCTTGTGCCTCTGTCAAGTCTAGCTTGACATCTGGGGCAATCCCTTTATGGTTAATATCTGTTCCCGCCGGAGTGTAGTAATGGGCAATGGTGACAGCCAAGCCGGAACCATCTGCAAGTTCATGAACTGACTGGACTAGGGCCTTACCAAAGGTTTGACCACCTACGACTACCGCCCGCTTATTATCTTTGAGTGCCCCTGTGAGAATTTCACTAGCACTAGCTGAATTACCATCCACTAATACTGCCAAGGGACGATTTGTTAAAGCAGTGCGATTAGCTTTAGTTTCTTCAGTGCTGCCCACACGGTCTACTGTTTTGACAATTCCGCCGTCATTATACCACATCCGAGCAATTTCAATGCTCGCTTGTAACAACCCGCCAGGATTTCCCCGCAAATCTAAGACATAAGAATCAACTTTCTTAGTGTTCAAATCGCGGATGGCTCGTTGCATTTGCTCTGCGGCGTGGGCGCTAAATTCCCGCAAACGGATATAACCAACGCGGCGATTTCCTTCTTGTCTGAGGGTATAACGTACTGTTGGTACTTCAATACTTGCTCTTGTCAGTTTCAACTCGAAGGCATTTTGCCCTGCTCGTCCCAGCCGTAGTTTGATGGGAGTACCTGCTTTGCCACGAATTAACTTGGAAGCGTCATCCACTTTCATTTTGAGAGTGGATTTGCCGTCAATTGCCAAAATTTCATCGCCTCCTTTGATCCCAGCTTTCAGTGCTGGAGAATTTTCTATGGCTTCGACGACAGTCAGGCGCTGAGTTTTTTCGTTTACTTCCATCCGCACGCCAATACCAGAAACTTCCCCAGATGTTTGGCTAGTTAGGGCTTCAAACTGTTTGGGGTCCATGAATCGAGTGTAAGGATCTCCCAACTTTTGTAAAGCTTCGCGGATGGCAGTGTATGCTTCTTCCCGGGAAGAATAGTCTTTGCTCAATAGGCTTTGTCTAGTTGCTTGCCAATCTTGTTGATTAAATTTACCATCAACATATTCATGATTTACCAGTTGCCAAACTTGGTCAACTATCATTTTCGGGCTGTCTTGTAGAGCTAAGGCGGCACGGACACCACGAGTCCAAGCGGAGCCGAATACAGACATCGTAGCAGTCGTAGCGATCGCTCCACCAATCAAGGCTACTTGGAGCGGTGAGTAACTTTTCGCAGATTGGTTCATGTATATTAACTGGAATAATTGTGTTGTTGACAGTTTAGCAATCAGGCTTTCCAGAAATTTTTAAGTTTTTATACCCCAAACTAAGCTATGCTTTCTTCATCATTTTTATCGTTGTAATGATGCCGAAAATACTGCATTATTAACAACCATTTCTCAGCTTTTTAGCCGTCTCCGGAAGGCTATACTGAAGATGTGACACTTTGATTAGCGTCATGTTTGTACTGATTCATTACTTTTATAAGATAGCACTTTGATCGCTTAATTGCAGCCTTGTTAGACAGCTATTAAATCAGGTTTTCTTACCGAAGTCATGAAACGTAAATTTACCATCAAATCGTTAATTTCTATTAAAAAAAAAATTGCTAATCTGTGGCAATTGTTACAAAAACTAACTGGTGTATTGTACTTTGTCTTAGGCACTTGGCTGATTTTTACTACTATAACCTTAGTTTTTGCTTCTTCACAGCCAGTAGATGCCTTCTTCGTGCTTGGTGGCAGTATTCGTCGAGAAACTTATGTGGCCCAACTAGCAAAACAATACCCGCAAACCCCAATTTTAATTTCTCATGGTTCCCCAGACCCCTGTATATGGTTAATTTTTCAGCCGCAATTAGTAGAGTTACAAAACGTTTGGTTAGAAAAGTGCGCGAATTCTACCTTTGAAAATTTTTATTATGGTATTCCAATTTTCCGGCGTTGGGGAGTGCATAAAGTCATGTTGATTACTTCGCCAAGTCACTTACCCAGAGCTAAATGGATGGCACAGATTCTCTTGGGCGCTCATGGTATTTGGGTAGAGCCTGAAATTGTTGAGGAGTCGGGCATTCCTGGCAATAATGAATCTTGGGGCAAAACTGGATTAGATTTAACGCGTAGCCTATTGTGGGCAATTTTAAGTCAAATTATTCAACCGGAATGCTCAAATGTGACAAAGCTTGCTGAAGTAGATATGCAAGCTTGGGAGCATAAAGGTTTTCATTGTGAACACCAAGGGGGATTGGGGAGATGAGGGGCAGGGGGAAGGGAGCAGGGAGAAGGGGGAAAGAATTAGAGACAAATTATTTGTATCAGAACATTTCGTGGAATAGTATTAAGCTGCTACGCAGTTTACTAACCCTCTATACTAGTTTCTAGAACCTATTTTCAAGCTAGTTTTGATATTATTTACTAGTTGTAGAGAATAAAGGTTTGCATATACTCCCCTTTGCTCCATCAATTGTGTATGTGTGCCTTGTTCGATGATTTGTCCTTGCTCGATGACTAATACCTTGTCTGCGTTAGTGACTGTAGCCAGACGATGAGCGATGATAAAGCTAGTGCGACCTTGAAGTAAATTAGCGATCGCTTGTTGAACTAAGTTCTCTGTTTGGCTATCAATGTTACTAGTTGCTTCGTCCAAAATCAAGATGCGCGGGTTTACCAAAACTGCGCGGGCGATGCTGATTAACTGTTGTTGTCCTTTGCTAAGATTTATCCCCCTTTCTCCTAATTGCGTTTCATAGCCTTGGGGTAAGGTCAAGGTAAAGTCATGAATATTTGCAATCTTTGCCGCCGCTTCAATTTCTGCCGTTGTTGCTTGGGGATTGCCAAAGGCAATATTTTCGGCAACACTACAACTAAAAATCATGGTATCTTGCGAGACAACACCAATTTGACGACGTAGGCTTGCTTGTGTAACTTTTCGGATATCTATATCGTCAATTTTTATAGCACCGCTTGACACATCATAGAAGCGCGAGAGTAGGCTAATTATAGTAGTTTTCCCTGCACCAGTAGCTCCGACTAATGCGATCGCTTGTCCTGGTTCAGCGTCAAAAGTTACATTTTCTAAAACTTTTTGACCAGGTTTATACTCAAAATTGACAGATTCAAATTGAACTTTACCCTGAATTGGTGGCATTGCGATCGCGTTGTGCCCGCCGGAGGCGATCGCGTCTGTGGTATCTTCAAGTTGGACTGGCTCATCCAAAAGTAGAAAAATTCTTTCTAATCCGGCTAATCCAGATTGTGCTTGAGTATAGAAGTTAGTGATAAGTTGGATGGGTTGAAAAAATTGCTGGACGTAAAACAAAAATGCGGTAACAGCTCCCACAGTCATGATATTTTTATAAACGAGAAAGCCACCATAAGCTAATACAATTCCCCAAGTAAGTGTATTCAATAAGTCTATTGTTGGCAGGAAAGCAGCAGTAATTGCTGTTGCTTTGATATTAGCATTTCGGTTATCTGCGTTAATTTTTTTAAACTCTTGAATGTTGATTTCTGCCCGGTTAAATGCTTGAACTTCTTGAATATTGCTAATATTCTCTTCTAATTTAATTGAAAGTTGAGAAATTGTTTGTCTAGTAATGCGAAACTTTGCCCTCGCTAATCTGGCAAAAAATGCAGTTGTTAAGAACATAATTGGCACAATCAGATTAGTAATTAAACCCAATTGCAAGTTGATGGAAAGCATGAATATTGCACTTGCTAATAAGCCAAAAAAGCTTCCAATAACTTGCGGTAGCATAGGGCTAAATACTTGATTTAAAGTATTAACATCACTCAGCAGGCGACTCATTAAATCACCCACTTTACTTTTATCATAAAAGCTAAGGGGTAATGTTTGTAATTTGTTCATGATATCTTGGCGTAATTGCGCGAGTAAATGCTGCATAATTACACCAACTTTAACAATCAAAGTCCGATTGGATAAAAACCCCGTAAGGTATACTATTGTTAATACAATTAGCATCCATAACAGTCCTAACCAATTGCCTTTAAGTATCAAGTTATCTATCGACCAACCAGTAAGCAAAGGTGCTATTGTTTGGGTAATAGAGCTAATAATAATTATTCCCAGAATGATGGGAATCTCTTTGATATATGGACGAAAATATTGACTGAAGCGGCGGATAACAGGTAATGGTGCATTTACTTGTGATACCGATTCAAAAATATTAATTTTTCTGTTCATGGATGGCAATTTTATGTTAGAGAGTATGGCAAGGTTGATTTGAGATATAAATAATTTTATAGAGATCAAAAATTAGCATTTCTATAAATAAGCTAATCGTCATTCATTTTTCCAGACTGATTCGCTTGTAGTAAGGGCTTCAGCCCTGGTATTATGCAACTTAAATGCTCATTAGCTTAACTAGTTTTTTAAGATGGCATTTTCAATCAGCTCTGCACCAGAAGATATTTTAACTAATTTACCTCGATCAATTATGAAAATTTGGTCAGCATTATTTACCATATTATTAATCCGTTGAGTGAGAAAAATTATAGTAAATTGACGCTGTTCCATCAGAGCTTTGAAGGCTTCTTGAATTAATGCTCCTGTCTTCGCATCAACAGCAGAAATACTATCATCTACAATCAGAATTTTGTAATCATTTAGCAATATCCGAGCAATAGTAATTCTTTGCTTCTGCCCTCCCGATAAGCCAATTCCTCGTTCGCCGATAACAGTATCGTAACTATCAGGGAGGCTAATAATAAAATCGTGAATTTGAGCAAACTTAGCTGCTTCAATTACCTTTGAAAGAGGTGCATCTGGTATTCCATAAGCGATATTTTCACGGATGGTTCCAGAAAATAAACTTGCTTCTTGAGAAATCAAACCAATGTGAGAACGCAAACTGACTAAATTTAAAGAGCGGACATCATACCCATCAACCTTTACTATTCCGTTTGTTGCATCATAAAAACGTGGAATTAATTTAGCAAGTGTACTTTTACCTGCTCCCGTCGTACCTAAAATTGCCACTGTTTGCCCTGGCTGGATTTCAAATGAAATACTATTTAAAGTATTCTCATTTACTTCTGGGTAGCGAAAATCAACATTTTCAAAAGAAATTTTTCCTTCGCATCTTTGCAAAAAGACTGCATTGGGAGATTCCTTGATGGCAATTTCTGCATCTATCACCTGATAAACTCTAGTGGCTGATGCTGATGCCTGAGCAACAGATTGAAATGCAAAAGTTGTCTGAAAAATTGGTTGAATGATAAATACTAAATAGGAATTAAAGGCAACTAGTTCGCCAATAGAAAAGCTGTGGCTGATTACCTCTAAACCCCCGTATCCAAAAATAGCAACTGCAAGTAAATTACTCGCTAAAAAAATTATGGGAAATGTATCTCGCAGTGCATAAATTGTTTTGATACTTGTTGTGCGGAAATCTTCATTAGCAACTGCATAGCGTTTTATTTCTGTTTTTTGACGCACAAAAGCTTTGACTGCACGCACACCGAGTAAATTTTCTTTTAAAATTGCGTTTAAATCATCTAGCTGCCTCTGTGCTTGAGTAAACAAGTAAGTATTCTTTTGAAAAAATCCGCCTAATAAAATGAAGGAAATCGGGATAATTGCTAATGCTACAAGTGCCAACTTCCAATTCATGAGTAGCAAAATTGTCGCACTACTGAATAATACGATCGCAGCACCAAAAATTTGCAGCAAGGTTGCACCAATAAAAACGCGAATTTGTTCGATGTCATTATTAATACGTGTGAGCAGTTGTGATGTGGGCGTGCGATCGTAGTAGCTTAAATCTAAATGCTGGGCTTGACTAAAAAATTTATTCCTGATGTCATAAGCGATACTTTGAGATACTATCTCTGAAAAAAAACTTTGTCCAAAATTGAACAATCCCCGAATTAAAGCCACCAAAACCATCAATCCCCCACAAGTCAAAATCACTTGTAAGTTATTTTTGGCAATACCAGCATCAATTCCCCAGCGTATAATTTGAGGTGCAGCGATATTAGCAACTATCGTCATTAATAAACTAGCGATCGCAGCTAATACCATTACTGGGTATTTTAGCAACATTGTCAAAATTCGCTTTAGTGGCTTAATAGACACATCTGGTTTTTGCTTCATATATAATTTTACGTATTTAATGTAGTGAGTGAGCTAATCTGTTGCTGGTAATTCCTAATCGTGCGATCGCATCTCGTCGTGCTTGTGTAGCCAGCATAATATCTACAATCGGCGCAGATTGAGCAATTAAACGGCTAATTATACCAATTTCTTGTCTGTAAATAGAAGTATAAAAATCTAAGCTGCGTTGTATATTAACATTTTCTGCCGAGAAAAAACACTTAAGCTGAGAGTTGCAAAATTACTAATTGCTTGCACCAACACCATCATATTGATTTTTTGGCAATTAAAAAATATCTTCAATGGATGTTTTAACAGGTTGTTCAAATTTGACTTTCCCCATAGTTATAGGAAAATTCCAGTATGGGTGAACAGACATTAATGCCTGATGAGGAACATTTTTTGTTTGAGCTACAGAATTTTGAAAGGTGTTTTCAGGATAGCGAAATCTCACTGATAGTGCATAAAGTTCATTATTCTTTCCTCTTTTTTACAAGTAATAGTTATCGGCTTGTAAAAACGTTGTAGGGCAACGTCTCTACATCTTCATCAGATATCTTTTCTATCTTGGTTTGTACGGCTGCTTTAACCAAAGCTTTACCTAATGTTTTGAGAAAATCTACTTTGGGAAATACTTCTATTTCAGCCTTTAGGGGAACTGCTATTGGTAGTTTTGTAGATCCATTGAACGTTTCTTGGGGATACTTAAAATAGCTAACTAGGGAATAACTGGACTTTGGCTTTCGTTCAAAGTTACGTACTTGTAAAAGGAAGAGATCGGCAGGTAATAAAACATTATACTCGTCATGTTTGCCATATTGTTTATCGTGTTGCGCTCGAATTTTTGCTAAGACTTGATCTTCTTCTCGTGGCAGAAAAACAATGGCATTACTAACTGTGCCTTGAAATAATCCTTTGTCTCCTAAATCGACTTTATAATCGCGCCCTCCACCGTAATATTGAGTCATGTAGGGCGATTTTGTTTCACCTTTGGTAGCAGTATCATAAATAAAGTAACCGTTGGCTTCTTCACCAGTGAAAGTGAATTTGTATGTAGCAGCTTGAGCGGTAGATCATTTTTAAATCTTCCTCAGTTTTTATTAGTAAATAAGATGCGTTTGCCCTGCTTCTTTTGGAAGTAATTGCAATGGCTCTAAACCCAGCTTTTTCAGTGCTGTTGGTGCATCCATTTCTTCACCGTTAAAATCTACGGTGTAGTTAGAATTTAAACCAATCAATGCCCCAGTGATATATGCTAAAGGCGTTAAATCACCACTCGCACCGATTGAGCCAAATTCGCAGACATGGGGCATAACACCAGCATTTAAAAATACCAGCATCCGCTTGATAAGTTCCAAACGAATTCCCGATGCACCAGTAATGTGGGAGTTTGCACGGAGAAGCATCGCAGCACGGACATCAGCCAGAGGTAATTTTTTTCCTGCACCCACCTTGTGATGCCACATCAAATTATTTTGCAGCAAAGCCGCAGATTCAGGAGAAATCACCACGTTGGCCATACCACCAAAACCAGTTGTCACCCCATAAATCGGCTCGCCAGATTCAACCGCATCGTGAATAAAATCACAGGATGCTTGGACATTGGCTAAACTTTTGAGGTTGTCAGTTAAACGTACCTGTGCCCCATAACGCGCTACACTAATTACTTCTTCGATAGTGAGATAGCGATCGCCTACAACCACAGCATCATCAGAATTGTGTACAAAAGGAAATGCAGTTTTACTATAAGTGTTTTTACTTAAACGAAGCGTATCCATATTTTTAAAAGCTGTGACTAATGAATTGGTAATTCAGGCTAAAATATGTAATTGACTTGTAAAAACCTTAAATTGTGTAATTACTTAGCCTAAAAAGCAAGGGACTAATTAACGTTCAGTAGTTTTACTGGTGCCGATGAGTTACACAATATCCGACATCTTCATGCTACACATCCACTTTTTCTGCTTGTTTGTGTGCAGTTTTGATACCTGAAGAATGCAAAAATGCGATCGCACCATTGCAGAAAACTGCATAATTAACGTTGTTAATGATTCAAAGGTGCAGTTCTATTAGATACTCAAGTAATCTATATAAATAGCACCCAATGACGAGCAACTACGGATTAAACAGGTGTTTGCAGTTTGGTTTGGCAGGGTTGCTGGGCTGCTTAAGTGTAAGTCTCCTCACTAGCAAAACCCAGGCACAGCAAAGTAATATCGTGCCTGATAACACACTTGGGGCTGAGTCTTCTCAAGTTATAGACAACTTTCAAGGGCTACCAATTGAAGTAATTGCTGGTGGTGCAACTCGCCAAATCAATCTATTTCACAGTTTTCAAGAATTTAACATCAGCGCGGGACGTAGTGCTTATTTTTTCACAGGACTTACGCAACTGTCACAAGCAATGGCACGGTGTAACCGCGCCGCGCGCCAAACAACTACACGATAAACATGGGAACAGCCGGACGTTTTAGTTGCTGAACTAAATAATTTGATAACAATCCATGCTTAATTTGATAGATTGTTTGACCAGTTTTATAAGCTAAATCTTTGAGTCTAAGCCAAACTAAAATAGCGCAGGCAATATGATTTCTTTGAATACGTCCTTTACGGCATTGACATGATTCAATGCCAGTCAATTGTTTTAATTCTCGGTGAAACTCTTCAACCTTCCATCGAACTTTACACACTTTTTGTACAACGTCCGTAGAATCTTGAGATATATCGTTTGTAGCGATAAAATCCGTTCTGTCGGTGGAGACAGTTACCCGGAATAGTTTCACTTTTTTAGCTTGAGGAAACTTTTTTATTTTAACTAGTTTACCTAATTCTAACTCCTTTTCATCCCAAAATAACAATTCAATTCTTTGATAATCTTTTTGACCTGACGTATCATCAACCAGTCGATTACGTTTCAGAGGACAATAATAATATTTCCCTAACCCATCTATATATAACATCAATTTTTTTGTGGCATACCAAGTGTCCATCAAGACAGCTTTAAATGGCAAAAACTTATTATACACAAGGTTTTGCAGCATCTCCATCACATGGTCTATCTTTGTTTTACCATCTCTATCTGGATCATAAATTCGATAGTCAACTACCCAAAACTTTCCGATTTCATGATTGACATATACACAATTTACTAGCCCAATTCCTTGAATTACACCATGCTCGTTGCCACTATACTGGCGTTTACTTGGCTCTATTTCCACAGCGTATCGTTTATCAATTACTGTGTTATCAAAAACCAAATACGCATTATCATTTATTTCTATTAAATCTTTGACATTATCCCAAAGAATCCGAGGTGTTAATTTTTCGTTATTTAAATAACGGTTGATTTTATCGTGACTGATCTGCTCTAAATGCTCCGCCAAATTTGTGAGAGTATAATTAATCTGACTACTTAACAAGTACTGGCAATAATTAAGTTTAGTAAATCTCATAAACCTATAGGATTGATTTTATGCATCCTCAGCTAATTTTCTCATAATTTGATGAATACTTAACACAGCCGATTACTGTTACTAATTTCATCAATTTCCTTTGGGTATGCCACTTTTATATAGTATTTATGTACTATATAAATGCGATGGCTACGCCCGCCGCAGGCATCGCACTGTGCCAGTTGCGTAAGTCCTGATTGTCACCTGTAAAATATTGCTACCTGGGGTGCTACCTGCGGTTAACTCAGCATTGACTCGTTCAATTACGGGGTCAAGTTGTAATAATTGCAGTGCTTCTTCGAGACGTTTTTGGTTTAAAGGCTTACCCGCCAGCCGTGCAATCCGGGAACGCACGTATGCAGTTTGCAATCTTTGTAACCCTAAAATGGAAATTCCTTCAAGTTCGCCTTCTACAACTTGGATTTGCACAACACCGCTAGCGATATCTTGATTGTTGGGAATAAATGCACCACTGCTGATATAGCCATTATCAACATAGAGTTTGGTGATTTGCGATCGCAGTTGCAATAATTGCTCAAATGTAATATTTGTATTTTCTAAGGTTTGTTTTAACTTGATGATTTCATCTTTTAAAACAGAATAGCCTGTAATTTGGATTTCTTTGACAAAGAAACTTTCGCCGCTAGGAAAAGTGGTATTGGGTTGATTTTCCTGTTGGGGTAATGGGAGTATAGGAACAGTTGGTGCAGGTGGAGTGGGAGCAATACTTGGTGATGGTGATGGTTGAGGAATGGTTTCTTCCACTTTCCCTGGAATATTGGGGGGAATTGTGATTCCAGATGGGGGTGTCGATTGGGCAAATACTGCGATTGGAGTGATGTTGATGCAGGAAAATAATATGAAAAAAAGCTTTTGAAATCGAAGGTAGGAACCCATTGTTTATATAATCTGTAAAAGATAGTGTCTAGTGCTATATCAGACTTCTGTTTAATTAGTAATCAAGAAGACATGATACTAGTAGAGCCTCTGTAATTGTGTTCCCAGACCTCAGCGTGGAAGAGAATATTATTATTTAATTAAAATACCATAATAGATTTCTTGATGATTGCACTTTTATGCAATCATCAAAATCCCATTGGGAAATTCCTAATCTTCTTGATAGTCGCCTCCATGACCGTAAAAAGTTATTCCATAGGTGCTGTAAAGATTAGCTTGACGCATGAGATCATAAGTGCCATCGCTATAAATTGCTTTAACATCATAGGTACATTGACAAAAATGTTGAATGCTGATACAAAACTTTACATAAATAGTTATACTAATTATCAAAAGCCTAAATTATTCAACAAAATATCATCTCCTCAAACCAATGAACATAACTGATTTTTTGACACATACAAGATTGTAAATAGCGGAATTTATCTAATAGTGTATATCCCCATTGTGCGGGAATAGATACAAGCTGTAAAATCAAATAAGCTATCAAGCTAACATAAATTTGTATGGTGATACCATTGACGTTTTTGGTAATTAATTTGTCAAGTTTTAAGTGCATTTTTAAAAACTTCCACAATAGTTCAACACCCCAACGTAATCGATAAATATCTCTAATTTCATCATCATCAACAGCTGCATCTCCCGACTCTGGTAAATTAGTTACTAAGCGAAACTCAGTTTTCGTTTCTAAATCACAAAAATTAATCACTCTATAAGCTTGAGCATCATCAGATGCACCAACTTTGATTAATCCAGTCACATCGTCAAACTCTAGTTTCCAATTGTTTTGTACTACTTCATTCAATTTCTGATAAACTTCTTGAAAAGTTTTTTGGCTACGGTGAGAATTCGCTTTGGAAAAAGTAGAAATGTCTACATCAAATCCTGTGTTATTTAATCTTTTAAATAAATCTCTCATACTTGTTAAACTGTTATCCAGGGCATAAGATAGCCAGCACTCAAAGAACAAACGACTGTTCAATACTGGATAATCATTTTTTGGCAGTCCTCTCAGGATACCTTTGACAATTTCGGGAAATGAATTTATAATCACAATCAAACTAATATATTTTAAGCCTTCGCCCAAAATTACCATATTTTGGGTTATTTTTATCGGATTTTTTCTAACATTCAACACTTCTGGTACATTGATTACTGCTATTACCAAATGTAATCATGTCAAATGAACCGTTAACAATATCTGAATTGAGAATATTATTACCCCAATATCTAGATTTTGCTGAGGATACATATAGTTGAGTAATTTCTAACTCATTGTTGTTGTAAACCAAGAAATCACGGATGTCATTTGCAAGAGCATTTTGACTGGCTAATGGTACTATTGGCAATGCTAAAGTTGTTACTAAAACTGTATTGCGAACTAGTTTAGAAAACATGATCAACCTCTTCATCTGAGTCAATAAAGATTACAAAAATTTTATCAGCAACGGTTAATAAATTTATACTTTTTGTATTTTTCGATTTATGAACCGTTTCTTTAATACTCAGATTAAGGGAAATGACTAGGTAATGCATTCACTATTTATGCATATATAGTTGCCTAATTTGTATGGTGCGATCGCATAATAGTACGTGCTATTTTGCAGAAAAATGTATGTAGTATTTTGTAGGGTTGCCAATCAAAAATATAAATATGTCTCATGCAGTCGTTCCCGCTTTCTTCGCTCGACTTTATCCAAAATTAAGAACTCGGTTTTCTTTATCCGGCAAAAACCCTGGCTTTTTGGCAAATACTTTTTCCACATAATTATCCAATCTTGTGGGGTGGGCAACATGAGCGCCCAGTTAATGTGGCGCTCATGTTGCCCACCCCACAATCAATAATTGTATTTTTTTATTTGGAAGTCCCTAAACTTTGCAGTCAGCCCGTCCTTATGAAGGGAGGATGATTACAAAGGTTAAAGGGTTGAACGAGGCCAAGATGTCAACTTTAGAAGTTTTAGGGGCTGTAGAGATAAATTCAGAATGTTCAATGACTGTCAACTTTCGCTAAATTGGAAAAAGGAAAACTCAAGGAAATCTTAAATGTCAGCACAATTGTTACTGGTGGATGATGAACCAGGGATACGGGAAGCCGTGAAAGACTATTTGCAAGAGAGCGGTTTCAGCGTTCAAGTCGCCAGTAACGCCCTTGAAGGTTGGGAATGGATGCAGATGAATACACCTGACTTAGTGATATCCGATGTCATGATGCCTCAGGTGGATGGCTATCAGTTCCTCAAGCAACTGCGAGAAGACCCCCGCTTTCAAGCATTGCCAGTAGTATTTTTAACTGCTAAGGGTATGACTGGCGATCGCATTCAAGGCTATCATGCTGGTGTTGATGCCTATTTACCCAAACCCTTCGATCCTGATGAGTTAGTGGCCATAGTCGAAAATTTACTAGCCCGCCGTGATGCTAAGGCTAAAACTACAGGAGATGACACTGAAACACCCGATCTTGCTGAACTAGCCAATCAAATTGCCCAAATTAAAGCATTATTAACCCAAAGAAATGCCATTTCCCAATCGCCAGCCCCTTTTAAAATTGATTTGACTCCCAGAGAACAAAGTGTTTTAAACTTGGTCGCTGAAGGGTTGATGAATAAAGAAATCGCCCGTCGTTTGGAAACCAGCGTCCGCAATGTAGAAAAGTACGTCAGCCGTTTGTTTAGTAAAACTGGCACTAATAGCCGTACAGAGTTAGTTCGTTTTGCTCTAGAACACGGTCTGGCTAAATAGGTATTGGGCATTGGGTATGGGGCATTGGGCATGGGGCATTGGGCATTGATTATATTGTTTTCTCCATCCCCCTTATTCCCCTCTGCTCCCTGCCCCCTGCTCCCTGCCTCTGGGTAATTAGTAATAGGTAACTGGCTGCCAAACCATAACCTAATACTGGTAATAGATAAAACATAAGTATTTTGGCAAATCAGGCACTTAGCTAAAGTAAAAAGCTAAAAGTAAGGTTATTTATGTTTACTTTGGTCTTTTAGGTTTTCATTGGATTTGCGCCTGTTGTCCAATTCCCCATCTGTAAAGACACAGGTTTTTTCTTCCTGCAATTTTTTGATAAAAACTCGGTAAAATGCACCCGGTTGAGTTGACTCTCAGATTCTACCAGTACCCTTTGCTACAAAGTTTTTTAATAGAGGAAACTGTTCCTGGGACTTTGTGCTGCTAAATAAGACTTTCACAAAGTAGAAATCACAATATTTGATGAATTCTACTTGCTGCTTAGTTTTTATTGCAACGGGGCTATGGGATCAACACTTGATTTGATGCCCAATTCATGCTTCTCACTACTTAAATTACACTTTTAAGTTTGTGGATTTTCAGCAGCATTACGCAAGCGCATAAGCTGACGGCGCATTTGAGGTGAAGCTTTAAACTCAGACACTTCCTGCGCTTTAACGGACGCTTGTAGCGTCTCTAGAAAGTCATCAGAACCTTCGGTCAAAGCATCAAGTAGCACTTGTAAGAGTTGCTCGCGATCGCTCAATAGACTCTTTTCCTCAATCAACCGGAACTTGAGATGGATTTCGCACTCATAAACACCTACTTCGAGATTATTTATCTGGCGTGGTAATGCTTTGGAGTTCATAACTATTGAGATTCCTTTACTTGGTTGTCATGAGGGTAAGGAGGTAGATGTCCAGCAAAAATTCTTTATATCTCTTTTGAATCCAAAGTGCTTGAATTAAGAATTTTTCTTCATCAATCACTTTTGTAATCCATTTCACTCTCCTGTGTTTTATTTACAAGCTAAATTTTCACTGTCTAGATTCTGATGTTCTTGTGCCAGATGTAGCTTATGGTAAGCCATAACTATTATTCAGTTTTTAAGATTCTACACAATAAAGTTTCTGTAAGAAGTTGTTCAACCTTTTTAAAGCTTTTTACATCAACTTTATGTGAACGTCAATAACAGTTGGACTTGTTACTTTAATTTTGGTGTTTATACGTAAGTAAAATCGCTTAATTTTTTTGAACTTATTACAGCCAGAGGTCGATGTAGCACTATTCAGTGAAATTACTTGATGTACGTTTTTTGCAATAGAAAATTCCGAAGAAATTCGTCAGCAGAATTATTAAGGTAAAAACTTTTGTTCTCAAGAAAAAAATGTACACAGATCAAATTATTCCTTGTGAGTGCTTCACCTTACTGGGTTTTAGGCTTTATAAGTAAGAAAATCCTAGCAGTAGTTAAGATTCACACACCACTTTGACTTGTTTGTATACCCTAAATGAAAAAGTAATTTTTACAGAAAAATAATTGGACTACTGACAGTACGAGCTGCTAAATGTGTCTTGAACTCATAACAGAAGGAGTAAGTTAATTCAGTACAGGTGATATTTTTACTTATGCCCATTCAATATACCCTTTTGAAACTGGGTTCAAAGCTTGTAAATTGAGAGCATTCAAGCTTGAATATAGCGTTTACAATAATTTCAGTGTAATCCACCCAAATCTTACACCCTTTTATGGATAACCCGATGTTGCTCAAGTCCACAACCCGTCATGTCCGCATTTTTGCAGGCGAAATTGACCGGGATGGCGACCTAGTTCCAAGTCAACAGGTCTTAACGTTAGATATTGACCCAGATAACGAATTTAACTGGAATGAAGACGCGCTGCAAAAAGTTTATCGAAAATTTGATGAACTAGTAGAAGCATCCAGTGGCGCAGACCTCACGGACTATAATTTGCGCCGTGTGGGGTCAGACTTAGAGCATTATCTGCGATCGCTCCTGCAAGGCGGCGAAATCAGCTACAATCTGTCTGCGCGCGTTACCAACTACAGCATGGGAGTCCCCCAAGTTGCAATTGACGACAAACAAGTAAGCTAAAAAGTTGCTAAGAGTCTGGCTGAACCCTTCTGACAATTCAAGCAACTCATCAGCAAAATCCCCCTTCCCGACGTAGGAAGGGGAAATTCATCCGGTACTTTTGCCAAAACTATATTTGCTATTCTTAATTCTTAATTAAAGTTAATTGTTGCTATCCTACTTATAAACTAAATAAATCCCTATATTCTCTGCCTCTTGATGATGCGATAATTCAGCAAAAGCTTGGGGCGCAGTTATGCTTGGGTTATGCTTTGTTAACAGGGTTGGAGCTAGTTGCTTTGGCGATTGAGAGTCACAGAGCAATAGAAGCTATGATGAGGCTGGAGGGTTGACTTAGGAGCGTGTTTTTTAGATAAGTTAAGTATTAGCACCTGCTGATATCCGCCAGCTAAAATCATCATCTAAAGTCTGGGTATGTCAATTTTAAGAAAGATGAGCGGTCTAGATTGTCCCTACTAATGCTGTTAAAGAAATTGCCAATCGCTGATCGGTGCGAAAACTATGGAAAATGACGCGGCAACGCTCTACTGTCCAAACGAAAATTGTCAGGCTGCCAACCCCCTGACTCACAAGTTTTGCCAGCGATGTTCCACGCCCTTACCCAAAAATTATCTCTGGGCTGTGGTAGATGGCCCAAGTGTGGGTAGCCCTGGAGAAATATTAGCCGATCGCTATTTAGTCGTTGATAAATTTATTCTTTTAGACACGAAACCTGGTTTCTTAGCGCTAACACCTGAGTTAGAGAATTTACAGCCTCTAAGAGCTTATCTGAGACTCATTCCCTATCGCTTACACGTACCACAGGTATATGGAGTGATTTTTATAGCTGACGGATCTTCCCATGAAAGAGAAATATTACTCTTAGAAAAACCGCCACTATTTAAACCGCCACTATTAGTAGATGACACAATCCAAGTATATTTGGGCAGCGAGTTAACCACCGCTTGGCGTGATGCAACATCGATGCGCCAACTCAATTGGTTATGGCAAATAGCTCATCTGTGGCAACCTCTGGCAAGTGAAGGTGTCGCTTCTAGCTTGCTTGACTCATCTGTATTACGGGTAGAAGGCTCGTTAGTCCGGTTGTTGGATTTGCGTTTCGACAGTGAAATATCACCAGAATTGCCGCAGTTAGGTGAATTTTGGCAGCAGTTGGTTAGTGATAGCAAACCAGCCATAACTGAATTTGTTGAGCAGGTTAGCCTTTCTTTAATTCAGGGAGAGATTAACTCAACTGACCAATTGATTACAGTTTTAGATCAGGGACTGGCACAATTAGGGCGATCGCAAACACCCACGATCAAAATTATCACCAAAACCGACACTGGTCCCAGTCGCCAACGCAATGAAGATGCCTGTAGCCCTCCCAGTGGAACTCTGATCAGCAAACCACCCCAGCCAACAGCTTTAGCAATCGTCTGTGATGGCATCGGTGGTCACGAAGGTGGCAATGTCGCCTCAAATTTAGCCATTGAAACGATCCAGCAGCAGGTACAGCAATTAACAAAAGTTCCCTACGACCACATAGACCCCTCACTACTGCTGAATGACCTAGAAAAAGCAGTGGCAATTGCCAATGACAAAATTAGTCAGCGCAATGACAGTGAAAATCGCCAAGGGCGGCAGCGTATGGGCACGACTTTAGTCATGGCATTGCCTGTTGCACACGAAATGTACATTACTCATGTAGGTGATAGTCGTGCTTACTGGATTACCCGCCAAGGCTGTTATCAAGTCACCCTTGATGATGATGTCGCTTCCCGTGAGGTGCGGCTAGGCTATGCCATTTACCGCGATGCTGTACAACAAAGTTCTGCTGGCTCTCTCGTCCAGGCTTTGGGTATGGGGCCCAGCACTTCATTGCATCCCACCTCGGCACGGTTTATGCTCGACGAAGATGCGATTTTTCTGCTCACATCCGATGGTTTGAGTGATTTTGATCGGGTGGAGGAATACTGGGAAACAGAAATTTTGCCGATTCTAATTGGGGAAGCAAACATCGCCAATGTTGCCGATAGATTAATCGAAATTGCTAATACTAAAAACGGACACGATAATGTCACCATCGCTTTAGTCCATTATCAAGTCCAATACTGGGAACCAGAAATTACCATCAAAGCCTTCATTCCAGAGAGTTATTCTGCCAAAACTGTTGATTTTGCATCCAGGGCAACAGATGCAAGCCTTTTAGGTAGCCCAAACCACAAAACTCAGGTGATTCCCGACACAGAGCCTGCTAAAAATCGCCAATTACCGCTACAGTGGATTGTTCCTTTAATATTTGTGGTGATAGCAGGCTCTTTAGGATTGTTCGTGAAGGAATTGCGATCGCCATCAGGCTTATTTCCATTTCTTCCCAATCCCACAGCAACTCAAAAGCCTACCACCCAAGCAACACCCGTAGCGCGATCGCTTGATAACCTTTCTCCTGGCTGGGTAATTCAAACCACCAAGGAAATCCCCTTGAGAAATAAACCATCGCTTCCTCCTGGAGCATTTTTACAAGTTATCAACACAAATCCAAATCCCAAACCTGCTTCTGGAAATCTTTCGGTTTCTATGCGAGTCTGTCCAAGCAAAAACACGCCAACTCCAGCTAATACCAATAAACCAGCAGTAACTTCCTCAGTTCCACCCAATTTGAAAGCTTTACCGGAAACAGTATTGCTGGACTTATCCCAACTAAAAAGCTTTGGTGTATCTGTTTTACAATCAGATGTACCAAATCCCTGTCCAACAGTTACGCAACCGCCAGCGACTCCATCAGCTAGCACCAGTCCAACTTAATTAAATACTCGATAAACTGGTAAAAACCTGGAATAATAACAAGTAACAATCAAAATAAAAAACTTACAAGGTCAAAAAATAGAAAATTTTCACCTTGAAGAATTGTTATTTTAAATTATCAAGAAAGGCAGGAGGACGTTCGGCGATCGCTCAGTCGAGCCGCAGAGGGCAGTTCTTCCTGGAGAAAAACTACCTGATGTTCGTGGACTCGCTTGCCGCAGGCGCTATCCTACCTCCTGCCTCCTTCCATTGTTTTTAGCTTTGAGTTTTATGAATCCATGCCATCCCTGAATTTGGCGATCGCCCGTCTCTTAAACACTGGCACTGACAACTTCGCCATTTGGGTGGTCAAGGCTCCCTATCCCAGTGGCTACGTTTTACGTGACTGTGTATGGCCTGTTGAACTCAATCAAGTTTGGCAAGAATGGCAGCAGATGTTTGCTGGCCATAGTCGGCTAGATATTTCCCCAAACTCAACATCTCAAAAGTCGCAATTCTCCATAGATTGGATTTCGCCCTCTTCTGGTCAAACCACTGGGCCTTACAGCAGTCGTCTGATGCAATACTTGGGAATGCATTTATGGCGCTGGGTATTTGACGGGCAAATTCTCGGTAGTCTAGAACGCAGTCGTGGGATTGCTATGGGTCAGCATACACGTTTGCGCTTTCGGCTAGAAATTCGTGACCCGGATCTCATCGCTCTCCCTTGGGAAATTATGCAGCGTGAGCCTGGTCAATCGGCAATGTCTCTCTCCCAAGATTTGCTATTTAGTCGTACCAGTAGTGAAGTTGACCCATTACCGTATTTGCGAACTGACCAAGCTTTAAGTATTTTGCTGGTTTTAGGTCATGATGAAAAGCTGCAACTAGAACAAGAAGCGGCTATTTTACAGCAAAGTCTTGTAGATACACCTGTGGGTGGTAATTCTCAAAGATATGCACCTTGTATAGTAAATAAACTTATACAACCAACTCCACAAGAGTTGATTCAAGAATTAGAAACCAAAGCATACAACGTTTTCTTTTACGCTGGACATGGTTTGCCAGGAGCAGACGGAGGATTACTGTTTTTGCGACCAGATATGCCCCTGAATGGGATAGAATTGGCGCAAGTATTGACCCGTACTGGTGTGAAACTAGCACTTTTCAACGCCTGTTGGGGCGCACAACCAGCTGCTATTAATCATCAAGCCATACCTGCAAGTAGTTTAGCCGAAGTACTGATTCGTCATGGAGTGCCTGCTGTTTTGGGGATGCGCGATGAAATCGCCGATCACGAAAGCCACAGTTTTATTCAAGCGTTTACCGAAGCTTTGCGATCGCACAAACCCATAGATGAAGCCGTATCACTGGCTAGGCAAGAGTTATTAACACTGTATAAATTTAATCAACCAGCTTGGACTTTGCCTGTTCTCTACCTGCATCCGGATTTTAATGGTGAACTCATTAAGAATCTAGATGAAGGGATTACCGAACTACCAGACACAGCCATTCCTGATATCGGTTCACCGCTTCCGACTGCTTCGTTGCGATCGCTCACTCCAAAAGGTAAAACCTGGTTGTTGCGTTATGGAGTCACCCGCATTGGCCGGACGAAAGATAATGATATTATCATCGCCGAACCATCTGTATCCAAACGCCACGCCGAAATCTTCTGCCGTAATACTCTTACCGATGCTACATTGGTGCGAACTTATTATTTGCAAGATTTTTCCACATACGGTACAACCTGGTTTTTAGGCCCTAATGGATGGCAACAAATCCTCCGAGAGGAAGTACCCCTGAAATCGGGAATGCAGTTAAAGTTTGGAAGTGCTAGAGGCGAAACCTGGGAGTTTATTATTGAAGACTCCTAGTATAGCTATTGCAGAAATAGATTTTCATGTTTAACATCAGCTTTTAAAATCTATTTTTTCCAGAGAAAAAATCATCTGTTTTTGCGGAAATCTCTTGTAAGGAATTGTAGTTGTCAATACCACCAAATAATCGGGAGAAAATAAAAAATGGCTAAAAAAATTAATGGCTCAGACACCTTCTCTTCTTTGCCATCTCAAGTAGATTTAGATTTATTAGAAGCGCTACTAGAACCAGACGATGCTACCTATCCCTGGAATCCGGCTGATGAAGAATCTGAAGCTTATTTTCATGAATTAGAACAACAGTTCGGAATGCAAGATTTACTTGAGGAAGAACTGACAACGCGATCGCAAGATTTTTATAGCAATCTGGATACACTTTGGTCTAATGTCTCCCTTACGTCAAGCTATAATGACAATCCCCAACAGGCACTAGTGCTGAATCTTCAAGAAAGACTACGTACTACTTTTGCCGCCTGTGTCCCCCAAACATTGCTCAATACCATCGCCCAGAAAGCTGCTGAGATTTTTGCTGCCCAGCAATCAATTGGTGAACAACTAGTTGAGTGCGTTCAGACAGTGTTACCAACTTGGGGAACTGAGGATCTTTTAGTTTTAGCTCGCCCTTTTGCTTACGCTATGCGAAGTAGCGAATCGAAAAACGCGGCATCTGCCATAAGTAATCTTAACAATAGCGAGTGGACAGCTTTATCAGAAGTAGAGAAAGCAAAGGTCACTTTAGCGATCGCTTCTTATGCTTTTACTCAACTCAACCAGTCTCAGCCTGAACTATAAAATCGGGAATCAGTGACAGTTGATCGGTAACGGGCAATAGAAAAAGTAGAGAAAGCCAAAATTTTCATCATGCGCTGTGTTCGCATAGCCCACGCTTTGTAATCGCTATACGTTTAGAGTCATCTCTTGCAAAGATGTTGATTTACATTATGCAGAGGCGCAAAAAAGAGTCGAAAATCAAGACTTTTGCAAGAAGTTAAATGATTTTTATTTTTTAGGCATAGTTACCCCAGTGTAAAATTACAGTACGCTTATTTTCTAACTAGGCCATCTATCCAAAGATATAAATATTCAAATTATTCCCTTGCTCCTCTGCTCCCTGATTCCAGCTTCTTCATCTCTTATTTTGGGCCTAGAAATCGGGTAGCGAAATTTTGCGATCGCGTAGGTGATAGCGCCCGTGCCTTGAGAATTGCCGCCATCAAAAAGGCGTAAGATAACACCCCAACAACTACCAACAGTAAGGCATTAATAGATCCTGTCGCATTCCACAGGGCATGGAGCGCAGCAGCACTAAGATAACCAATAGAAAGAATTTGCCAACTTCTACTGGGCTTGAGAACAGCCAACCCGATAAAATAGCCCAGGTAGCCACTATAAGCCATGTGTCCTGCTACAGAGCCTAAAATTCTCGGAATTAGCAGTTGTAAACCCGCTAGTTGACCAGCAGCGCCTATGCCTACCTGTTGTGCAATATCGGGCACATATTGTCCAAGAGTTTCTAATAGAGTGAAACCCACAGCAGAAGCTGTTCCCAGGAGAATACCATCTAGGGGTTCCCAAACGCCAATCTTTTCCCGCCAAGGTGAAGATAACATTCTACCGATGGCAAATGCCCCTAATACAGGTAATGCCTTGAGTAATTCCTCCATCAACCCAGCACCAAAAAACATCCGTACCAGTAACTCTGTGAAGGTGGTAGATTCTTGGGGTGAGGGCAAGTTTCCCGGAAGAATACCGCGAAACACGAAAATAAATACATCCAATAGTGGACTGAGTAAAATCAACGTTGTACTCAATGCCGCAGCCATTAGCACCCACCAAGGCTTTTGTTTACCGCAAAGTTGGTAAACAAAATAGTAGGCAGCGAAGGCGATATAAGTTGCAACGATAATTTGATTAGCTTGAGGCTGACCGACTGTAGCAAACATTAACACTACAAAGATTACGGTCAGTATTCCCGGTACGAGGTAAGCTTTCCGAGTTAAATCTTTACCAGTGGAAATAATGGGGAAAAGCTGAGTGAAGCTAACAGAATCTGGCTGCTTTAATTGCGTGTGGCCGTGGTAATTTGTTGCCGAAGGTAATGGTGTAACTTGGTTAACTGTTGTGGCCGGAGCTTGGTAAGTAAATTCGTACTCAAAAACGTATTGCGGGCCATCAGCACCTAGAGAAATGCGATCGCCTGGGTGCAATTCCTGACATTCATACAAGCGTTGTCCATTCAAATAAGTGCCATTAGCACTATTTAAATCACAAAGCACCCAGCTGAATTTGCTATCTGGCGATAAAGAGAGGGGACGAACCACCGCATGACGACGAGATACCATCCGGTACATCATGGCATCCAAGACAACTTGGCAGCTGGGGTCGCGTCCAATTACCATCTCTTTGCTGGGGGGCAGCGAGTAGCGAGATTCTGATCCAGAAGCTGCCCCATTACCAGACACTAGCCGCAGAAATGCATTATGTCTTGCGTTTTTGCCTGTCATCGAGTTAGTGTGCGTTTCTAAACTAATTCTTCTTCATATAATTTGGCAGCAGGACTAACCTTAGCCACATTAACAGCAGCATTGCTAAATCCACTATAGCTTCACTTACTGCTAAGAAATTTAAAATTCTAGAAGGGAAATTTCAAATTGTTTCACCTAATGTTAATAAGTATTCCATGTACTGAGAGTTTGTCCTAAATAAGCTTGTCATGGGGATGAATCAGACTATATGATTTGTCTGCTTTTGACATCCTAGCGGTAAATTTCATCCAAAGCAATTTATCAAAAAACAGTAGTTTTTACTGCATTTAGTTTCATTTAGAAAATATATAATTTCTGGTGGTCTGTTGCGAGCTAGTATGGTCTTCTTCCAAAGGGAGACGGCTAGCGCTTTTCCTTCTCTACTAGAGGCTGCGCCCTAAGCGGAGCTATGCCGCAGGCTTTACGGAACGCTTTGCGTTCGCAAAGCGTCTTGCAAAGAAGGGAGTTTCCCCATGAGTAACTGGCGGTAGCAAGTACTCAAGCATCCGTAGGAGTGCCACCTTAAAGGTCAGCTGTTTTTGCCACAGTCTATTTGAAGCAGGGACTAGGTAAAGAAACTGTGTTGTTTATAAAATAAATATTAATTTAGAGTTGAGTCCATTAGGCGTGAGCAGACGCACAAATTTTTGACACATTACACCACTAACTCTGCGATAATGTATCATTTGATGATGGCAAGTTAACAAAGTGTAATGCACTGAACACTTTTATTCTGTAATTAAAGCAGATTAAATTCTGCGATCGCTCTCTTAAAATTTTTGCTTTCATGTCCTGGGCGGCTGAGTTTAATTAAGGCAAAACGCTGTAAGGGCGTTAAAGCTGCCCAATGTTGCGGTGTCAGGTTTACACCTATTTCTTGAGCTTTTTCCTGGAGGCTAGGTGGTACGGTACTAGAGTCTAGCCATGCAGGATGTGGCTCAATGGGTAATTTTGTAGCTGGTATACCCGTGCGTTCTAGAATTAATTGTTCGATATGTTCGCGGTAAGACTGAATTTCCGTTTCTGTTGTGCAAGGTAAATCGACTAAAGCTTGACGTTCGGCTGTAGTCATTTGATTCCAATCAGACAATTTTAGCTTAATGCCACAAGTATCTAAATTGCAGCGCACCTGCATGGGGATACAACGCAGGGAATCAACAAAGTCTGCTTCAAATTGAAAAAAATCTGTCATAGTCAAGTATTCAAAATTCGATTATTTAAAATTAACGATTTTAAAGTATGGATAATTTTTTAGATTTCATTTACACCAATTAGTAATTAAAAACAATACATAAATAGCGATCGCACACTAATAATTTATCCAAAATGGAGTTTTGGTTGTTCTTAATTATCTCGTATACTCTATATTTTTAGGTGGATTCAGACCAAACTATATCTCCCTAGATATTATAGCCGAAAATATCTTAATCAAGCTCTATTGTTAACGAGTATTTCTGTCATTACTGAGCCGAATTATCAAGTAACTAATTGAGAGGGCGAGAATAGCAATTCCTAAACCAATTATATCAATACCTGAAACTTTTTCTAAATCAAGAATGATAATTTTTCTGGCAACAGCAATTAAAGATGTGACAATAACTAATTCAACTTGAAAGACGTGCTTTCGCAAATAAGCTGTGATATTTTCTAAGATTTCTAAAGCGATTAAAATATTCAAAAATAACCCAAATATTTTATACAAGGTTGTGTTAAACTTTGCATAGGGAGCTGTAAATAACTCTTTAAGAATAAAAACTGCTAAGTCTCCGATCGCAACCAAAATTACAACTACCATAAAAATAGATAGAACTTTAGAAACTAGCACCTCAATGTTTTCAATGATGTGCATGAAGTTCTCATCTGTGGTAGCTCCGAGAATTCGCCTCATTAACTTTTTCATTTGCTGCACCTGATTTTTAAATAAAAGAAAATCCCATAGATGAATCTAGAGGATTAAAAAAAGATGATTTGTAAGTTTACTATCTGATTTTTATTCTTTCCCATAGCTTAACTCGACGCTAGTAAAATATCTGTTTACTAGAAATTTAGCCTTTTTATATATAGTAATTGCTATGAGTCAAGAGTAGAGAGCCATAAAAATTTATAATCACTATTAGTTATTTATTATTGACTAAATTACCTATTAGTGATTGATTGTTAATTACCTCTTGATAAATACACTTTGCAGCTTACCACTGTGATGATTGGAATTGATAATCTTTGACTGTAACTTCTACAGAAATTGGAATTAGCTGCACAGCACAGGCTTTTAATTCTGGTTGCAGCGAATCTGGGCAAGATTCTGGATGGGTGAGGGCGTTAGCTTCGGCATTATCAGCCCAGAGTGAACCCCAGTGCATAGGGACAAAAACTGTACCCGGTGCGATCGCTTTTGTCACTTTAGCAGGAAATTGAGCTTTACCCCGACGCGATCGCACTTGTACAGATTGGTTATCTACAATACCTAACTTCGCCGCATCACGGGGATGAATTTCGATAAACGGTTCGGGGTGCATTTTGCAAATTTTTTCAATGCGACCGGTGCGTGTCTGGGTGTGCCAATGTCCGTAAAGTCTCCCATTAGTTAGCACAAAAGGATAATCTGGGTCTGGTGGTTCTGCCAATCCTTTTGAGTAATATGCCCCAAATTGAGCGCGTCCATCAGGGGTATGAAAGCGTAAATCAGTGTAGAGCCGTTTTCCTGTTCTGAGTGTATGGTACTTACGCTTCTTCCCAGCTTCTTTGTCAGAGAAAGTTTCTTCTTCTTCTGGCTGAAAACTTAAGAGTCCTGTTTCAGTATCGATAAATACTGACTCTGCTTTCTTGGCTGGGTAAGGCCATTGAGTCGGGCCTTGTGTCAATTGTTCATGACTGATACCTGTCATATCGCAGGGGCGATTTTGAGTTAATTGGACGAATTCAGCATAAACCTCAGCCGAGTTAGTAAAGGCGAACTCTTTTTCAAAACCTAATCTCCGTCCAACTTCAGCGAAAATTTCCCAATCTGCCTTAGCTTCTCTTGGCGGTTGGCGGAATGCTTGACACAAAGTTACCACCCGTTCGGAGTTTGTCATCACACCAGTTTTTTCACCCCACTGGGCTGCTGGTAGCAAAACGTGAGCGTAGGCAGAGGTTTCTGTGGGATAATAAGCATCTTGGTAAATAGTAAAAGGCGATCGCAACAACGCCTTCTTAGTTCGCTCCAAATCTGGCATACTTACAGCTGGATTAGTAGCTGCAATCCACAATAACCCGACAGCATCATTTTCCAAGCCAGTAATCATATCCCAAGCAGTCAAACCAGGATTAGGCGAAATCTGTCCTGGTTTGAGTCCCCAAAACTCCTCAACTTCTGCCCGGTGCTGGGGATTTTTCACTACCCGATAACCTGGTAATAAATGCGCCAAACCTCCGGCTTCCCTTCCTCCCATCGCGTTTGGTTGTCCGGTAAGGGAAAAAGGGCCAGCCCCAGGTTTGCCGATTTGTCCAGTCATCAGATGCAGGTTGATGATAGTTCTTACCTTGGCCGTCCCTTCTGACGATTGATTCACACCCATTGACCACAAAGACAGTACTCGTTGAGATTCACCCCAGTAGCGTGCTGCTGTTTCTAAATCTTCAATACTAATTCCACATTGACGGGCCACGACTTCTGGCGGATAGTGGCGAATTACCTCCGCATAAGCGGGAAAGTTACTGGTACAGTCGTCCATGAACATGGTATCGATGTAGTTCCAGCGCATCAATAAGTGGGCGATGCCGTTTAACAAATCGATATCTGTACCGGGACGAATGGCTAAATGTAAGTCGGCGGCTTCTGCGGTTGGCGTGCGTCGGGGATCAACCACGATCATTTTGACTTTGCGGTTTTTTTTGTGATATTTCTCCAGTCGGTTAAAAACAATGGGATGACATTCGGCTGTATTAGTGCCAATTAAAAATGCACAGTCAGTTAACTCTAGGTCTTCGTAGCAACATGGCGGGCCATCTGCGCCAAAGCTTTGAATGTAGCCGGCCACAGCACTAGACATACATAAACGGGAGTTGGCATCAAAATTATTAGTACCCAGACAGCCTTTCATAAGCTTCTGGGCTATGTAGTAGTCCTCGGTTTGAAACTGACCGGAACCATACATACATAAGGCTTCTGTCCCTTGGGTGAAGCGGACTGTTTGAATGCGCTGCGTGATGAGATTAAAAGCTTCATCCCAACTAACGCGCCGAAACTCTTGATCTAAAGAGTCTCGCACCATTGGGTAATGTAATCTATTTTTATCTAAAGATTCTGCGATCGTTGCGCCTTTGACACAAACCATTCCTTGGCTAGATGGATGGGCTTTATCGCCGCGCACCCGCCAAGTCGGATTTCCTTCACTATCTCGATTAGTTGCTTTGCCAAGTTGGGCTGGGGGTGAAACTTCTAGTCCACAACCAACACCACAGTAAGGACAAAGAGTTTTGGTAAATTCACTCATGGCAGTTGTACCATTTTGTTATTTTGATTGTGCAACCTCAGATTTAGCGACTGTTTGAGAAATGTTAGGGAGTAAAGAATAGTGTAGAAATTATTCTTTAAGCACTTTACTCTGTGTCCTCTGCGTCTCTGCGGTTCAAAAGTAATTTATTTAACCACAGAGGCGCAGAGAGCGCTGAGAAAAAACAATCTTATTTTACGAGTCACCTTGAAGCGGGTAGTCAAGAAATTTCATGAGTTGCACTCACAAGAAAAAATGAAAATCTCTCTTACAATGTCCAATGCAGAAGTCTATTTTTCCGCTATAAAGGTAGGGTTTTGAGTGGCAGTTTCTGGTAATTCACCTTCATAAGCTGCGGCAAAGGAACCTTTTGGTTCTTTGAGGAAGAAAGCACACATAAAAGCACAGATTAGTGCAGCTATACCCATTGTGGTAAATAGTGTGGGAGCGTCGGTTAGGCTAAAAATTGTTAGGTAAACTACGCCGCCAAAATTACCGTAAGCTCCCACATTACCGGCAATTTGTCCAGTGGCTTCCTTTTTAATTAAGGGTACGATACTGTAAGTTGCACCGCAGCCAGCTTGAGCAAAGTAAGCGGCAAACATTGTAACTGCGATCGCTAGCGGAATTGGCCAGTTACCATTAATAAAATGTGCAATCAAATAACTAACACCGATGCCAGCACTAATAATTGTCATTGTCCATTTGCGGGAGCTAAATTTATCAGAAATTAAGCCACCACTAGGACGAGAAACCAAATTCAAAAAGGGATAGGTAGCAGCAATCATCCCAGCGACAACATGCTCTAGAGCAAAAGTTTTTTCAAAGAATGCTGGGAGCATAGAAACAACTGCTAATTCGCTGCCAAAGTTAGTTATGTAAGTAAATTCGAGTAAAGCTACCTGACCAAATTGGAAGCGTTCAGATGCAGGGTAAGTTTTCTTGCCAGTGAGAAGTTCTCGGTTTACTTGCCAAGCTTTATAACTTTGGTAAGCAAACAATCCTGCTAATAGTAACCAAGCCAAATACATTTGGCTCAAAGTTAGGAAGTGAATGTTCTTTTGTTCTAAGCGCCAAGCTAATAAACCTAAAGCGAAAATCAAACCAAAATTCGAGACAATCATCGCCCAGAAGCTTTTAACACTAGTCACTTCTAAAGAACCATTTTTCTTAGGTTTCTTGTAGACTTTACCAGTGGGTGTATCTTGGACGTTGTTGTAATAAATTACGCCGTAGATAGCTGTAATGATCCCTGTAAGTGCGATCGCAAATCGCCAGTTAGAAGCACCACCAGCGAAAAAGCTAGTAGAAACTGCAAGTATCGGTAAGGCAAACTCTGCACCAAAAGCCCCAAAATTACCCCAACCGCCATAAATGCCTTGAGCAATTCCCATCTCCTTCGGCTGGAACCATTCCCCTACCATGCGAATACCGACAACAAACCCAGAGCCGACAATTCCCATCAGCAAACGACTGATAACTAGTTGATTAAAATCTTGCGCTAGTGCCGTTGCTAAACAAGGAACAGCCGCAAACATCAGCAAGATTGAGTAGGTGATTCTGGGGCCAAAAACGATCCAGAAGCATCCCAATAATTAGCCGTGCAGGTATTGTGAGAGCAAGGTTACAGATACCCAAAGTTTTGATTTGCTCTGGTGCTAAATGTAGTTCTTTGCCAATGGTTGTAGCGAAGGGGGCAAAGTTAAACCAACAAACAAAGGTGAGAAAGAAAGCAAACCAAGTCTGATGTAAGATGCGGTAGCGATCGCTAAATGAAAATAAGTTTTTAAGCATTCCAATCTTTCTAATTGAATAAATTACTGAGAAGAGGTAGGGGAAGATGAGCCTTTTATCTCTGAGGTTGAGCCTTTTATCTCGGAGGTTGAGCCTTTTATCTCGGAAGTTGCACCTTTTATCTCGGAAGTTGCACCTTTAAGGTTGAAGTATGAATTTTGCCCAATGCCGAATACTCCCGATAAGTACTAGCAGTTACTAACTAGTAAGGCTTCTTGCTTGAGTTTCGCCCCGAAGTTTTTGATTAGTAAATCTTGCAATAATGGCTGTAAGTCTTCGCAGGGTATGCCTTTGATAACGCAAGTTCCCAAATGGGCATCTTTGCCAACTTTACCGCCCATATATATGTCAACACCTTCGAGGGTTTTGCCATTTTTACGAGTTTTAGTTCCCATCAAGCCGATGTCTGCAACTTGGGGCTGGCCGCAAGAGTTAGGGCAACCTGTCCAGTGAATTCGGACTGGATTGGTAAAGATTAACTCTTCTTCTAAGGCTTTAATCATTTCCAGGGCGCGGTTTTTGGTTTCGATGAGGGCAAAGTTGCAAAATTGTGCGCCTGTGCAGGATACTAGCGATCGCGTCAACAAACCTGGATCAATAGAAAACCTTTCTAGCAACGGTTCTGTTAAAAATGTTGCTAACCGTGAGTCAGAAATGTTGGGGATAACGATGTTCTGCTCAACGGTAAAGCGGATTTCACCACTGCCAAAAACTTCCGCTAGACGAGCAATCTCAAACATATCTTCGGCATACAGTCGCCCGACGGGAATATTTAAACCTGCGTAATTTAGCCCCGGTTGTTTTTGTTTATATACTCCGATGTGGTCGCGTTTTTCCCAGTCGATCTCATCTTTTGCGGCTGCGGGTAATAATGATTTACCCAAACGGCTTTCTACTTCTGCTCGAAATTTATCTACACCCCATTCATCAATTAGCCACATCAAGCGGGATTTTTGCCGATTAGCACGCGGGCCATGATCACGAAAGACTTCCAAAACTGCTCTACATACAGCTACCACATCTTCTGGAGCCACCCAAGCATTTAGAGGAATCGCCGCCTCACAACGTTTAGCTGAGAAAAAGCCACCGACTAAAACGTTAAACCCGAAAATTTTCTGGTGTGAATGGGCAGAGGGGAAATTTTGCTCCCCTGCTCCCCTGCTCCCCTGCTCCCCTGCTTCTTGAAATGCTGGAACAAAAGCTAAATCATTAATTTCAGCGTGAACTGAATTGTCTCTTCCACCTGCGATCGCAATGTTAAATTTCCGTGGTAAGTTGCTAAACTCTGGGTTTCCTTCACCTTTGTTGGTAAGCATATCTTGAATTTGCTGTATCAACTCTCGTGTGTCGTACAACTCATCTGCATCTAAACCCGCCACCGGATCGCCTGTAATATTGCGGATGTTATCCATCCCTGATTGGATAGTGGTTAAACCAACTGCGTGAAACCTATTAAAGATATCTGGTAAATCTTCAATTCTGATTCCCCGTAATTGGATATTCTGTCTGGTGGTAATATCGGCGCACCCATCATCTCCGTAACGCTGCACCACTTGGGCTAAAACACTCATCTGACTGCTGGTGAGAATACCATTAGGCATCCGTAACCGCATCATAAACTTACCTGGGGTAACAGGGCGGAAAAATACGCCCACCCACTTGAGCCGATGATCGCGATCTGTTTCGTCCATTGCTTCCCAGCCCAAGGCGGCAAATTTCTCTATCTCATCCCTGATGGCGAGTCCATCTTTTTGCGCCTTGAATTTCTCGAATTTATTGAGGCTGGTAGTCGTAGTTGTTGTGTCTGTCATGAGGCTGACTCTCGTGAGAATTTGTGCTGCTAATTGCCCAATATCAATCAACCCGTAGTTCCATCAAGTGGTGTATCTACGAGGGTTAGGGAATAAAGACTTAATATTTGATTACGGCTGATTATTGTTACTCAAAAGTATTCCAACGTGAAACTTCAAATCCGTGGTTAGTTAAGGAAAACTTGTCGCCATTTACATCTTGGAAATTGTCAAGCAGGTTTAGATAATGTTCATGTAACAATTTCGATACTCATAACTTAAGACGATATTTCTGTTAAAATCGTATAAATTGTTACGATTTTTTAGTAAAATTGCTGAAAAAGGATACGTAATATGCATTTTTTGCATCACAGTCAGCCAATGAGCCACACAAACCCCTTGATGAAGAGGGTTTGAGATGACTGAAGGGATTTTGGATTGCCATAGATTAATCCAAAATCTAGGTGGCAGATGTTAGCGAAAACTTAGATATTATTTCAGCAACTATGAAACGTCGTGATTTTATTAATTGGGTAGGTTTGGGTTTAATAGTGAGTTCTCTACCAGTAGCGATCGCAGCTTGTTCTTCTCAAACAAATTCCGCAACTGGAGATTGGCAAACAGTAGGCACTTTGGCAGAATTAGATAAAACTGGTCAATTAATGGCTAAAAACTCACCGGCTGGGCCTGTGTTGGTAGTCGGAACATCTAAAGCCGCAATGACAGCCGTTAACCCTACCTGTACTCACGCAGGTTGCACCGTAGCATGGAAAGCTGAGGCAAAAAAATTTGCTTGTCCCTGTCATGGTTCAGAATTTGGGGTTGATGGTAAGGTGCTAAAAGGCCCGGCTACAGAAACGCTTAAAACTTACGCCGCCAAAATAGAAGGTAATTCAGTTGTAGTCAAACCAACTTAAACAATATAATTCAGAGTATGGTGAGTAATATCAACCAGCTTTTGGTGCAAGCCCAGACAGCATATAATGCAGCTGATTGGTCATCACTGATTAAATATTTACAACAATTAATTTTAGGGTCAGACTCACAACATCCAGAGGTAGTTAAAAATCGAAAATATCTGCTGACATTAGCAATTTCAATGTTAGAGATGGGAGATTTTCAACAACGCTGGGAAATCACCAAAGTTTTGACTCACTTGGGAAATATTGCTATCCCACCACTGATTGACATCTTAGAAGATGAAGACGCAGAGGAAGAATTACGCTGGTATGCAGCGCGGACTTTGGGCGAGTTTCAGCAGCCAGAAGCGATCGCACCCTTGGTTGAATTGTTGAAAACTGATGAGGATGAAGAACTCAAAGCGATCGCAGCCACAGCACTAGGGCAAATGGGTAATGTTGCGATCGCTGCTTTATCTGAACTTCTATTAGAGGAAGATACACGACTTTTAGCAGTGCGATCGCTTTCCTGTATTCCCCAAACAGAAACCATCACACCGCTATTGAGTGTAGTGCAAGATTCACAAGCCACAATCCGCACTGCTGCAATTGAAGCCCTCAGCAGTTTTCACGACGAACGTATACCACCAATTTTGTTAAACGCTTTGGATGATATTGCTGCTACAGTTAGGCGTGCAGCAGTGCTTGGTTTAGGTTTTCGCCCCGACTTGCGCGAAGCATTAGATTTAGTGACGAGACTGCAACCCAAGCTTTACGACTTTAATCTTGATGTTTGTTGTGCAGCCGCAGTTTCCCTTTCTCGGATGGGTTGTAATGACGCTGCAAAACATTTATTTAATTTGTTGATTTCACCTCAGACACCAACAAAGCTGCAATTAGAAACCATCCGCGCTTTAAGTTGGGTGGGGACACCATCTAGTTTGGAATATTTGCAAACAGCATTTAATCAAATCACTTCAGAGACACTTTGGCAAGAAATTGTCACCGTTTTGGGGCGAGTGCAAAAGCCGCAAACGACACAAGCGGCAGAAATATTATTGCAAATACTGCGATTGCAGCATCCAGCTACAGAGATTGCTAATGTAAAAAGTGCGATCGCTTTATCTTTAGGACAGTTAGGCGAAATACAAGCAATTGAACCATTGATTTCACTGTTAGCTGATTCTAATGTATCAGTGAGACTACACGCGATCGCAGCACTCAAAAATTTGGATGGGGAAGTTGCACATCAAAAATTGCAGCAGTTAGCCAATAATGCTGCACTCACACCAGATTTGCAACAAGGAATAGCGATCGCTTTAGCTGAGTGGTAATTTCCCTCAATCTTTCGATATTTTGTATTTCACTCAAGCGAGAACCTCTGTAGCTAAACTGCAAAAGTATAGTATTATAAAATATAACGAGCGTTCGATATAAAAAAATGAGTCATGCCTAAGATTGTTGACCATGAGCAATACCGTAAAGAACTGCTTGACAAGTGCTTTGATTTATTTGCCCAAAAAGGCTATGGTTCCATTACTATGCGCCAAATCGCTGAAGGATTAAGGGTTTCTACTGGTACGTTGTACCACTATTTTCCTAGCAAACAAGCTTTATTTGAGCAATTGGCCCAAGAAATATGTGAGCAAGATTTAAGTGCAGCGTTGGCTGAATTAGAAGGAGCGCAAACCTTACAAGCGGCAATGGAAGCACTAGGCAGGTATCTAGTGAAAAACGAAGATTACTTCATTAAATGGACTTATATTTGGATTGATTTTTGTCAACATCAAGACTCTAAAGAAATGTTGAGTAATAGTGTTTTTAAGCGGACTAACCAGCGTTATCAGCAGGCAGCCTGCGATTTTTTAGGTATTCAAGATCCGGTATTGGCTTCCTTTGTCTTGAGCTTTGTCAACGGTTTAATTTTGGAGAAGTTATGGGGTGATGAAACAATTGATTTTATTGAACAATGTACATTGTTAGGCAAAATGCTCACGGCATATTTGCCGCAAGAGTTAGGAGTTAGAAATAAAACAGATTTTGAGAGTTAGATTTTTTAGGAGAGTAAAAGAGATGGTTTTGTCAAAAAAATCTTCTAATAATAAAGGGTTAATTGCATTAGTAATTGTAGCTACTTTGATTACAGGTGGAATTGTTGTTTATGGAATTTCTCGGTCTGGGTTAGTTGGTCAAACAGAGAAATCTGAGCCAGTAGAAACCATGCCCAAAATTCAAAAAGTGGCTGCATTAGGACGACTCGAACCCGAAGCTGAGGTAATTAGCTTGTTTGCGCCCTTGGCATTGGATGGCGATCGCATTGCCAAAATTTTAGTCAAAGAAGGCGATCGCGTTCAAGCCGGACAGTTGGTAGCAATTTTAGATGCCCGCGATCGTTTACAAACTGCTGTATTACAAGCCCAACAACAAGTTAGAGTTGCTCAAGCTAAACTCGCTCAAGTGCAAGCTGGAGCAAAAGTAGGAGAAATTAACGCCCAGCAAGCCAGTGTTGAACGACTTCAGGCTCAATCCCAAGGAGACAAAACAGCGCAGCAGGAAGCGATATTCCGCATAGAGGCACAGTGGGAAGGCGACAGAATCGCGCAAGAAGCAACCATTAAGAAGCTAGAGGCAGAACTGAAAAATGCCGAAGCCGAATATCAACGTTATCAGCAGCTATATTCTCAAGGAGCAATTTCTAACTCTTTGTATGACAGCAAAGGCTTGACTGTAGAAACTGCTAAACAACAAGTAGACGAAGCCAAAGCAGTTCTCAACCGGATTAATACTACTGCTAGCAAACAATTATCTGAAGCCAAAGCAGCACTCGCCCGTACTAACGCCACTGGTAGTAAGCAAGTTAGTGAAGCCAAAGCCACGCTTACCAGTATTGCAGAAGTTCGCCCTGTAGATGTAGCCGCAGCTAAGACAGAAGTTGAAAATGCGATCGCTACACTCAAACATGCCCAAACTGAATTGGCGGGTGCTTACATCAAAGCACCAATGGCGGGACAGATCATCAAAATTCATACGCGAGTCGGAGAAAAAATTAGTACTTCTGGCATTGCAGACTTAGCGCAAACAAACCAGATGATGGCAGTGGCAGAAGTTTATCAAACCGACATCGGTAAAGTGAAACTAGGACAACAGGCAGTGATTAGCAGTCAGGCGTTTGTCGGTGAACTGCGAGGAACCGTTGCCCAAATTGGCTTGCAGGTAAATAGACAAAACGTTTTCAGCAACCAGCCAGGGGAAAACCTTGATAGCCGAGTAGTTGAGGTGAAAATTCGCCTCAGTCCTGAAAACAGCAAGCGAGTTGCAGGTTTCACTAATTTACAGGTACAGACAGCAATTGAAATATAGAGTTGTTATTCGCTATCTCGTGTATTTCAGCATTTTTTAGAGGGTGAATTAAATCATGATTAAAGTCATATACCTTTTGCTTTGTGTACTTGGCTTCGTTCTACCTTACTCCCAATTTGTTCCATTCATCTTAGAGCATGGTCTTGATATAAGGCTGTTTTTTGAACAACTTTTTGCGAACAAAATTTCTGGTTTTTTTGGCATGGATGTTATTGTTTCATCGCTAGTCTTGTGGACATTTGTATTTTGGGAAGGGACACGTCTAAAAATGCAAAATCTCTGGGTTTATATTGCTTGTAACCTTTTGGTTGGTGTGTCTTTAGGTCTTCCCTTATTTCTTTTCATGCGAGAGCGCCAGCTTAAGCAGCAAGCTGAAACATTTGATTATTAAGGTTTTTTTGAATATGTTTTCTAAACTATTTCGCAAAACGCCGCTAGCATGGCGGCAGTTAATGAAAGAAAAAAACCGTCTGGCTGTTGCAGTCGCAGGTATTGCCTTTGCCGATATACTGATGTTTATCCAGTTAGGATTTGAAAGTGCGCTTTTTGATGCTGCGGTGAAACCTCATCGCAATTTACAAGCAGATTTAGTTTTAATTAATCCCCAATTTCAAACTTTATTTTCTGTAAAAAATTTCTCCAGAGAGCGACTATATCAAACATTAGGTTATGAAGGTGTTCAGTCAGTTAATTCTGTCTACATCAGCACTGGACAGTGGCGAAATCCTGAAACACGTCTTGAGCGTGCCATTTTGGTTTGGGGTGTTGATCCAACACAATCACCATTCAAATCACCTGAAATCAAACAAAATCAGGATCAACTTAAACAGTTGTATCAAGTTATCTTTGACCAGGCAGGTCGCCCAGAATACGGTGCAGTTGCTGATATTTGGAAGAAAACAGGCAAATTTGACACGGAACTGAATAGTAAAGCCGTCTTTGTTAAAGGCTTGTTTACTGATGGTGCTTCTTTTGCTGCCGATGGTAATGTGATCACCAGTGATTCGACTTTTCTCCAGTTATTTCCAGAACGTAAACCCGATCGCATCGAAGTTGGGTTAATCACGCTTAAACCAAATGCAGATCCAGAAAAAGTGCGATCGCAACTTGTCAATGGACTACCTAAAGATGTCAGAGTTTTGACTCCAGAAGAGTTTGCCAAGGTGGAGAGAACTTACTGGGAAGCCGGTACTGGCATTGGTTTTATTTTCGGTTTGGGTACAGCAGTCGGGTTTATCGTTGGCATCGTGATTGTCTATCAAATCCTTTACTCTGATGTTTCTGATCACTTGCCAGAATACGCCACCCTCAAAGCAATGGGATACACCGATAACTATCTTTTGGGAGTTCTAATTCAAGAAGCATTGTTATTGGCTATCTTAGGTTTTCTGCCTGGATTCATTCTTTCTTTTGGGTTGTATCAAGTCACTTATGCAGCGACAATGCTTCCTATTTTCATGAAAATGGAACGGGCGATCCAGGTTTGGATTTTGACCGTGATTATGTGTAGTGTTTCTGGTGCGATCGCAATACGGAAGTTACGATCTGCTGATCCTGCTGATGTTTTTTAGACGCGATGAATTATGTCTCTATAGAATAAGGCACGATGAATTATGTCTCTATAGAATAAGGCACGATGAATTATGTCTCTATAGAAGAAGACGCGATGAATCGCGTCTCTACAAGAATTATTTTTTCTACCCAATGCTTTATAAAATCCTATGTTGCAAAAATCTTTACCAGAAAATTCCAACTCAACACTTTCTACTTTAGAATCTGTAATTTCTGTTAGTAACCTCAACCACTATTTTGGTGAAGGTGGGCTTCGTAAACAAGTATTATTTGATATTAATTTGGAGATTAATGCAGGGGAAATTGTCATTATGACTGGCCCCTCTGGATCGGGGAAAACTACCTTGTTAACCTTAATGGGTGGATTACGTTCTGCTCAAGAAGGTAGTCTCAAAATCTTAGGAGAGGAAATTTGTGATGCCAAAAAGCAGCAGTTAACTAAGCTGCGCCGCAAAATTGGTTATATTTTCCAGGCTCATAACCTGATGACTTTTTTGACAGCTAGAGAAAATGTCCGAATGTCTTTAGAGTTGCATAATGATTTTCTCAATCAGGATATCAACGCCAAAGCGATCGCCATTTTGGAAACTGTCGGTTTAGCAGATCGTGTCGATTACTACCCAGAGAAACTATCTGGAGGGCAAAAGCAACGGGTAGCAATCGCTCGTGCTTTAGTTAGCCACCCTAAGATTGTCTTAGCAGATGAACCTACTGCTGCACTCGACAAAAAATCTGGGCGCGATGTTGTAGAAATAATGCAGAAGCTAGCCAAAGAACAAGGCTGCACGATTTTGCTAGTTACCCACGACAACCGCATCCTCGATATTGCCGATCGCATCATTTATATGGAAGATGGGCAACTGAAGGACTATGACGCAGATTCTACCGCAACGCCAGCAGCCTAATACCAATTCACAATTCGCAATGGGCTAACGCAATTCGCAATCAAAAAACTTAGATGCAGCAAGGCTTTCAGGGTTTACATCTCCATCAAATTTTTCGTGAAATGGTATAACACTGCGCTTTAGCAGACAGAATAGAAATAGTCAATTCTTTTTTGGCGATATTTATCAAAAAAATCCGTGGAAAGCGGATAATTGACGAAAAAGGCAGTAAAAGCTGATTTACCCAAATGTAAAGCAGAGAAAAATTACTGTAACAAACTATACTAAATTTTGGTTAAAAAGCCGTTAACTTAATGAAACAGATAAATGTAATTCAGGCTACATAAAAATGCGCCTAGAGCAGTTGCAAGCCTTTCTAGCGATCGCACAAACCGGCAGCTTTCAACAAGCAGCGCGAACATCTGGTGTTACCCAATCGACGATTAGTCGCCAAATCCAGGCATTAGAAGCAGATTTGGGTGTAGAACTTTTTCATAGAACTACTCACGCCAAATTAACGCTAGGAGGTGAATGTTTACTACCCCGTGTCCGTAAAATTTGCCAAGAATGGGAGACAGCTACACAAGAATTAGCTGATTTAATCGCCGGAAAGCAACCAGAACTTTGCATTGCCGTGATTCACTCATTATGTGGATCTTACTTACCACCAGTGTTGCAAAAATTTTGTCATGCTTATCCAGATGTGCAATTGCGGGTGACTTCATTAGGAAGCGATCGCGCCCTGAAAGTCCTCAAAGATGGATTGGTAGATTTAGCAATTGTGATGAATAATCGCTTTTTAACCACTGCTAGAGAAATGGTGGTAGAAGTACTTTATGATGAACCGATAGAAGTTCTCACCGCAGCTAATCATCCCCTGGCACAATATGAATGTGTCCCTTGGTCGGAGCTAATTCTTTATCCCCAAGTGGTTTTTAAAGATGGTTATGGGATGCAGCGCTTAATACAAGATAGATTTGAGCGAATGGAAGCTACACTCCAGGCAGCTTTAGAGGTAAATACCCTAGATGCCTTTCGGGGAGTGGTGCGCCAAGGAGAATTAATCGCTTTGCTACCTCAATCAGCATTACTGGAAGCACGTCTTGACCCTACTTTAGCGGTTCGTTCCTTAGAGAACAATAATATTAGTGGTTTAACAGATGGTTCAAGTTTGACTCGGCGGGTAGTTATGGTGACAACTCAAGATCGACTACAAATTCCCCCCATTAAGTACTTTTGGCAACTCGTGCGGGAAAATATCCCATTACAAATTGACCAGCAGCGATCGGCTTCTTGAGTGTCATTAGTTATTAGTCATTGGTCATTAGTCATTTTCAGAAAGGACAATGGACAAATGACAGTAGACAAAGGACAAAGGATAAATGAGCAATGTATTTAGGGAATTACTGAAAAAAGTAGGTAGCGGAAACCACACAGGGGAGAATTTAACTCGCGCTGAAGCAGCTAGCGCTACTAAAATGATGCTGCTGGGTGAAGCGACACCAGCCCAAATTGGAGCGTTTTTGATTGCTCATCGAATCAAACGTCCGACGGGGGAAGAGTTAGCGGGAATGTTGGATGCTTATGATGAATTGGGGCCAAAGCTGCAACCATTCGACTCTGGCCGACCAGCGATCGCTCTTGGCATTCCTTATGATGGCAGAACCCGTACAGCACCAATTAGTCCGGTAACAGCTTTACTACTCGCCGCAGTTGGACAACCAGTGATCATGCACGGTGGCGATCGCCTGCCAACAAAGTATGGCTTACCCTTAATAGATATTTGGCAAGGTTTAGGAGTCGATTGGACTAACCTACCACTGGCAAAAACCCAGCAAGTTTTTGAGCAAACGGGAATCGGCTTTATTTATTTACCACAGCATTTTCCATTAACTACAAGTATTTGGGAATACCGCGACCAACTTGGCAAACGTCCGCCCTTGGCGACAATGGAGCTAATTTGGTGTCCTTATGTTGGCGATGCTCATGTTATTGCTGGATTTGTGCATCCGCCGACAGAAGGGATGTTTAAGATAGCTCTAGGGCTGCGGGGTATAACGAAATTTACATTAGTGAAAGGACTGGAAGGTAGTTGCGACTTACCGCGCGATCGCACTGCAATTATTAGCTTATCTCCATCCATAGCATCCCAAGAGGTAGAAAGATTGCACCTCGTACCGCGTGATTACGGCTTTACTACCAAGAACGTACCCCTTGGAACTACTGAAGAATTGGTGGCGGATATGCAGGAGGTTTTGGCAGGTAAATCAGGCGAACTAATGCAAACAGCCTTGTGGAATGGTGGATTTTACTTATGGCGGAGTGGTATTTGTTCAGATATGCCAGAGGGTTTAGCTAAAGCAGAGGAATTATTAAGCAATGGTGCAGTAGCAACTAAACTCCAAGAACTCAGCCAGATAATAAATTCATTGTCAGCTGAAATATTTCTGCCAGTGTAAATAGTTCATTTAAAAACATGGCTTTCACCACTTTAGGGTGTCAAGGACTTCTCCAAAATAGACTTTTGTTGCAACCAATCCTGACCTACTTGAATACTGATATCCGAGCCAAGGTTGCCAGTACTTTCCACACGCACTTCGCCAAATCCCAAAGTGTCACGAATTGATTCGGCACTGTCACCATCTCCTTGCTGGGCGACGATGTGAGTTACCTCTAGAGGTTCACCCCATGCCTTAGCTATATAAATGTTGCGATATCCAGATTTTTCTAAGGCTCTAATTAATGGTTGGAGATTAGAGCGATCGCCACCTGTACTATCTTGAATTGCTACACGTAAAGAACGTGGATTAGTCGCCTGCTGTTCCTGCTCTGATTCCAAGCCAAAATGTTGAGCCATCAGTTTAGCAATACCATTTTTACTGGGCAACCAATAGCTAGCATCAAACTCATTTTTTTCGCTAAAGCGACCTGGCAGCATTAACATTTGCATATTAGAGCGATTTGTCCGCACGCCAAAACCCATTAGCGCCACTAACTCTTCAACCGTCAAATTAGTATCGATGTGGTCTTTAACTACATCCAAAACTTTAGGTAATTGAGCAACAGTAGCTGGGTTGAGTGTTTGATCCATCAAGGCACGCATGACCATTTGCTGGCGTTGAATCCGACCAATATCACCAAGTTCGTCATGGCGAAACCGTAGCAATTGCAGTGTCTGTTCACCATTGAGATGCTGCTTACCCGCCTTCAAATTGATATACAAATGCTGAGAATCATCTTGGTACTTCATATCTTTGGGGACGTAGACTGTTACACCTCCCAAAGCATCAATCAGCTTGGCAACTCCCAGAACGTTAATTCGCACATAGCGATCAATTCCCGCCCCACCTAAGAGATTACTGACGGTTCTAGCAGTTAAAGCTGGCCCACCTTCAACATTAGCAGCATTAATTTTTTTAACTCCATACCCCTCTATTTCTGTGCGGGTATCTCTGGGAATGGAGAGCATAACTATTTTTTTCGTCTCTGGATCAAATTTGACCAAGAGCATCACATCAGAAAGACCATCAAAGGAGTTTACCTGGGGCAGGTATTTGAGGTTTTTGGTGTCTTCAGGGGGGTTTTGGACATCTGGAGGAAGTACGCTCATGCCCATAACTAAGAGATTCACCGGGCGAGTTAATTCTGAAAATCGCATTACACCTCCAGAAATGCGATCGCCATCAAAGGCTGCCTCCTCCTGTGGACTTAGCTGGGCTTGTTGCAAAGGTGTACTGGTTAAAGACACCGCCAAAAGTGCCCCTGCTGTTGCTGACACCATTGCAATCCCACTCATCCCTACCCAAAACCACAGCCAACGTCCAGATTTCGAGTTCTGAGAAATTTTTTTATTGGACTTTGAGGCTTTTCCCGACTGGTTTTCTTCCGCCGAACTTCTTTGAATGGTCACAGACTTCCTCACACTTACTCAATAATCAAATTTGGTAAATTTGCAGACTAAAAATATCCAAACAAATCAACCCATAATAGCTAACTCTTAATTATCAGTGCTAACTTTTTTAATGTAGTGTCAACCACAACACTTATAGCAGCATTTTTTCTGCTTTTGGGTCAACCTAGAGATGTTTTACTGAAGTATGGCAATAATAAACTGGATTTGACTAGATATATAGAGAAATCAAGCATAATTTTTTAGGAAATAGGTAAAACTACTGAATAATTCTCATCCTAAAAAATTAAGATAAGTACTTACTAAACACTCGTTCTGCTAAAGTACTAAAGCCTGGTAAACGTCCAGATTTGCCCTGCATTAAGCGCAACATCAACCAGACACTCACTATAAAATAACCCGACGTGAGAAAACTATTCAGGATAAATAGACGTAGCGAAAAAAAATTTGAAGTTGTGGCTCCGGTACTTAATAATAAATATCCCAACAGCCAAGTAAGTGCCAAAGTGATAGACAGACGGCTAACAGCAAGTTGTTCCCGGCTGGCCTGTCCCCCATAGAGAGTCCACAAAGATGGAAAAAAGCCGATAATCGGAATCAAATATAAAAGCAACTGGGTTTTGGGGATTGGGGATTGGGGATTGGGCATGGGGCATTGGGCATTATTATTCTCCACCTGCTCCCCTGCTCCCCACTCCCTGTTCTCTTTTGATTCAAAATTCTCCATTGGGGTTAGTATAACTCCTAAACTAGAAGGATGAATAAGACTCATATAGTTAGAGATAATAAGCTGTAAAGAAAGATTTAACTTAGTTCTATCCCGCAATTAGCTCAAAATGCAGACACGCAAGCTACTCGACTGGTGGCAAACATTCACACCAATAGCGCGAATCGGGGCGATCGCGTTATTCGTTCCACTGCTAGTTCTAAATGGTTGGGCACTTTCGGTATTTTTTAATTATTTCCATTCTCTCATAGTCATTTTAGTGGGAGCCTCAGTTTTAGCATTTCTGCTCAACTACCCCGTGAGTTGGATGGAACATCATGGTGCTAAACGAGAGCAAGTTGCTATCCTAGTATTTCTCTTGGCTTTATCGATTTTATTGGCGTTGGGTGTGACGCTTGTGCCGTTAGCCCTTACCCAAGCTCAACAACTGGTGGCTCGGTTGCCAGAGTTGATCGACTCTGGACGCTCTCAGCTAATGATATTAAACGAAAAAGCGGAGACTTTTGGCTTACCGATTAATCTCGATGCTCTGGTAGTACAAATCAACGATCGCGTCAAGGGACAATTACAAGCGATCGCTGGGCAAGTTTTAAATCTGGCGGTAGTTACAGTCACTAGTCTGCTAGATATCCTCTTGACGATGGTTTTGACTTTCTACCTTTTACAGCATGGGAGTGAACTCTGGGAAAGTTTAGTAGAATGGCTACCCTCTAAATTTCGCGCTCCTTTCTCTCAAACAGTCCGCCTAAGCTTTCAAAATTTCTTCATCACCCAGTTGATTTTATCTACCTGTATGGCCTCAGCCCTCATTCCTACCTTTTTGTGGCTGAAAGTACCATTTGGACTGCTATTTGGGCTAACTATTGGTCTAATGGCTCTCGTCCCCTTTGGTGGTTCTGTGGGCATTGCTCTGACTACACTATTGGTAGCACTGCAAGATTTCTCAATGGGTGTGAGAGTTTTGATAGCAGCAGTAATCGTACAGCAAATTCTCGAAAACTTAATTGCCCCCCGAATTTTAGGCAGTTTTACGGGTTTAAATCCAGTTTGGATTTTAATTTCAGTTTTAACAGGGGCAAGAATTGGCGGACTGTTGGGTGTAATTGTGGCAGTACCCACCGCTGTTGTCATTAAAACCGCTTTAAGTGCCTTGCGTCTTGGTGGCGAGACAAATGATAGCGGCACGGGGGAGGTAACTGCACCCGTTGCAGCAAATGAGTCCTCGAAAGCAAACGCTAACAATACTTTGAGTATTTCTGAAGCGACATTACCTTAAAGAGGCAGGAGGTTTTCTGCCTCCTCATTGTGGCTCAATGATGGAACCCATAAACAAAACGTTTCCCGTCTGATTATCCCTAATAGCGCAGAAGAAGGGACGGTCAACAATCATTCGGAATGGTTCTGGTTCATCTCTCAAAGATGTTGCGACTATTCCCACTGAAGTAGCCGCAGCCGCTTCGGTTCCTTCTTCGTTTACTTCGACAAAAGTTTTATGCTTAACTTGGCTAATGGCAAAATTTTTACCCATGCCAGAAAAATTGGCTTTACTGCTGAAAGCCTCTTCCATACCTAAACTTTTCAAGGCATCATTGAGTGTAACTTCATAATCTGTTTTGAAGCGAGGTAGACGAATAAACCCTTTTTGTTTGTTGAACTGAGTCATCCATTTTTCCCAGTTTTCAACATTCAAGTTCTGATAAAAGGCTTTGAGATTGGAGTTCTGTTTGGGTAGAAAGATATAAAAACTGATTTTCCCATCTTTACCGTAAGGTAAACTAACCGCCTGAAATTGTTCGCTTTCATAGTACCTATAGTCACCTTCTTGTGACATCATTGGGTGTTGCTTTCGTTTACCAGATGTAATGTAAAAAGGGTATTGAGCAGTTTGACTTTTGTCAAATTCGTTACTCCAATTACCTTTAAAATATATGGCATTAATCAGAAACAACACTTGATTGGGTTCAATACTTTCAACTATTTTAGTAATTTTGCCCTTAGTATTTTCTTTTACCCAGTTATTTATAATATTAGATGCGGCGGCATCTTTAAAGTTTAAATTGCTGACCTTAGCTTGATAGAAATCCTGGGTTCTCTTGAGAAAGTCTGGTGCAAAGCTAACATCTTGATTTGCCCAAAGCGAGTTAGCAATACTCAGTTGGACTTTCGCATCTGGATTTTCTAAAAGCTGTTTTAATGCCGCCGCGTAAGAAGAGTTGATTTCTGGTAGATTCATTCCCTGTAATTCCAGGGTTTTTGCCATTGCTTGTTGAGTCGAGCCGCTAGCGCCGTTGTAGGTCATGGCTAGAGCGATCGCGACACTCGAAGGTGAGATAAAAATATTATTCTCACCTTTATTATCTTTCAGAACTTCTGAAAATAGTTTGAAGCCAAACTTATTGCTAGACTCAACTATTCTTGTATCAGTGTTGACTGTTTTTTTTTGCAATGGAGTTTCTGGCTGAGGTAAACTAGATTGGGCGAGGGCACTTTTGTTACTCTCGACTTGAGAACAACCTAATACACTGAATAGAACAACACTTGCAGCTGCCAAAGCATAACGTCTGCCCAGACTCACACCATAACGTCTTTGCAGAAAATTTTCTTTTGCATCACTAAACTTTTGCCGATTCATTCTGCTACCTCACTTGCCAAAGATTCCCGATCTGTGCTTATGGTTGACGCAGACACTGTGTCAATGATTAACTATTGCATTTGATCCAATAGAAAATAAGACTGTTACAGTTTTTGTAACAGCAAGTTAATAGTTCAGAGGAATAAAACACAACTCATTAAAGCTGCTAATTCTTACTTGAGGCGGCTATGCAGACGAATTATGAAAAATCTCAATTTTGAGGAACTTTTCTATTTATCAATAACAGTATTGTAGACTACCTAACATAAAATAACCACTTCTATTGGGTTTTTATGATATAGGATTTACGCCAAACTACAGGAGTTAGAGGTAATTCATCAAATACCCCTAACAGAAAATTTTTCTTTTCGGCTATTGTTTTGCAAGTCCTGAGATAGAATAACATTTTTAGTTGCATGAAATACAGAACTTTCATAGGGACGCACGTCTATGCGCCCCGATAGGAGAGTATTGTTCAAATAGATGAAAATTATGCTGACCTATTTTAATTGATAGGTACACTCCACCAAGCTAAACTATAGGGTTGAGTTGCTTCATTAAGCTTTTGACGAAACTGGACGCGGATTTTGTAATTGCCAGTATCAGGAATGGGGCAGAAAATATGTTCTACACCATCGATTTGGCTGATTGAAGAGCAAACAGCACCAGCATCTGATTGGGCATCAGCTTTTACTAAGTATAGGTCGAGATTATTCAAACCGCGATCGCGAAAATTTTCGCCCACATCATATTGTTGATTTGTATTTTTATCGTTGAGTTCTACCAATCGATCCCAGCTTAGGGTGACAGCAACAAAACTCCCCTGCTTTAACGGTTTTGCTAACACATAGTCAACAGATGCTCCAACATCCACTTTGCGATAATCCCAACCAATAGCTGGCACCGCAGCTGATGGCTGCCATTGACCAGCACTCAATTGCTGATAAGCGCGAAATGTATTTAAATGACCCGCTCCCATTTGAGCATCCAAGGGAATCTTTGGATCTTTATAAGCATCAGAATCTAGCCAGTTTTGATTTTGTTTATCAATTAGTGTCCGGCTCATTCCCAACCGCAAGCCATCGCCACTATCTTGGATTTTGTCTGCTGAATTCAGCAATACAGCTTTCATTACTTGATGATGCCGAGAATCAATGCTCCAGTGGGGTTGTTTTGTACGTATCTGTCGGTCAGCAAATTCTTGTAATAGAGCAACAGTAGCCGTAACTTGAGGTGCGGCAAAACTAGTACCTGTAACCTTGTTCAATTTGCCATCTGGATTGAGTAAAGGAATATTATTCCCAGGAGCAACTAAACTGATAGCGCGGCGGCCACCAAGATTAAATTCTCTTCCAGCTAGCCTGCCACTGACTCCTTGGTTAGCACCCGCCAGATTAGCCACATCTACTTTGTTAAAAACTCCCCCACGACGGGATGAAAAAGCCACATTCATTCCGTTAAAATTATCTGTAGGAATAGGAATACCACCTTTACCTTGATTACCTGCGATCGCATACAAAACATCATGAACACGGCTAGACCAGTCAACACATAAAGTTAGTAAGGCATTGCCGTCTAAAATAGCCTCTGGTCTAGGGTCACGACTGAGAGGTTCACCAAAACTAAAATTAATGGCACGGACATCACCACCATTTTGTAGCGCTATGTGCTGGGCCGATAAACACTCTTCTGGCTGACCCATGCTTTTAGTAGAACCCACCGCAGACGAATACAATCTTGCTCCTGGAGCAATTCCCGGCAAAGCTTTGTCTTGACTTACCATTACACCAGCAACATTGTAGGCGTGAGGGTCAACACCGCTATTAGACTTAGCTGGCCCATTGCGTAAGAATACTCCCGCTAAAGATATGGCGCGATTTTTAGACACCGCTTTATCCCACCCAAACATTCCCGGCCGACCAATTTCCACTTGACCAATAGCAATCTTACGACCGATTAAATTATAAGGAGCTTGGTGCAGCTTCAAAGCATCAATACCGTTAGTTCCCAAAGCAGATTCTAAAGCCGAAGCAATTACCGGCGCACTCAGACAAGAAGCACTTAATCCCCAAATTATCCAGGTTAGTTTTTTAGTCATTTGTTATTTGTCATTTGTCATTGGTAATGAAATTAGGGGAGAGGTTACAGGTAGCAGGTGATAGGGAATCTGTACCCTGTAACCTGTACCCTATTCCCTATCTTCCAAAAAAGCCGGGATCAAAGTTATGAGTCTTGCTCAATGTTTTGTTACAATGCTTACAGACGAGGACGCTTAAAAACCCACTAGCCATGACCCAAAACCTATCTCAAAAGCCCATTGTAATTTCTCCATCTATCCTATCAGCCGATTTTAGCCGTCTGGGTGACGAAATTCGCGCCGTAGACGCAGCTGGAGCAGATTGGATTCATGTTGATGTAATGGACGGTCGTTTTGTACCTAATATTACGATAGGCCCTCTGATTGTGGAGGCGATTCGTCCGGTTACAACCAAGCCCCTGGATGTCCACTTGATGATTGTGGAGCCAGAAAAGTACGTAGAAGGATTCGCTAAAGCGGGTGCTGATATTATCTCCGTACACTGCGAACATAATGCTTCTCCACATCTGCACCGTACCTTGGGGCAAATTAAAGAGCTTGGTAAGAAAGCTGGAGTTGTACTTAATCCTGGTAGTCCTCTAGAGTTAATTGAATACGTTCTAGATTTGTGCGATTTAGTACTGATTATGAGCGTCAATCCTGGTTTTGGTGGTCAAAGCTTTATCCCTGGTGTGTTACCCAAAATCCGCAAGCTGCGTCAAATGTGTGATGAACGCGGTCTTGACCCTTGGATTGAAGTGGATGGAGGGCTGAAGGCAAATAATACTTGGCAAGTTTTAGAAGCAGGAGCTAATGCAGTTGTCGCCGGTTCAGCTGTATTTAATGCTAAAGATTATGCTGAGGCTATTACATCAATTCGCAACAGCAAGCGTCCTACCCCAGAATTAGCTAAGGTTTAATTCATTGCTGGATTAACCATTCTCTACAAAAAATAGGGTGGGCAAATTGCTCACCCTATTTTTATTTACACATAAAAATACTGAAAGCTCTTCAAGTTTTGAACTTCCAGTATTTAGTATATAAATTGAAAATTTAGAAAGCAGAGATAATCCAGGTTGGGAGGACTAGGATTAAAATAGTTGAAAGAGAAGCGTATGACCCACTAGTTCCACCAGCCAAGACCACGATTTCACCATAACTTTCCTGTTTCTGTCCCTGTTATTGGTGTTAAGCGTTTGCTTTATTAAATAAAGCAACACCAATCACAAGATAGAAAGTATTTCTAAGCATTACTCACATCGTCTGCAGTCAATGAAAGTTGTGTAAAATTTGGATTGGGGGAATCCACCTCCTCAAATTCTTTTCGCTCAGACTTCCTCAGAACAAGAACCACCATTAGCAACGGTTGCATCATTTGCCTTGGGATAGGAGTTATTTACTCCATGAAATGCTGACTACTTTTGTAATCAGTTTGATTTATTTCATAGTCAGAACTAATCATTGATTTTATGTTTTTAAATTAACTTGCTTGCTGCCAATCACCTCTATTGTGGTTGAAATTGCCGTTGTTATTAGTTTACCAATGTCGTCAGTATATATTTGCCATTTTGGCAGATTTTTGCAAAAAAATATCAAATTAATCACTGCGATAGAAAACCTACCATGCAATCAATTTTAAATTAGCATGGCAGGCTTTCAGATACTCAATCAACTCTAGGGCAGAATTTCTTGATTCCAAATTATTTTTTAATTGGCTCCACAGCCTTTCAAGGATATATCTTGAGTTAATGGCGATTTCCTTGATTAATGTTTGTTAATTGTCTATCCCAATTTCTGGTCTAAACTAACGCCGCGGATTTCTGTTTTTTGCTTTCCAACTACTTCAAGATAAGCAGGTCTTGAATCATTAGAATGTTTCAGCATTTTTAGATTTTCACTTTGCTGTTGTTTTGTTCTGTTGGTTTGAGAGTTTTCTTTCAGTAATCGGTTGTAGGTACGGTACGGAATGTAATGGAGAGGATTATAACCAGCAAAACGTAGCATTAAAACACATGCCCAGGAGTACTTTCCAGCAATAATTGCTTCAACTACTTTATCAAATTGTTGAGCCTTTACTGTTGTATCTAAGTTACTACTAATACCAGCAATGTCTTGATTCATCATAGTGTTTAATTATTTTGGATGAAGTAAACTAGTTCAGTTTCTGCGATTGTTGTCGTTTCAATTGAGGTTTACAAACTGCATTAATCTTTTTGCAGTTGTTAAATCGCTTTCGGGAAATTATCAGCAATTTGGCGGTGTTGGATGTTGACGAGGGCTAAAAATTCATCTATCAACAGATGCGTACATAACTTTCCCAAGCTCTGATTAGCTCCCGCAGCTTTGAGCGGTAAAGATACAGACTGAAAGTTCTCTGCTGTTTGAGCTTTACCTTGGCGCTATTAAGCAGAGTTTTAGTAATTTTGGCTGATAACTCCCCTAATAAACTAGTTTGAGCAAGAGCTAGCTTGTAGTAGGGATACAAATTATATAGATTCATTGCTGAACTGTCCCCTTGGCTTGAGGTTTCGACTGCATTTGACCTGATGATTATTTTCATGAACTAACCTTTGATTAAAAACAATCAAGTTTTTAAGCAAGTTTGTTGGCTGCTCATTCCTAATTATCCAGATTCCCTCCGATGAATTGAGGAAACTGTAGCTTTTACTTGTTAGTAACTGAAAGGTAAAAATTTATCTTTTGTCTTCTCATTTGACTGGTAGGACAAAAGTCTAGGCGTAGCTCTTGGTAGATGCAGTTTTATCCTCTGAAACTTTATCGACTTTTAATTCAATCAATTTTCTCTGTTAAAACGCCTGTATTTCTTACTACTGGTTAATTAAGCAATTTCCGGCAAGTTTTCATATTTTTTCTAGTAGTGGAAAAAATTTATTTATCTTTGAGCTTTAACAACGTCATTCGTATATATACTATTTTTTGTCGTTAATGTCATCTACTGAGTTAGTAGATTTTTAAGTTAAATTTACTGAATGTATTTCGATACGTACTTGCCTATTGTGCAACTTTTAATTTTGTCCTCCTTTGCTAATTTATGAGGGGTCTGACCCCCCACACAATCTCAATTTAAACCCTTTATTATTGTCGAGTCTCTAGAAAATACTACCATTAACTATGATGTAAAACAACTTCTAAAAATAGTAACTGCTAAAGAATAAAAAACATTCGCAGCCATAGCCTTGAGCCTATTTTCTTAATAAGTTCAATTAGATAATGGTATTTATTCTTCTGATAGTTCTTGTAAATCAAGAACTATAAATTCAATGTATCTAAATAAAATCGCTGTAAACCAATCGTGAATATTTCATGATTATCAGCTATTAATAACAGCTAGCCTATAGCACCCATATTTTATTTTTGAAAAACTCTTTCCTATTACTTCTTGCCTAACTATGCAAGTAAATATGACTACGCTACGCTGCGCGAACAAAAAACAAAGAGGATTGCTATAGTTTCAATTATTATCAATTGAATAATGTAAAATATTTGTATTAAGATGCTTTGAATAAAAATATGTATTAGTTAAATATATAAAATATTAGAAAGTATGATATTGTCAATTTTATTAAACAGTAATTTCTCTATGTCTTTATATTTTAAAAATTTATCAAGTAGAGATTATGGATGCTGTGACACTTGGGCTAAATGCTAGTAAAAACCATCAATTGCCATGAGTTTGTGATGAGTGCTTTGCTCAACAATAATACCTCGGTCTAAAACAAAGATATAGTCGGCATAGAGTAGTCTAGAGTTCTCACTACTTCAACTCTTACCATTACTGAAATTTTCCTTTGCTTCCGGAAACAGTCGGAAAATAAAATCACAAATTTAAACTCTGCTTTCTCAGATAAAGACAGGCTAATCCTGGCAACGTATATACTATAGCGGTTCTCAATTGCATCGAATACAGACCTAAGCCCCAGTCCCTTCTCCTTGAAGGGAAGGGGAGTAAGATTCAAAGCCTCTCTCCTTTTAATAAAGAGGTTTGGAGAGAGGTCATATATTGCATCCATAGACGCGTAGCGGCTACTCTTACGAGAACGCTTTCAGCGAACCCGCAGGGTATGAGAACCGTTATGATAGCTAATCAATTAATAACTAAGTAAATTCCCCAGATTGCCATTGCCCGTAAGTAGGTGCTAGCGCGGAAAGTACCAGCTGCGGTGATAGCCTCAGGGGTGCGAAATTGCAGCCCATTTTCATAAATTTGCTCGACTACAGCCTGTGTTAACCTCAACGCTTCATCTTTCATTCCCATTTGCACAAGAAAAGCCGCTAGCCCAAAGTTTATCCCAGTCCAAACTTCTAGGGGATGAGTAGCTTTAGGGTTTTCTGGTGAACCATCAGGACGAACACCATTCGCAGCACCAAACTCTCCATTGCAGAATTTCAAAAAGCACGCATCATAAACAGTTTTCAGGGCAGAAAGGGCGCGATCGCTCGGTACAATATCTGGTAAGTCCAATAGTCGGGCGTAGAATTGTCCACACAACTGATCCGCCATCACCACATCGGAACCACTTTGACTATCAAGTTGGTAATATTGCCCATTCCAAAGTTTTTCTTGGTAAATAGGAAGAGATTGTTGTAACCAAGTTTCATAGATGGATTTTTGAACCGCCAAGCCGCCAAGATCGCCAAGTTTATGAGTTAATAAAATATCGCTAATTGCGATCGCAGCCTCCAACGCCGCTAACCACAAACCACCACAATAGGCGCTGACACCCTGTAACCGCCAATCATCAAAGGTTTGGTCAGGCGCACCAGAATTTTCAGGAATCCCATCACCATCAAGGTCAAAGGTTTTCAGGTAGTCGAGGGTTTGAACGATCGCAGGCCAGCAATCTGCTAGAAATTCTACATCGTCAGCACCTGTGAGCAGAAAATCACGGTATACTTGCAAGACAAAATCACTACCCAAATCTTTCCATAAATTGCAGTCTTGATAGCTTGTGTAGTTGGTTTTCTGCCAAACGTGTTCATTTGGTGCGCCTAAATCGTGGGGTGTTGCACCGACGACTTTGCGAACTGCAATTGGGCTTTCAGCTTTGATTGTCATGTAATAGCCGATGATTCGCGGTGTATCATCACCTTGAGGAATCGCCCGTGCAAATGCCCGAATCACCGACTTCTCCAGTTCTGGAAACAGCATCAGTAGAGCAAAAGAGCCATATAATCGCACATCTAGACTTTCATACCAACGATAATCTAGGCACTCCAGCACCGCGAACTGACCGATGGGGTCAAGTTCTGTTGCTGCACTCCAGAGAGTACCGCCGCTAGTGAGGTCATAAAGCTCATTAAATAGAGCCATTTTAAACCAGTTGGGCAAATCTTCCCGGTCGAGAATGGGTTGTTGCCAAGTTTGAATTTGCGATCGCCAGGTTTGATATTCTTGGAGGGCAGTAGATGCGATCGCCCAAGCATTATTTCCACTTCTATCAAAGAAGTCTGTATATCTGCGATAATAGTTGACTCCGGCGGCAAATTCTGTAATGGGCAAATCCCAAGCGAGGACAAAGGGGATTTCGAGGGTTTCGCCTGGTTGGAGAGTAAAACGGAGTGCGATCGCAGCCCCTAACTGTTCACCTTCTCCGACTGGATTAGCATCTATATAATTGGACAAAGAACCATCTTTCGCAAAGCTTTGCCACACCTCATCACCAGTTCCTTCAGCATTCCAGCGAGTGTGGTGAAATACTTCCACTTGAGGATGCTTCAGCGTCGCAATACACCAATTTCCATCACCTTCTTGCAAAGCATCACTACCAACCCGACTTAAAAGACAGCCAAACTGTTGTGGATTTTCAACTATTTGATTATAGTTTCCTTGACTTTCGCCCCAACGTGGTTGGTATTCGTAAACCGGACTACCATCATCACGCACCCGCACTTCGGGAGATTTGAGGGCATTTGTAAACCAGCCCACCATATTTTGCCAAGTGAGCATAATGCTGAGAGTGATTGGTGCATTTGTGGGGTTGTGGGCATTCCAGAGGAATATTGCTACAGGGTAGCTAGTTTCTTGATAATTACCTGCCCAAACCGGGGAAAATTGCTCACAAGTCAACTGTGCTTGGAATACATTTTCGTACACAAACCAGCTACGTGGGTATAGGGCGTGATAATTACCCGTCCCCTCAGTACTGGGAAGCGTTGGATACCACTCCCAAGCTTTGAGAGTACCATCATCGGGCCCTTGGGTGGATAAAGCGTAGGCTTGGGTAGATGTGCCATTGGATTCAAATACACTGAATTGACAAGCGGGGACGTTTTTGAAGGTATGCTCACCGCCGTCGATGTGCCACAGGTTAAAATCTCCCCGTGAAGAACGACCGATGCAACCTGCACCAAAGCCACCTAAAGGCATACCATGCCAAGGGCCATCATCGATATTACTTGCGTAGCGGACAGTATAAGGTTTGTCCCAGCCTAAACCGATGGGACGGCTCCAAGTACAAGAGGGAATTTTCGGAGAGAGTTGATTTGTCATCGCCTAATGTTACAGCGTGCAGTTACGTCCATGAAGACTAGCGCGATGTGCGATTTTTCTCAAGGGGCACAAACAATATGCCTTCTCGATTTAGTAGTCTGGAGGCTTTGCGTAACCCAACATCCTGATATATGTTGGGTTGCGCTCCGCTCCACTTATTGCCTATTGCCTATTGCCTTATCCCGCCGATAATTATTTACGCCCACTTACTTAGTAGTATCTGGTTCAGTTTGACAAAAATATCTCGGCAAAAATCCGAAAAGTAGTAATTTCAGCTTGTAGCTCAGTATATACTTACAAAATTAATATTCACTCTAGTACAGCTGCTACCATATCAAACAAGACTTAGCAAAATACTCTTGTTTGATATGGTAGGCAAACTTCCACCACAGTGTATTATGAGTTTCAATAGGAATATAATTTTTTTGACTTCAAATTTGTCTATCTCTTAAATACGAAATCATCCGCAAAATTAGGAGCGTAATTATGCTACTAGAAACCAAAAACTATTGCCACAAATTAAGCCGCATTTTAATTTGTTCCTTGGGTAGTAGTTTGTTGATCGCGAGCAATGTGCTACCTATAAATGCTTTGGGTAAACCTCAACATTCTCAAGGCTTCATAATTGCTAAATCACCAGATGAGAGACAACCAGAAGCAGTAAAAAAAGGAATTGAGCAACTTCCTGCTTCTCAAGCATCAATATCTCCAAGGAAGAAGACATCTTCTGTTGAGTCGCCAATCCAGACTCGTCCTATATCTTCTAATACAGAAACTTCCCAGCCAACCTCGAATGCTTCAAATGATGACTCTACTTCTAGATCATCTAGACGTAGGACTTATAACTCAAATTCTAATCGTTCCAATAGTAGTGTATCTAGATCGTCTGGAGGTAGGGCTTCTAATTCAAATGGTTCCGGGAGAGTTCGCAAGCCAAGTTCTAATGTAGCTAGAAGTGGCAACCAAAATATCGATCGTCCGGCAGTTTCTGCACCTGCAACACCTACTTATAAAGAGATTAACTTTGTAGATGTCGCATTGGGTATTCTGAGTAAGAGTGACTTTCAATCTCAAGGTAGATATTTTCATTTCTATGAGTTTGAAGGTAGAGAAAATCAACTAGTTCAAATTAGGCTTGTTGGTAGTAAAGATACACGCAGATCAAATAACTTGAGTTTAAATCCTTTGTTATTTCTGCACGATCCTGATGATAATATCATCGTCAAAAAAGGCACTTTGGAAAAAAGCAGTGATGGCGATGATGCCTTCATTTTTGCGCGGTTGCCTAAGAATGGCACTTACAAAATTGCAGTTACTAGCCGAGATTCTGGTGAGATCGGTCGCTATAGTTTGGCTTTGAGGAATGACAGAGCTAGCTATACCTTAGATGAAGCAGGACAACTAAGCGCCAATAGCTCAACCTTGAAACAAAATGGAGGCGCTTACAATGTATCTAATTTCCAAGGAAGAAAAAATCAGCTTGTAAGTATTCGTGTAGATAGTGTTGATGAAGAATTTTCTCCTTACGTAGCTTTGCTAAATTCAAAAGGACAGACGATCGCTATAGATAAGGATAAAGATAAAGCTGGCACCTACAGCGCTTTAATTGACCGAGCTAGGTTGCCTGAAGATGACACTTACTATGTAGTTGTCAGTTCCAAAAATCCACAGGAACGCGGTAAATATAGATTGACTATCTTCTGATAATTTAGGTTGTATGAAAACCTCTGCCTGATTTTACTACGCAAAATATGTCCCTTTCCGAGCCGGAGAGGGACATTCTAGTAGAGGAAAGATTTTTACTGAGACAACCGCCAAATCTTAATGGTGTTGTCTTCACTACCACTGACAAGGGTTTTACTATCAGGACTGAAGGCTACAGATGTCACGGTGTTGGTATGCCCTGTTAATGTGAGAATTTCTTCTCCTGTGGCCGAATTCCAGAGTTTGATGGCGCGATCGCGGCTACCACTGGCAATAATTTTACCATCGGCACTGAAGGCTACGGTTGTGACTGTGTTGGCGTGTCCCGCCAGTGTGCGAATTTCTTTTCCTGTCAGTAGATCCCAAAGTTTAATGGTGCGATCGCGGCTAGCACTAGCTAAAATTTTCCCATCTGGGCTAATAGCTACAGCTGTTACTGTTTGATAATTTCCCTCTAGTGTGCGGATTGAGTACCCTTTTGTGAGATTCCAGATTTTGATCGTCTTGTCAAAACTACCACTAGCAAGAATCACGCTATCGGGACTGATGGCTAGCGATCGCACCCAAAATGTATGCCCTACCAATGTCCGAATTTGCTCTCCTGTGGCTAAATCCCAGATTTTGATGGTGTTGTCATCACTACCACTCACCAGAGTCTCGCTATCAGCGCTGATCGCTAGGGCCCGAACTGAGTCAGAATGCCCTGTAAGAGTGCGAATTTGTTTTCCTGTTGCTAAATTCCAAATTTTGATAGTGCTGTCATCACTGGCACTTACCAGAGTTTTCCCATCTGGGCTAATTACTAACGTATTCACCTGCTGAGAATAGGCGTTGAGTGAAGATATTTCTTTCCCGGTGGCGAGATTCCAAAGTTTGATTGTGCCATCGCCTCCACTGCTAGCAATGGTTTTACCATCAGGGCTGATGGCGACGGATAAAACCGAGTTTTCATATCCTTGGATGGTGTTAGCTAAGGAAACCCTACCCAAAGTAATCTTTGGTGGTTGACCTAAAAGCACGTCATCTTTGCCAGAGTTATTATGCTGACTCAGCCTAGAAACTAAACTGGTTTGAATCCGACGAAAATGTTTATACCAAGATTCTTGGAATCCGAACAACAGAATAAAAGCACTTACCAAAATTAAAGTTCTCAGTAAGGGATAACTTTTTGGTAAAGATGGGGCTTGAGTCGCGGGGATTTTTCCAGATGACTTCCCGGCTGGTGGTAGGGCAAGGAGTTGTTTTGGAGTTAAGTCTTTGAGAACTTCATCGGCTGACTGGTAACGTTCATGGATATCTTTTTTTAAAAGTTTGTCGATGACAAAATCCAACTCAGCATTTAATGGACTCCGCAAATATTCTCGCCAATTACTCACCCACGCGTACCCCGATTCCATCCACAATTGAAAGGGGGAAGTTCCCGTTAGCAGATGAAAGCAGGTAGCGCCTAAACCAAACAAGTCACTGGCAGGGAAAGCTTTACCATCTCTAATTTGTTCTAAGGGAGAATAACCATGTGAACCAATGGATGTGCCAGATTTGTGCTGAACTTTGGCGGTGAATTGCTTTGAGGAACCAAAATCAATCAGACTTAATCGCCCATCACTTTTATGGCGGATAATATTTTCTGGCTTGATATCCCGATGAATGACTTTGCGATCGTGGATAAATTTCAGGATAGGCAATAAATCTAGCAAAATAGATTGAATATCCCTAGCGTTATAACCCTTGCGCTGTTGCAACTCCTTTAACAAATTATCGCCATTGATAAACTGCTGCACTAAATATAGGCAGCCATCTTGCTCAAAGTAAGCTATTAAAGTTGGAATTTGGGGATGTTCCCCAAGGTCTTGTAGTCGCTGCGCTTCTTCGGCAAACAACTCCATCGCCTTTTTTTGCGACCAAGTTCCTTGAAACTTTGGAGCTAATTGCTTGATAACACAGCGTTCATTGAGTTTATCGACATCTTCTGATAGATAGGTTCTGCCAAATCCCCCCTCATCTGAAAGGACTCGGATGACACGGAAGCGATTTCTTAAAAGTGACACCAACGGGGTGCTACAACTTTGGCAAAACTTCTTTCCATTGGAATTCAGGGGATTTAGGCAATCGGGATTTAAGCAGCAGATCATGATCTGACAGGCGCGACTGCATAACAACTTAGGCTAAGTTTGCCCCGAACTGTCCCTGAAGAAAATTGACTCTCGCTTACTTGTGGTAGAAAACCCTGTTTTGGGGATTGGGGAATTACTTAATATAGTTAGCGTTTGTAAATAGTAGTCAGTCTTCCTTTTCTGTGGAAAACTACGAGAGCCATAAAATTAATTATTCTTCCGATTATATAATAATCTGAATAGAAATATTTCTCTAAACTACTACCCCTAGTAATTGTGCTTGTATATTGACAAGCACAAATTGACTAAGTATTAAGTAAAACCCTGATTAATTAACCATCACTGACGATGAAATGTAGTCGCAATGGTTACTAGATTTGTTTTTGATATTTTCAATTGCTCATGATAATTGTTAATTTGATACTTTAGGAAATAAAAGGTTATTTGAAAAGGATTTTGCTGTGATTTTAGACACATTGAGATCCCCCTAATCCCACTTTTTAATGGAGATTTATGAGGATCTACAACTATTTGATACATCACAAATAACTTTTAACTTAATTTTGCTACCTTGTTTACTTAAGTCTCGCTCTCCATTTCCGAATAGCATTAGCAGTTCTGGTAACTGGTGGCATGTAGACATCTGGAGTTTCGTTAAAGTTTTCGTATTGTGTAATACTTTTATTATTTAATTTTTGGGTAGTTAGACAGTTAGCTAAAGTAGGCAAATAGCTTTCATAACTTAAAGCTTTTATTACTTCATCGACATTCTTAAACCGATCGTCTAATGTAATCTTCACCATTTTGCCTAAAGTTTTGGCGAAACTATCGGTAATATTTACTTCTTTTTGCCAGCATATCTCACCAGTATTTGGGTGGTAATCAAATTCTAAAGGACTTTTACCAGTCAACATATAAATACAAGTTACACCCAGTGCATAAATATCACTGGCATAAACTGGGCGAAGAGAATACTGTTCTGGTGGCGCAAATCCCCTAGTTCCAATAAAGTTGGTATTTACAGCTTGATTGGTAGAGTTTTCACAAGCATCAACTACTTGCTCTTTCACTGCACCAAAATCAATCAGCACTACCCGCTTGTCATACTCACACCGCAATAAATTCTGGGGCTTAATATCCCGATGAATCACATGATGTTTATGAAGATACTGTAATACTGGTAATAATTCCTGTAAAAACTGTTTTACGGAGGCTTCACTTTTGGGCCCACCTCGCCGCACTTCTTGGGCTAAAGTCCAACCCGGTACGTATTCTTGAATTAAAAAAAACTCCTCATTCGCCTGAAAGTAGTCTAGCAGCATGGGAATTTGCGAATGACTACCAAGTTGACCTAAAGTTCTTGCTTCTTTTTCAAAACGCGCACATGCCTTTTGCCAACTTTGGGGACTAGTCACTTTCGGGCAAAGCTGTTTAATGACGCATAGAGGATGCCCAGGTAATACGGCATTTTTGGCTAAAAAAGTGATGCCAAAACCACCTTTACCTAGAACTTGCAATATTTGATAGCGATCGCGGAATAGCTTCTTGGAAGCACACATCTGACCAAGTTGAGTTTGCTGTGAAATGCTCTCTTGAGAATTCGTTATTTTCTGAGAAAAGCGATTCATTAGTATAGAATATCTGCTCTAAAATGTCTCTAATCCTACGACAAATATTCCTTAATAACAGTAATATTACTGGAACTTTGCTAAATCATCATTATTCTTCTTATGACTTACGCAAAAGTACACACAGTATCTACGGTACTCCTCTGGAGAACTCATAGTGAGAGTAGCCACTTCTCTACGAGACGCTCCGCGAATGCGTCTACATGAATCCCCCTGCATTTCTTGATAGCGATTTATGACGGTCGATATTTTGGGGTTAGTCTTGCGAGTCTTTGTTATGGCTGTTAATGTGGATAAGCGCGTTAGCCTTGCAGCAGCTAACTAGGGCTTAAATGGGCTAAATAGTCTCAAAAACAAGCAGATATATCATTTGAGAACTATCGCTCCTTTATGGCAAATTTGACGGTCAGCCTTATTCCAAAACTCCTAAATTATTTCAATCAAAATAATATTGAAAAAACATGAAAGTGAGCATAATAGTACTACAATTGTCAGGAATTTTAGATAATGTCAGAGGTAATGAACTACGTCGTCAAGTTAGTGGACTTATCACAGAAGGAGCCAATACTTTTTTGCTTGATATGAAAGAGATAAAGCTTATTGATAGCTCTGGTTTAGGTGCTTTAATCTCAGTAATGCAAATAGTGCAAAGTGCTAATGGTAAACTTTTTATCTGTTCTATCAGCGAGCAAGTCAGGATGTTGTTTCAACTTACTAAAGTAGATAGAATTTTTCAAATCTTTGCCGATCAAGAGGAATTCAATCGCCAAATATTGGCAACCTTGGAGGTGGACAAAAAGGGCTAAGATGCAGACAGAATAGTCAATATATAGAAATTCTATTTGATTGCGTGAAAAAACTCCGTACAACTCAAAAAGCCTTCTTTTGTATTGCCTATAGGACTTACGCAAATTATCTCTCAAACTCTGATTTCTCCGTGCCCTCTGTGCCTCTGCGGTTCGTTATTCTGTAACTCGTGCGTAAGTCCTAGCCTATTGCCTCTTGCCTTCCCACGCAAGTAAGTATGGCTACGCTCCCGTGAGGGATACAAAAACCAAAGCGGATTCCTATATTAGTTCTATAGGCACATAAAAATAATTAACCATAGATGAAAGATATATCCTCGTAGTGGCGTACATCTGTACGCCACTATTCATTCAAATGAGAATGGCTATAAAACCAAGGGTATTAAATTCTAAGGCACTTCAATAGGAATCAAAGCATTTTCTGGCAAGTAGTTGCAAAAACGCCCTTCATCTGCAAGCACCAAAATCAGACGCAGGGGATAATCTGGCGGAACTTGCAAATCTGCCCACGGTACTGCCAACTCTAAACAACTATTTATTGCTACTTGAGCGCGACTGAAACGGGGCTGCCATTGATAATTGTCTCCAGCTTCCCGAAACTGAATCGATTGCGTCAGTAAGTTAACTTCTAGAAGATGGTGGAAAAGATAATTAAGCGGGGCTGCATCTGGTACATCTGCCAAAGGAACTGGGCTATTAACCATTGTTTTTTCTGGGTAAAACCACAGCAAATTCAACTCTGTAGGAAAATCCTTCCCTGGTGCAACGCCACCTTTAAAGTCCAGCCGCACATAGAAATTGAGGTGATCTACACCATACCAAAGTCGCTGGATGACACTGCTATTGTGCATCGTCCCCCGCGCCCCGCCGATTTCTATGCGTCCAGCTTTGTCCCAATCTTGCTCATCACCCCTACCATCGATAACAGGATGGATAAACCCCTGTGGGGTGTGGCTTCCTTGTGCTTCGTGGATTTCCACTGGTTGCTTGAGATAAGGCGGTACAGGTTCATTTAATGCCTTGTAAATGCCAAACAAGTGTTCTCGAAATAACTGGTCAAAGATGGCATCTTGATTTGAGGAGTGTCCTGCACCAAACCACCAAAACCAGTCTGAACCCTCTGCGGCATACAATGCTTCCCATGCTTCTGGGTTGTTTTCTTCCGTTGCTTCGGGATGACTTGCGAGCATTTCTCTTGCTTCTGTCAAGTAATCCCAAGCCCGATTTTTGGCGCGATCGCCGATCCAGGTGGTGAAGCTGCCATCCACCCAAGAACCACTATGTAGTTGGCCACCGGGAATGGTGGCTGTGGCGGGGAATTCTTCGAGAAATTCGGAGACGGTGACGAGTTTGAGGTGGGGTTCATCGCTCAAACTTTGATACAAAGCTTCTAAGAAGGGTTTGCCATCTTCGGGATAAAATTCCCAGCAATTCTCCCCATCCAAGGCAATGGTAACTAGCCAAGGTTGTTCGCTTTGACTATCTCTTTGCATTTTAGCGATCGCTTGCAAATGTCCCACTAAGTCTGCTGCTGCCTTTTTTGCGGGCATCGCACTGTAGGTAAACCCAATCAAATCTGATAATCTGTGGTCACGAAACACAATTGACAAATCACCCTCTGCGGTTTGTAGCCGATAGGGTCGGTACAACAGTTCTGGTTGCTGCACATTCCCCGCCCCATCCCGATGAAAAAAGTGTTTCAGCGTCCATCCCAAGACAGCTTCATCTGAGCATATCCACTTAAATCCTTGGTTAATAATGTGTGGAAGTGTTGCCGGACTAACTGACTGTTCCGAAGGCCACAAACCACGAGGTATTTGTCCAAAGCGGTCTTTATAAAAGTTCCAAGCTTTCCGTAAGTGACGGGGAATATCTTCTTCCCACTGAAAGCGCTGCTTAGGTAGCGTCATATTGGGCACAGCTACCCGACCGGAGTTAGTATCAGCGAGTAAGGGTAAAATCGGGTGGGTGTAGGGCGTAGTGGTAATTTCTAGCTGCCCAGCCTCCTGCATTTTGCGGTGTTGGGGGATGATGCGGCTGAGGATTTCTCGTTGTTTGGAATAAATGCGCTGGCGATCGCTTAAAGTAAAATTCCGACCCTGTTTTAACCAAGTAGCAATTTCCGGGTCATCCCAAAACAGTGGATCGATCCAAGCTAAATTGTGCCAAGCTAGCAAATCACCATAATCAGGCAATTCCCAATTTGCTAAACACCAGGCTTGCCCCTTCTCCTGCCTTTGCTGATACAACTCGCTATAGCGGGGATGTGGGTCAATCAACGTATGGTGATTGGCATCAAAAAAGTGTTGGATAATGAATTCCCTCTGTTCCTGGCTGAGTTGTTCATCCGGTGTCAAGCAGGCTGTGAGGTAAGGGTCAAAAGCAGTCCCAGCAATATAATCTTCGAGTTGTAATATCAGCGATGGAACTAAATTCACCGTTTGGTGTAACTTAGGATACCGCTCTAAGAGCAATACCAAATCCAAATAATCTTTAGTCCCATGTAAACGTACCCAAGGTAGGCGGTACTGCTGACTGGGAGATAGGGCACTACCAGGAGATTTGTACAGAGGCTGATGTTGATGCCAGATAAAAGCGATGTAGAGAGGATGGGACATAGGAATAGTTAGGAGTTAAGAATGAGGAGTTAGGAGTTGATTCAAAACTCATAACTCCTAACTCCTAACTCCTAACTTTTACACCACTTGTTCAATTTCCGCAATTTCAGGAATCATTTCTTTTAGGCGGCGCTCAATACCCATTCTCAGGGTCATTGCAGAACTGGGACAAGAACCACAAGCACCTTGCAGGCGCAGCTTTACAACAGGCCCATCGAGTTCTACAAGTTCCACATTGCCGCCATCAGACATGAGATAAGGGCGCATTTCATCTAAGACTGTTTCAACGTTGTCAATTGTGAGTTCCATAGTTTTAGACCTGCTAAGTTAATGGTGGGCATTGGGAATGGGGCATGGGGCATGTGGCATGGGACATTGAATAATAATGATTCCTGTGCCAGATGCGCTATTACTCGTTAACTATTATCCAAAATCTTATTTTCCATGTTGTCTGAACAAAGTTTTCGTGTGAGCCTCCTACTTTACTTTAGCTTTTAGGTTCTGCTTTGCAGTCAGACGGAAGACAGGATTTAATTCTCCAAGTACACGTCACCGTAAAAAGGAGTCAAAAATCTATTTTTTGTAAATTTTGAGTAAAGCGGAGCAAAAGTCAACATTTAGGCGTTTGTTGTGTTCTGTTCTTCAACCCAGCCCATAATTATACAATTTTGTGGTCTAGAGACGGAATTATTTCCAATCTTCCATGCCCAATTTTGTTATTTATTGAATAATAATTACTAAGAAAATTTAAATTATAAAACTTCAAACCCAGTATTGGTAATGTTCCAGATGACCAATGACAAACTCATAACGGGCTAAATGCCCCGCTATCGCTAACAGCACTGTCTGTTGAATCGCTATCAGTAGACGAAACCATGACTGGCTGTTGATATAGTGGCACTGTAAATGTCACTGTTGAACCAAGTCCTTCACCCAGACTATAAAAATGTACCTCGCCGCCCATTGCTTCCACTAGCTTCTGAGATATTGCCAGTCCTAAACCTGTGCCACCATACTGGCGAGTGCGTGAGCCATCCACCTGAGAGAATAATTGAAACAGTTTATCTTGTTTGTCTAGGGAAACACCGATGCCTGTGTCTGCCACACGGACTCTTACCATGCCAGGAAATTGCTGGCCTTGAAGCTTCGATTTTTTGAGTACTAAATCGGCGCTGACGGTGACACCGCCTTCATGGGTAAATTTGATGGCATTACCTAGCAAATTGAGCATCACTTGGAGCAAGCGTTGGTAGTTGCTTTGGACAATGATTTCATCTGAGGTAGCAGGCATTTGCATCCGAAAGCTGAGGTTTCTCATTTCTGCTTGGGGACGCATGAAACTTTCTACATCACTAAATAGCTCATTTAGCTTCACTGGAGCGTAAGCTAGCTCCATTTTACCAGCTTCGATTTTGGCAATGTCCAAAATGTCGTTGATGATATTTAGTAGATGTATCGATAAGTTATGAGCTTCTGCCAAAAATTGGTTTTGTTCTTCTGGGTCATCTGCCATCCCTTCCAAAATCAGCTTTAAGAAGCCAATCATGCCATTGAGGGGGGTACGAATTTCATGGGATACATTAGCCAGAAACTCGCTTTTGAGACGGGAAGCTTCTTCGGCTTTTTGACGCGCTACTTCTAATTCTTCATATAAAGTAGCATGTGCGATCGCAGTTCCCAATTGATCTGCTGCTTCTTTTGCTAGCTCTAATTCCGATTCTGTTAATGTGTAGCATTCATCCTGCCAATTCAAGGCAACCAATCCATTGGCTTGGTCTTGATAGCAAGTCGCAACCACCAAAGTTTTCTGCCGCCCAGACTCTGTGCATCCAGGCACTTCCATCACAACTGGTTCTAGGGTTGTCAAAGCCTGAGCAAAGGCAGGCTCAGAAGCTACATCTATTTCTGAGCCTAGCATTGATCTGAGTTCTGGCTGGCGATACTCAGCCTTCACTTTTACTTTTGAGCTAGAGGGCTGATAAGGACAAATAATACAGCGCTCTAGCCGCAGTGCTTTTCCTAAACTGTCAACTGTTTGCTGCCAAATAATATCTAAATCCAATGTCCGACGAATATTTCTGGTAATTCGATTTACCAGTTTTTGATGTTGCTGTGAACGTAAAGCCAACTCTATTTGTGTGGGCGTTTTGGATGCCACACGCGCTTGTTTTTTGTTGAGTGTCGCTTGCACTAAGCGTCCCATAACTAAAACTGTAGTGGCAGTTGTTCCCAGACTCGGCATAATCGGACTAATCACTAAGTCCAACTCAAATAATTCCTGATGGTAGCTAAACCAACACTGAAACCTTTCTGGCACCAAACTTGTCAAAATTCGGTGCAATCGTTCCACATAATTAACCTTATCCACAGGGGCAAAGGTTTGCGTCTGGTTCAGCTCGTCAACTATTTTTTCGGTATTTAACCCCAGGAGTTCGCTGTGCTGCCAATGAAAGGTCAGATAGCGCCCTGCCCCATCTTGCGTATACACCAACTCGGCTCCTAGAGTTGGTAATGAGCCATCAGTTTTACTGGCAATAGATTCCAGATTTTGGGAAAATACATTCGGCAATTGGGAATTGGCAGTAATAGTCATTAATTGAGTTGGATAGACAAAGGATATCCGACCGTAATTTTACTAAAGCTGCTAAAATTTATACATAAATTTTTACAGCTTTTTTGCTTTTATTGGGTATTTCTTGGTGTTCTGAAATCCAGCTTGACAAACTTCACCTTTTTTAACTTGCATTAACAGATGACTGATGGCATTAATCGTTCCATTCACCGCGAGGAGGGACGGGGGTACGCACAGGGGTGCGCGTCAGTTCGTCATCTCTGAGGATTTCACCACGCAACCACTGGCGAATTGCTACCTCAATCACTTTACTTGGGTCATTGGTGAGATGCTGAATTTGCTCTAGTAACTCGGAGTCCAGGCGGACGGCAATTTCTACCTTATCGGCTCGTGTGTTTTCCGCTTCGGTAGTTTTCTCTTGCATATTCATAGGTTTGATATACTCTGAATTGGTTTTGTCTAAAGCTTTGTAAAGTAGTTATATTCATCATTTGGGCTAATTCACTGAAAAATCTTCAAGGGGACATTTACATAGTTCCCCGAAATAGCACCAAAGTAACAGCTTTAAGTTTCAAATCGCATTTTTCATATAACTGACTAGACAATGGCTCTAGAAGTTTTGCCGATAAATCAGTGATTATGAGTAATTACGGGTCGTAATTGCCCAAGATCACTACATGATCCCTACATGTACTTATTTACATTTATTGTACGCTCCTAGCTGTTGAATACTAGCAGCGACAAATAGACTTTCATAATATTCTTAAAAGTCCACCTATTTAGATCGAAAGTTAAAGATGGGGTGAAGAGAGCAGGGGAGCAGGGGGCAGGGGAGCAGGGGAGCAGGGGAGCAGGGGAAGAATAATAACTCCTAACTCCTAACTTTTAACTCTTAACTTTTGACTCCTAACTCAGCATGGGCTAAACCCTAGCTATCCGCTAACAGCACTTGGAACTCAGCACTAAAAACGGAGCGTCTTGGCTAAGAAAGCATTAAAATACATTAAGTAAATTGCTCTTTTAACTTTGGTTGCTGCTAAGGCAAAGATAGTATATGACTGACGTTCCCGCAGTTCGCATTCGCAATTTTTGTATTATTGCTCACATCGACCACGGGAAATCAACCCTCGCCGATCGCTTGCTACAAGCAACTGGCACTGTTGAAGACCGAAAGATGAAGGAACAGTTTCTCGACAACATGGATCTGGAACGGGAGCGCGGCATTACGATTAAGCTGCAAGCTGCCCGGATGAACTACACAGCTAAGGATGGTCAGCAGTATGTGCTGAACTTAATTGATACTCCTGGACACGTGGATTTTTCTTATGAAGTCTCCCGCTCTCTTGTTGCTTGTGAAGGAGCGCTATTAGTAGTAGATGCTTCCCAAGGTGTGGAGGCGCAAACTTTGGCAAATGTCTATTTAGCCTTAGAGAATAACCTGGAAATTATTCCGGTTTTGAATAAAATTGATTTGCCTGGGGCAGAACCAGAACGGGTAATTGGCGAAATTGAAGAAATTATCGGTCTAGATTGCAGTGGTGCGATTCTGGCTTCTGCTAAAGAAGGACTTGGTATTGATGAGATTTTAGAAGCAGTTGTCGAGCGGATACCGCCACCGCCCAATACCATAAATGAACGGTTACGAGCGTTAATATTTGATAGCTATTACGACAGTTACCGAGGAGTAATTGTGTATTTCCGGGTGATGGATGGCACTGTCAGAAAAGGCGATCGCATTCATTTAATGGCATCTGGTAAAGAATTTGAAATTGATGAGTTAGGTGTGCTTTCTCCCACTCAAAAGCAAGTAGAAGAACTCCACGCTGGCGAAGTAGGCTATTTGGGAGCGGCAATTAGAGCAGTAGCTGATGCACGGGTGGGTGACACAATTACCCTTAGTAAGGCAAAAGCTGAGTCACCCTTACCAGGTTACGCAGAAGCGAACCCAATGGTTTATTGTGGGATGTTCCCCATTGATGCTGACCAATTTGAAGACTTGCGGGAAGCATTAGAAAAGCTGGAACTCAACGACGCAGCCCTGCATTACGAACCAGAAACTTCGAGCGCGATGGGGTTTGGCTTCCGTTGCGGGTTTTTGGGTTTGCTGCACATGGAAATCGTCCAGGAACGCCTAGAGCGGGAGTATAATCTCGATTTAATCATTACAGCCCCCTCGGTGGTTTATAAGGTGATTACTCTCAAAGGAGAGGAACTGTACATCGATAATCCTAGCCGTTTGCCTTCTCCCAACGATCGCCAAAGAATTGAAGAACCATACGTCCAAGTAGAGATGATTACGCCGGAAACTTATGTCGGCAGCTTGATGGAGTTGTCACAAAATCGCCGGGGCATCTTTAAAGATATGAAATATCTCGCCCAAGGACGAACCACCCTGACTTACGAACTCCCCTTGGCGGAAGTTGTAACTGACTTTTTCGATCAGATGAAATCGCGATCGCGCGGTTATGCTAGTATGGAATATCACCTCATTGGCTACCGTGAGAACCCTCTGGTGAAGCTGGATATCATGATTAACGGCGATCCTGTGGATTCCTTGGCGATGATTGTGCATCGAGACAAAGCTTACAACGTTGGGCGGGCAATGGCAGAAAAACTCAAAGAATTAATTCCTCGCCATCAATTCAAAGTCCCAATTCAGGCATCTATTGGCAGTAAAGTTATTGCCAGCGAACATATCCCCGCCTTGCGGAAAGATGTGCTAGCCAAATGCTACGGTGGTGACATCAGCCGGAAGAAGAAACTCTTACAGAAGCAAGCAAAAGGTAAAAAGCGGATGAAATCTGTAGGTACTGTAGATGTACCGCAGGAAGCTTTTATGGCAGTACTGCGCTTGGATCAAAGCTAATAGAATTCAGGAGTCAGGAGTCAGGAGTCAGAAGTCAGAAGTCAGAATGAATTTGAGTCCGAATGGCGGATATCGCTACGCAAAGCGAGTCCGCATACTCCTGCAAAGCAGCAAGCTAGCAAAAGCGTCTGAATCTAATATTTTCAGTCCCCCACCAAAATTTTTTATTCTGAATTCTGAATTCTGAATTCTTTTTCAATATCTGTTAATTTTAATTACAAAGGCTGTCAACAGCAGCCTCAAGCGTAAGAGTTTCAGCCTGCTGCTGGTAGGTTTAGCTTTCAGAAAGCCAGAGACTAACTAGCCATTGGCTCAAAAATCCTTGAGCGTGCCTCTAATGCAGGATTTCTAACAGCAAAATATATATTTATTGTAGAAATTCAAAACATCATGAGTCGCAAGCAAGCCCAAGAAGAACTCTCTGAGGCAGAGCAAAAATACCGCACTCTGGTAGAACAAATTCCGGGCGTTGTTTATATTTTACCGATTAATAGCACTGCTCAAGAAGCTTATATTAGTCCGCAACTGCAACAATTGTTAGGCATTGCTCCCGAAGATTGGCATCACGGTTTTTTTAATAGTTGGTTAAATTACACTCATCCAGACGATCGCGATCGCTATTGGCAAGCTGTAAACACGACAATCACCACCGGAGAGCCTTTGAGGGTCGAGTATCGAATGATGAGGCGCGATGGTAGAACAATTTGGGTGCGGGATCAAGCTAATCTTGTTCTCTGTGCGGATGGACAAACTCAGGTACTTCAGGGTTTAGTGTTCGATATTAGCGAACGCAAACAGGCAGAAGCCGCATTGCAAGAGAGCGAAGCGCGTTATCGTGCCATCCTCGAAGATCAAACGGAACTGATTGCTAGAGGCTCACCAGATGGTATTGTTACCTTTGTTAATGAAGCTTTCTGTCGATTTTTTGGACTCAAGCGAGAAGAGATTATTGCCCAACACTACGAACCTGTTGTGTTTGAGGAAGACCGGGAACGTGTGTTTAGTCTGGTAAATTCCATTAGTTCCGAAAATCCCGTGATTGCCATTGAAAATCGTGCCATAGCAAGCCTTGGCGTGCGGTGGACGCATTGGATTATTCGAGGCATATTTGATGATCAGGGTACTCTTGTAGAACTTCAATCTGTTGGGCGAGATATTACTGACCGCAAACAGGTAGAAGAAGCATTAAGTGAAAATGAGCAAAAATTCCGAGCGATTTTCAATCAAACCAATCAGTTTATCGGATTGCTTCAGCCCAATGGAATTGTATTAGAGGCTAACCAAACAGCACTGGACTTTGCTGGGATTACTCGAGAAGAAGTAGTCGGTAAGCCATTTTGGGAAGCAAAATGGTGGACAATTTCTTCAGAGACACAAGCACAATTAAAAACTGCGATCGCAGCTGCTGCTAATGGTGAATCTATTAGCTATGAAGTTGACGTTTTGGATCGAGACGATGGAGCGATCGCAATTGATTTTTCACTACGTCCCATACTCGATGAAGCCGGGTGTGTAACATTACTTATTTCTGAGGGACGAGATATTAGTGAATATCAAGCCGCGCTGCGCGAACGTAAAAAAGCTGAAGAGGCATTGCGCTCAAGTCAAGACTTTCTCCAAAAGGTTGCTAATACCGTACCGCATATTTTGTATTTATTTGACCTCTTAAAAGGAACGAGCATTTATCTTAACCAAAAAAGTCTTAGCATTTTAGGCTACTCTCCAGAGGAATTTTGTAACGCAGATCCGCAGTGGTTCCTGAATTGCTTTCATCCAGACGACCAACACCTCTGCTATGATCTACCAAGTCGCTTCGTCAACCTTAGCGACAACGAAGTTCTTTCCACCGAATACCGATTTCGACACAAAAATGGGGAGTGGCTTTGGCTGAATACACGAGAAGTCGTATTTGCCAGAGATGCTAGCGGCACTCCAATACAGATTCTTGGCTCGGTAGAAGACATTAGCACTCGCAAACAAGCTGAAGGATTGCTGCGACAACAGGCAGAGGGGGAACGGCTAATTACTGAAGTAACTCAACAGATTCGGCAATCACTGAATTTGGAGGAGGTTCTAAATACAACAGTCAACAGTATTCGAGAATGTTTGGGTTCAGATTCCGTTGCTATCTACCAGTTGGAATCCGACGGAAATGGCTATTTTGCGGCAGAATCGCTGAGTGATGACTACCCGCAGAGATTAGAGCAGACACTGCACCCATTTTCGAGAACACGAGATTTTAGCTACTATTACCAGGGATTACCTACAGTCCTGCATAATATTCAGGAGTCTGATCTTTCAGCCGATGTTTTTGAGTTATTGCAACTCTATCAAATCAAGGCTGCGATGGTAGTACCAATTTTGAATGGGGAGCATCTGTGGGGTTTACTCATTGCTCATCAGTGTAGCGCACCTCGTTACTGGCAAGCATTTGAAGTTAATTTGTTGCAGCAGTTAGCCAGTCAGGTAGCGATCGCTATTCATCAATCAGTACTCTACCAGCAATTACAAGCTGCCAATGAAGAACTGCAAAGATTGGCCACTTTAGATGGCTTGACTCAAATAGCCAATCGTCGCCGATTCGATCAGTATCTTGAGAATGAGTGGCATCGACTCAAACGCGAGCAAATGCCATTGTCTTTAATCTTGTTCGATGTCGATTTTTTTAAACGCTACAACGATACTTACGGGCATTTAGCAGGAGATGATTGTTTGCGGCAATTGGGGAGTGCGCTTAAAAGTGTTATTAAGCGTCCAGCCGATTTAGTAGCCCGTTACGGCGGCGAAGAATTTGCTGTGATTCTGCCTAATACAGAGATTGAAGGAGCAATCTCTGTAGCTCAAACTATTCGACAAGCAGTCTCTGACTTGATTATTCCCCATGCTCAGTCTAGTGTGTGCGATCGCGTTACTGTCAGTCTAGGTGTTGCCAGCATTGTGCCAAATTCCGAAACTTCGCCGCAAGACTTGATTAATGCTGCGGACAAATCACTCTATATAGCTAAACAGCAAGGGCGCGATCGAGTTCATACTGTTTGCGTCGTTACCCCTTCTTAAAGCCTGAGTTACAAAACGGGCACTCAAGTGTTTTAAATTACGAATTAGCATTATACATTGCTTCCTATCGATAGCACACAGTTGATAACCTTTGATAAGCTTTAACAAAATAACTGTTAAAAAATCTAAAAATTTAGTAAAAGTACTCACTGCATTCGCCAGACTTGTATTTTTAGGTAAATGTAGTTGTTTAGATATTTGTAAAGTGTCGGGGAGTCTAACAGATGAAGATATTGGTATTGAGTTGGGAGTTTCCGCCAAGGATTGTTGGGGGAATTGCGCGACATGTAGCGGAATTGTACCCGGAACTGGTAAAGCTAGGACATGAAGTCCACCTGATTACGGCGGAGTTTGGTCACGCATCGATGTATGAGGTGGTTGAAGGAGTAAAGGTACATCGGGTGCCAGTGGCACATAGTAACGATTTTTTCCACTGGGTAGTCAATCTCAACTTGAGTATGGGAGATCACGGTGGTAAGTTGATCTTGGAGGAAGGGCCCTTTGATTTAATTCATGCCCACGATTGGTTAGTTGGAGATGCTGCGATCGCTCTCAAGCATAATTTTAAAATACCACTAATTGCCACAATTCATGCTACAGAATACGGACGTTACAACGGTATTCACACAGAGGTACAAGGCTATATAAATGGCAAAGAAACCTTGCTGGCTTATAATGCTTGGCGGGTTATTGTTTGTAGCGACTATATGCGCCAAGAGGTAGAACGAGCATTGTACAGTCCTTGGGACAAAATTGATGTTATCTATAACGGTATCAGAGCCGAAAAGAAACAGCATCACGTAGATTTTCATGCGCTAGATTTTCGCCGCCAATTTGCTACAGACAATGAGAAAATCGTTTACTACCTCGGTCGCATGACCTACGAAAAAGGTGTACCTATATTACTTAATGCTGCACCCAAAATCCTTTCGGAAATGGGAGGTAACGTTAAATTTGTCATCGTCGGTGGCGGAAATACTGACCATCTCAAACGCCAAACCTGGGATTTGGGAATTTGGCATCATTGCTATTTTACAGGTTTTCTCTCTGATGATTACTTAGATAAATTCCAAACTGTTGCTGACTGTGCTGTTTTTCCTAGTCTTTACGAACCCTTTGGAATTGTAGCTTTAGAAAGCTTTGCTTCTCGCGTGCCTGTAGTGGTTTCCGATACAGGTGGTTTTCCCGAAGTAGTGCAACATACCAAAACAGGCATTGTTACTTGGGTGAACAATTCCGACTCTTTAGCTTGGGGAATTTTGGAAGTGTTGAAAAATCCAGGTTATAGACAATGGCTAGTGGATAACGCTTATGAGGATTTAGAGCGGCGGTTTAGCTGGCCGAAATTAGCTAGGCAAACTCAAGAAGTATATCAGCGAGTTGTGCAAGAGCGATCGCAAATTTCCTGGTAAGGGACTTCCATAGAAATAAATTTATTGCCGCTCATGTCGCTTATATCTCAGTACTAAAGTGACTGAGCTTTACGCTTACCGCAAACATTGTAATAATCAACACAATTACCTTTTGTGGCTAACTAATCGTGCTTTGAAGCATCAGGCATAATTGCCTCCTGAAGATTTACGCCACTGAGGTTAGCTCCCCTTATGTCGGCTCCTCTGAGGTTGGCTCCTCTAAGATTTGCCCCTGCCAAATTCGCGCCTCTAAGGTTAGTCCAACTCAAGTCAGCTTGACTCAAGTCAGCTTCACTTAAGTTAGCCTGCAACAGGTAAGCACCACTAAAGCGAGCCTTATTCAAATTAGCTTTGTATAAGTCAGTTTTATAAAGATATGCCCCCAATACTTCCGCTTCGTACAAACTTGCTTCGCTGAGGTCAGCCTCAATTAAGTTAGCTTCAATCAGGTTGGCAAAAGATAGATTTGCCCGTATTAGCTTCGCTGCACCTAAATCGGCATCTCTCAAGTTAGCGTCTCTTAGATCAGTTCCAATTAGATTAGCATGAGCGATCGCAGCGCCTCTCAGATTCGCCTCACTCAAATCGGCTCCAATCAAATTAGCCTGGCTCAAATCTGCCTGCGTAAGTATAGCACCACTCAAGTTAGCAACACTCAAGCTAGCATCACTCAAGTTAGCTTCAATGAGAAAGGCTTTGCTGAGGTTGGCACTACTGAGGTCAGCACCACTGAGGTTTGCTCGCACCAATAAAGCATTACCTAAATCTACCTTTCTCAAATTTACCCCCTGGAGGTTTGCGCCTCTAAGGTTATGCCCTTGCAGATTTGCAGCACTGAGGTCTGGTTCAATCTGAGGATTTTTCTTTCTCCACTCAATCCATGTCACTGCACCTGCTTTCAGTAAAGCTAGATGCTCTCGATTTGCCATTTTCTTTCCTTTACTCCTGACGACCACCTAGAGGATTTGCTCGGCCAGCTACATTTTCAATGGCCGTTAAAGCTCCCGCCGCACCTGCTAGAATATCCTGTTCTTGCCCACCTAAGTAAAGTCGTCCAAAGCTACCTACAGCTTGAACTTCAAGAATGTTAATCCTCGCCGCTTTCTCCGCTTCATTGGCAGCGAGTGCGGCGTAAGCAGCAGGTTCCACTTCTAATACATATAGTGTTTGTCCTGCTAGTAGTAGCTGTCCCCGGCGCGTGCGATTAATTAGTTGTGTTTGATAAGCATCGATGTTGCGGATAATCTGACTAGAAATAACACGCGGTTTCAGACATTCCTCTCTTTTGACTCCTAGTGCCGCCAAAATTGCTTGACCAGCAGCTCGCGTTTCCCCTTGGGAGCTAGAATGAACTTCCAATAGTCCGTATAGTCGTTCAACTACCTGTACTCCCGGACGGACAGAAGCAGATTTCAGGGCTATATCCGTAATTTTATTAATTTCGATACCAGGAGAGATTTCAATCCACAGTGATGTATCCCCTGGTAATGGTAAGAAGCCTTGGGCTACTGTTCCCATATATGCTGCATGTTGAGGTTGCAGGTTGTCGAGAAATACGAAACTGCGTAGTTCTATTCCCAAGATTTTGCTCTCCAGTCATAAGGGTAAAAGTTATCTATTGCAATATAGAAGTGCTTAAATTGGGTAATTTTTGCCACAAGTGAAGCATGAAAAAATACAAAGTAGAAAAATTTTGCTGTCGATAAATTTTACACCTGAGAAGTATTCTGGCAGTAAAAACCACCTTGATAATTGTACAAGCTTTATTACGCACAAATCGCTGGCTGCAATGCCTAAATCGGGCAATGCTTGTTTTGATTTACCGATCGAGTTAATGTGACAAAAAAAGTCTTTAGCTAAACTGAAGCGGGAAAAGTTCAGTGAACTTTTCCCGCTATCTTCAAAATACTGCTGTCCTTGGTAAACACAAATGACTAATGACGGTCTACATGGAAAATATTGCAATATGTAGGCGCGTTAGCTTATCGCATTAGTTATGAGTGATAAATACGTTTGTAGTGAGGACTTTAGTCCTCAAATATTCAAGCACTAAAGTGCTTACTACAAACCTATCAAAATTTTTGCGATAGACAACTAGATTTGTTTAGGGACTTCCAAAAAATAAATTATCCCAAATTATTTGTATGTACGCACAGTTGTGATATTCGGAGATGGGATGTTTTTTCGCTGTAAGTCCCTTATTCTGCCTCTGCCAGTATCCATCTAGAGTAAGCATCTTCGAGAAATCTGCTTTGACGACGAGTTCCTTTATGCTTGCTCACTCTGACTTTGAGGGTAGTTATGTATACTCCATCCATTACCTCATGCCCATAACCGAAAACTTGACCAATTTGCCCTGTTCTTTGATGCAAAGCATAATCCCCGATATGCAACATAATTCTGACTTCCTAATTAACTAGGTTGAGTAGTTTGTCGTTGGCTATTTGGGCGCGGCAAAATCACTCTGATGATATTAGTTCCGCGCACAAAGCTGTAAAAATTAAGCTGCAATTCGGAGTTTGGTATTGGGTGCAGTTTGAGCCAACAAACGAGTGTAAAGCTGAGTCAGTCGGAATCCGACACTGTACCAACTAAAGGCAATTTCTGTCCGTTGTCGAGCCGCTTCACCTAATTGGTCTCGCCAAGCTGGGTTGACAAGAATGCGGTCTATAGCAGCAGCAAAAGCTACTTCATCTTTAGGAGGCACAAGTAATCCTGTTACTTCTGGTACAACAGTAAACTGTAGACCGCCAACATCACTAGCTACGACTGGTGTCTGACTAGCCATTGCCTCAATAGCAACTAAACCAAAAGGTTCATAGTGGCTAGGGACTACGCAGACATCAGCGGCGGCGTAGTAGAAGGGGAGGGCGGTTTCATCTAGGCGACCAGCAAAGGTTGTACAATTTTCTAATCCGAGTTCAGTCACGATGCTAGCAATACGATCGCGTTCTATTCCATCACTCTGACCGGGACGGCTACCACCACCAATCACTAACTGAAGGTTAGCTTCACCTCTTAAACTAGACTTGGAAACGGCTCTTACTAAGGTTTCAATTCCTTTGCGGCGGTCAAAGCGACCAACATAGAGAACCATTTTGGCATCTGGGGCAATTCCCAACTTTTCTCGCGCCGCAGTTCGCTGAATTCCCCCAAATTTGTCAGTATCGGTGCCACAGGGAATCATTTCAATGTTTCCCTTGCTAGAAACAAGTACCCGCATGTGTTTCTGTTCTTGCGGACTAGTTGCAACTACACAGTCTATAGTTTCCAAGCAGGCTTTTTCTACAGCTAATCGCTGGGCTGCAATTACAGGAACATCACCAATACTTCTGTATTTAACGGCTCCTAAAGAGTGGTAAGTATGTACCTGAATCAGGGGTTGCTGCTTTTTCAATTCCATACCCACCCAAGATGATAACCAGTAGTTGGTATGAATTAAGGAGTAATGGAACCCTTGGCGCTGCTGGAATTGCTGAAATTCTTCGATGAATTCAGGTAGATGCTGGAACAAGTTATCTCGCCCGATAAACTCGGCTGGGCCAGCTTTTAACCGAATAGTACGACAGTTTGGACTATGTTGAGCGATCGCAGCTTGTTCAGGATTACTACGACGAGTGAACATATCCACTTGCCAACCTTGCTGGGCTAAGGCATAACCTACTTGACGCACATAAACATTTTGACCCCCAGCTTCTTCTTGACCAATTTCAACCGCCGGGTCGCCATCAACAGAAATTAGGGCAATGCGATGTTTCTTATTCTGGAACATAGCTGATTTTCACCTCAAGGTAAATAATCCTGCCTCAAACGCCAGAAATCAAGATATTATTATCCTCTCTCAAGGCCGAGGGCAGGCACAACGAACCGCAAAGTTACCAGCCAAAGGACACTGACGAGAACAAGGCATTACTTGTTAAGAATGCTGCTCGTTCAGTCTCTTCTCAATGCCGACGAAGTTAGCTGACGGGCTAGGACTGAGAGATGTCCTTCTTAAGAAAGTTATGAGTTGTGAGTTTAGTAACTTTTAACTCCTCACTATTAACTATTAACTTTCTTCAAAATACGCCCCAGGTTTGGTTCCTCCGCTCCGGTTTACCCTTTACAAATGTTTGTTGGGAATATAGTGGATTAGGCAGACTGATTTATTTTTCTTTAAGGTTTTATAACCTTTAGTCATCAACTATGTCAACAGTATGAACAAAAAAATGGTGATGCTAATCACTTCAAAGCGCGTTGTAACTAGCTTTGAAGAATCAAACTGTAGGGGAAAGTTAGTGTTGTTGAGAAGCTCTCAAAAAGACACTTACTGATGTTGATTGCTACATTTTCTTTAGTTTCTGGAAATGAAATAATCTTGATAGTTTCAAAGATTTAAATATAGCAATGGCGTACTATTTTGCTAAACCAAGCATCCGACCAGGAAACCAGCAATGTTAAAATATCGAGTTGAGCCAACAGTTTGATACTTCAGGATCGTTTTTAATCCATTCGTACTTGGTTAGGATATCAAAATATTAGATTTAAAAGTAACTTTTTTAATCCTCTGACTAAAGATTCATGTAAAACACGACCTATAAGTTCTCCTTGATGGGGAATATTCAAATTTCAAATCTTAGCGAAGGTAATAGCCAGTGTCACTGTATCTATTATCAGAAAAGTATTATATATGCTTCAGTAAAACCATCTAATTGTATCTCCAAATACAGGTATTTCCGGCTTTTTTGGGCTTTGTATTTAATTAAACAATGTATAAAATTTTATGACATTTTAACTAGAATACCAATTTTTTCATACCAAAATTTGGATGGCTGCTTGACCTTCAGTTAATTGAATTTGGCAATATCAATATTTATACTGGCTATGAAGATATCAACTTCTTGAAGTCTTATAAGTAAAGTTTATTGAATAATCGGAATATCTCTCTTTCATAAATGGTTTGAGAGGTAGAAACGTTTACTATGTTATTGATTCGAGTATCTCAGTTTTGGGAAAATATCTTTTAAAGAATCCGAAAAGCAGCAACATCAGTTTGGAGATTAAGTATACACCTACCAAAATGAGATGAACTCGTTGCTAAGTCATGGTTAATACAAATTTAAAACTGAGATTTAAACCCGTTTCTCACAGTTGGGTTGCTCTGCATCCACAGCCTAAAGGAGTAATTCAATTTATTGCAGGAGCTTTCTTTGGTACATTTGTCCCCATGCTTTTTTATCGCTATCTACTTCAGTCTTTATTTAATCAGGGATACACGATTATTCTTCTGCCGTTTAATTTTACTTTTAACCATTATGTAGAAGCTGGTTTTTTGATGAGAGAGCAGTATGAGATTTTACCAGAGCTTGTGAGGATGGCAAGTGTTGAGGGATATGATTATGAAGCCTATTTAGATGATAAAAACTTTTCTTGGATTGGACATAGCCTTGGCTGTAAATATATTTCCCTGTTAGAAGGATTTACTGCTCTGCCAGATGATATTCAAAAAAGAGAAACTTTTATTCGGAATCTGCTATCTCATACGTCGGATAAGTCCCAAATAGAAAGTGTAATTAAAGATATTAACATTCTCGTTGAGGAGCTGAAACGGAAAATTATAGAAGATCAGAAACTAATTTGCAGTTATGTAGGTCGGAAAATCAAAATTAACAGTGTCTTTATTAAAGGGCAAGTTTCTATCCTCTTAGCGCCTGATATTAGCGATACAGCCAGTGCAATTCGCCCTCAATTTTTAGCCGATATCATCGATAATCTTGGTTGGGGTGTGAAACCAAACCCTGAAGAAACCAAGAATTTAATCAAGGATAGTGGATTATTTAATATCATGGGTTTAGTCTGTTTTAAGTCTGATAAGATTGCTAAATTAACCTGTGAATGGTTTACTGATATTTTGAAAAGACCGCCTCAAGAATTTATTGAAAATTTAGACGGTGGGCATTTAAAACCTTTAGGTATTCAATTAGGTAATACTGTCATTAATCTTTTTGACAAACCTTTAATTGAGTCAGTTCAAGATCGAAATAGAGGCTTTGAGCATCATGTAATTGAATTACTTGAGGAACTGAAAAAAATATCAAACTAATGAGCATTGGGCATTGGGTAAAAGTTTTAATTCCCAATTCCCAATTCCCAATTTTTTTATAACAATCCCAATTCTTCTGGAAAGCCCAGCATGATGTTTAGATTTTGGATTGCGGCTCCTGATGCGCCTTTGCCCAAGTTGTCGAGACGAGCAACTAGCAATGCTTCTTTGGTGCTGTCATTGGCGAATACAAAAACCTGAACAATATTAGTGCCGTTCACTGCAATCGCATCCAAAAATATTCCGTCTCGCAGCAGAGTAGAATCTTGGAATGGAGCAACCTGCACAAATTTTTCACCTTGGTAGTAATCAGCGATCGCTTCATAGATTACCTCACCTGATGGTGGATTATCCAAAGTTCCTAACGGCAAAGGCACTTGAACTAGCATCCCTTGCTCAAAATCCCCTACTGAAGGGACAAATAGTGGCGGCGATGCTAACCCTGAATAATAATGCATTTCCTTGACATGCTTATGTCCAAACTGCAAACCGTAGATTCCATAGGGATATAGTGACTCGCCCCCGGCTTGCTGTTCATGGAAGTTATGGTATTGTTTGATAAGATTCTTTCCGCCACCAGAGTAACCTGATACTGCATTGACGGTGATGGGAAAATTATTTTTTAAAAGTCCCTTAGCAATCAACGGACGGATACAGGCTAAAAATCCTGTGGGATAACAGCCTGGATTGCTGACAAACTGGGCGTTGGCGATTTTGTCTCTCTGCCCTGGATTGAGTTCGGGGAACCCATATACCCAGCCATTAGCTGTCCGATGGGCACTACTAGCATCAAGGATTTTAACCGTAGTACTACTTACTAAGCTAACAGCTTCGCGGGCTGCATCATCAGGTAGGCAGAGAATAATAACATCAACGGCATTGATTAGTTTAGCTCGCTCATTTGCATCTTTACGTTTAGATGCTTCAATGCTAACTAACTCGATATCATCCCGTTGATTAAGACGTGAATAAATTTGTAAGCCTGTGGTTCCTGATTCGCCATCAATGAAAATCTTAGGTTTAGTAATCATGCGGGGAGTATCCTTAGATGTCAGTAGTATTTTAAAACAGCTATTAGTTATCAAAGTTTAAGATGGGAATTTACACCCCAAATCAAACTTACCACGCAATAGTTCTGGGGAACTCTGACTCGCAACTGTTTACTCTGCACTTTCTGAAGGATCTTCAAAAAGGCTTTAAGTGTCTCTTCTCCTATGCAGAAAACGGATGGTTTCAATCCTTTAATTTATAAAGTGGTAAAAAATTAGATAATTACCGACTGAAAAACTCCGCAGACTTGGCATTAAGAAGTCACGCTTTCTTCCCATACTTGGGCTTTACACCAGTATTTTATCGCTTTCTATATTTTGTGATCGCCTGTATGAGTACCACGTCAACTTGGCGTATTCTTCATCTTCACCAGGAATAATTTCCCAAAAGCCTTATTTATGCAAGGCTTTCAGCTTACCAAGCCTGCCATTCAACCCTTTGATGATCTGTTTCCAAATTCTACTTTGTCCTGATCCTACTGCTAAATACACCTGGACAATACCTGACTTATTCTTGCTATCTCTCAGTACAATCGCGGTTTACAGTATTTGTTCCAAATTGTTGGAGTGTAAATTGCTAAAAACCTTGCAGATTCATAACTTGAGATTTTTTACAAAAATATTTTCCAATTGATGATTTCAGTGTGGCATCTGGGAACAATCTATGGAACTCAGATTTTTGTTCGGTACTTAGCACTTACTAAACGCTTAAGAAAAGAACATAAACCTGTTTAAAACACTGTCCCAATTTACCAAAATCACCCGTGAGTAAAAAACTAGAAACTTTAAAAGTATTTATTCTATTTTAGAGAAACAATATCCCAAAGAATCTGAATTAAAACAGTAATGAATAAAACAGGTATTTGTCGCTCTTTCAACTGAGAGATAGATTTCTCATAGCTTTATTTTCCCAATTTTTAACACTCTAAATGCGGATTTTTCCAGCCGAATTTTGATATGGAATAAAAACTTACCTACACTTGCAGTATCTATAAAAATGCCTAACTCTAAAATTCAAAAAGACCTTCGTCATAACTTGACCGTCAATGTTGTTGAAAGTGCATTTTTTGGTTTAGGAGCTGGTTTTGCCTCCTATATCACGATTATCCCTCTATTTGTTAGTGGTTTTACAAATTCTGCATTGCTCATCGGTCTGATCCCAGCTATTCCGCGTTTAGGTTGGCAACTACCTCAGCTATTAACAGCTGATAGAATAGCTCGATTACAGTATTACAAACCAACTGTAATGTGGTTGACAATTCACCAAAAACTTCCTTTTTTAGGATTAGCACTAGTTGCTTTATTAGAGCTACAACTCAATCACCAAACTATCTTATATTTGACATTCGCCATCCTCATTTGGCAGGGACTAGGTAGCGGATTTAGCGCTCCTGCTTGGCAAAGTATGGTTGCTAAAATTGTTCCATCGGGAAGGCTTGGCATTTTTTACGGTGCTTTAGCTGCGGCTGCTAATCTGATGAGTATCATTGGTGCTTTGAGTGCTGGTTTACTGCTCAAGCAAATTGCCCAGCCATTTAACTTTGTTCTCTGTTTTTTGTGTGCCAGCCTTGCGATGGCTCTATCTTGGTTTTTTATGTCTAGGACGCGAGAACCAGTAAACAACTCATTATCGACCATTGAAACTAGACGTGAATTTTGGGCCAGTCTTAATGTGATTCTCCGGTGCGATAAGAATTTCCGTTACTTTGCGATCGCACGTATGCTTTCACAATTAGCCCTAATGCCACTTCCCTTCTATACACTCTATGCCGTACACCATCAAGGTATGGGAGAAGCATCTATTGGGTTAATTACTGGCGTGCTGATGGGAACGCAAACTATTGCTGGATTGGTTTTGGGTTGGGTAGGCGATCGCTGGGGTAACAAGTTGGTCTTGGAAGTTGGTTCTGTTGTTTGTGCTTTCAGTTCGGTTCTAGCTGGGCTAGCAACAAATGTAAACTGTTTTTACTTGGTATTTATAGGAGCGGGAATAGGTATGAGCGCTCTGCAAAATATTGCTGCGGTAATGACCTTAGAGTTTGGTAATCAGCGTCAACGACCAGCCTATATTGGTCTTGGTAATACCCTTGTTGCCCCTGCCACAATGCTTGCTCCCCTTTTAGGTGGATGGATAGTGGATAATATTGACTATAGAACTGCCTTCTTGGTGGCAGCTATAGGTGGATTAGTTACAGCACTAGTTTTGCACCTAGGAGTGCGCGATCCACGTTATCTGGAACAAAATTTTAGTAACCATTCAGTTGAAGTTTTGCCTGAGCAGTAAGCATTTACTCCTCCCAAGCCAGAGTGCGTTTCACTGCTTTTTGCCAAGTATCAAAGTTAGATAATGGCCTATCGCTCCTCGGTTCAAACACACGCTCAATTTGCCGTTGCTGCACCAGCGCTTCGTAGCTCTCCCAAAATTCTATAGCTAAACCTGCTGCAAATGCTGCACCCTGAACGGTCGTATCGCGCATTATCGGACGTTCAACTGGAATACCTAATACATCAGCCTGAAATTGCATCAAAAAATTATTTTCGCAAGCACCACCATCTACGGTTAATCGACCAACTGGAGTACTGCTAGATGAATTAATTGCCTGTACTACTTCCAAAACTTGATACGCGATCGCTTCCAACACGGCGCGTACTAGATGCTCTGGTTGGACACTGGCGGTAATGCCGAAAAAAGCTCCCCTAGCACTCATATCCCAATATGGTGCGCCCAGTCCACTAAATGCAGGCACAAAGTAGACTCCGCCATTATCTGTCACCTGATTTGCCATCGTTTCACTTTCAGCAGCAGTTCTAATTAGCTTGAGGCGATCGCGCAACCATTGAATACAAGCTCCACTAGTAAACATACTACCTTCTAAGGCATAGCCTATATCCAATGCTCCACTTGGATTTGATTGTGTCCATGCCACCGTAGAAATAAGTTGATGGTGCGAGCGCACAATTCGATTGCCTGTGTGAGCTACCAAAAAGCTACCAGTTCCGTAAGTACATTTCATCAAACCGGGGCGATCGCAACCATGACCAAATAGAGCTGCTTGTTGATCCCCCAAGATCGCAGTAATCGGAATTTCAGCACCCAACAAAGCCGCATCAGTAACTCCAAATACTCCTAAACTAGGCTGAATCTGGGGCAAAATATGAGCCGGAATTTGAAACAGATTTAGTAAATTCTCATCCCAATCACAGGTTTTGAGATTCATCAACATTGTCCGGCTGGCGTTGCTGTGGTCAGTAGCATGGACTTTTCCACCTGTAAGATTCCACAGCACCCAGGTATCAATAGTACCTGCTAAAACATTGTTTAGGTCAACGTCTGTAAACTTATCTAATAGCCACCTAAGTTTGGTAGCAGAGAAATAGGCATCAATGATTAATCCAGTGCGATCGTAAATTTCATCAGCATAGCCTTGCTCTTTTAACTCGTGACAAAGGGGAGCAGTGCGACGATCTTGCCAAACGATCGCTCTATGGAGTGGTTTACCAGTAGTTTTGTCCCAAATCAAGCATGTTTCACGCTGTACAGTTAGTCCCAATGCTGCGATCATTGATGGAGTAATCTGGGCATTCTTAATGGCGGTTTCTATCACCCAACAGGTATCTTCCCAGATTTGTTGAGGGTCATGTTCTAACCAACCGGGCTGAGGATAATACTGAGTTAGTTCTTTGTATGCCTGCCCAACAATCTTACCGTCTGCGTTAAACACAAAGGCGCGGTTGCCTGTTGTACCTAAGTCTAATGCTAAGATGTAGCCCGATGATAGAGTTGTGTTGCCAAGTGTGTGCATAGCTGCTTTGACATACTGCGTAGGTGTAGCCCAACCTAGGCATAGTGATTTTAGAAATGCGTATTAAATCACATATACATTATTTTGTGTACATTTAGGTCATCTTTTCTCACCAGATACCCATCTGTAATTAATGGAAATCTTTCAAGATGATGTGTTTTTTTGAGTCAAAACTGATAATACCTTGTTCTTGTAATTTACCCATCAATCGTGTAATTGTTACCCTGGTAGTACAACAGGCGCTAGCAATATCTTCGTGAGTAAAGCGAACACTTAGGCGAGTTCCCTCCGGCACAGTTTCACCCACTTCTCGTTTCAAAAGTTCTAATAGATAGTGCAAGCGCTCTTGTACTCGCCGCCTTCCAGAAATAACTAAAAAAGATTCTGTTTGCCGTAACCTCTGATTGATTTTTGGTAAAAGCGTATGGCTCAGATTTGGAGAAGCCTCTATCTCTGCCGCGTAAATTGATACCAACTTAACATCAGATAAGGCTGTTGCTTGGTAGATATTTAAAGAAGTCAAACTAGAGCCAAAAACCATTCCTGCTGTTGCCAATCCTATCAACACTTCTTCACCCGTTTCACAGTAAGTATTGAGTTTGACCAAACCCTGAGAAACATACCAAATTACTAGTGGATTGAGTGGAATAGTTTCTCCTTTGGAATGTTTATGCACTTGACGATCGTTGAACAAATCGCCGTCATTATTGACTATTCCTGATTCTAAATACTGACGGTCACTAATATTACGCATTATCCAACGCAGAGAGATTGCCTTACCTTGCTGATTGCGGACAACTGTCACTGTCAAAGCTGCATCAAAAAACTCACCATGACGTTTTTGCAAGCGTACCAATAACTCTTTAACTCTGTCTGATTCAGATAACTGGATGAGTTCGCAGCGAACCTGTTGACGTTCTCCTAGAGGAACAAAGTTCATCATTGGTTTACCCACCAAAAAATGCTTTGAAACATTGAGCAACCTCGCTGCGGTATGGTTAGCTTCTTGAATCATTCCTTCTGTATTAGTTACTAAATAGCCGTCCGGCGCAAACTCGAATAAATCTTGGTAGTGTTGGCGTTCTGCTTCTAGCCTATTTCGTGTTTCTAATAGTTCCTCATTTTGCTGATACAGTTCTTGTGCCGCTAACTGTACTATCTTTAAGGTGTTATAGAGTTCCTTTAAAGCTTGCGGCAGTAGATCCGGTGGAATCCAAGGTAATACACTAGCAGTTTGGTATAAATCTGCTAAACGCTTGTGCAATATTTCTGTACGTTGGATAAATTTTTCTATGTTCACCTTAAATTGCCGCTACTTGTTTGCAGAGGTTGAGCAAAAAAAATCTACTAGTAAGAAATTATGGAGTGTCTATTAATACTTATAGATGTTTGAATACTTTATTACATCAAGCCTACGGTATTTTGATAGTTATTACGTCTACCTTTGGTCGGACAATTCGGTAAAATAAGCCAATAGGAGCGCCTAACTTGCTGACCTAAGATTAGGCTCATTTATAACCAAACTAATAAGCCAGTAAAAATTAGGACTAGTATACAAACTTATATAAGACAGCATAACCAGAAAAACCCCGTTCTCAAACTGAATTTCTCACTATTGTTTAAGCCACTTTGTCATTCCCCCAATGAATGATTTAGTGTTAATGATAATTGTTTTCAATATTACCTAGAATAACTGATAATATTTTCCCCAACTTCCATCACAAGAATCAAGCCACTACTACCAAAGACATATAATCTAAGTTAAGTTTGTTTGTGCTTATAAATACATTTATTGATAACAAATTTCACAACAAGATTTCCAACTTCTGTAAAAAGTAGGGAATCAAAGTCTTTCGATCTTAAAATCAATTATAGAATTCTTTAGCACAGGGCAAAGGAAAACTGAAGTTTGCCAGTCATATAAAATACCAAACGGAATTCTAATTACTGAATTCTGTTTGGTAAATTAAAAATAGGCGTATAGGAAATCACATAACAACTTAACAATTATCCGCCTCTTTAGTTAGAGGATAAATGAAGCTGTCAGCTGATGTAATTTAACAATGCGTAACAGCTAATCAACGCGCAAGTTATGAGGAGTGATGGGTGAGGTGTCAATACTATAAAATCTCGTCACTCCCTTTTATTTGCTTCAATTTACAGCGCTTTTCAAGTAATTGAACTGCACTGTCCGATTCTCAACTCCTCGTCTCAGTTGTGGTGTAAATACCTAAAATCTGCTGTATTAACTTAACGGATGCCATCATTATCAATAGCGCTGTAGCTATCGCTGGGGAAAAGCCCTAACCAGGGGTCATAACTAGGAGTTAAAAAAAGTTGGGCGTATACTTGCTCATTTAGGGCTTCCACACTGCTTGTTTGCTTTCCTTGCATAAACCATTGATGAATTTGGCTGTGTAGCATATATTCATTTCTGACTGTATCTAAAGCCATCGTGGTTTCAAATTTTTTCACTATTATCGGCAAATTATCTTCTTTCGTGTTGACAGGCTGAGACTTTTTAGCTCTGATCAAAGAGATGCTATTTTGATCTAGCTTGACATCGCTGGCATAGAGTTGAGCGATTTTGTTCCAAACTTCCTGGTCGGTAATTTCAGCTAAAGCATTTTGATTCCGTTCAGCATCAGACTGAAAAGCACTCAGCATTGGCGTTTCAACTCTCATCTTAGAAACTGCTAAAGAACTTGCTCTTTCTGCTGTAGGTGGCTGACTGGGATTGCTCGGAACTTTCACCAACTTAGGGGGAGACTGGATACCCAGGCGGGATAAATCTGCAACCCATTGGGCTTGGATAGAGTTTAAACGATCGCTGTGGTATTTTCTTAAAAAAGCCTCGCGATCGCTTTTTGCAAGTTTACTATAATCTTTTACCGCTACTTCAGCCTGCTTTAACTGAAGTAAAAATGCTTTGGGACTATATAATCCTGGAATTGCGTCGATTGGACGACCCGATGCATCTAATATATAGTGAATGCTATTGCCTGTAATTGTCCGCTCCAACTTGCGTCCGTCGCCAAAATCAATAGTTACTTTGGGTACAGGGCGCACCGATTGCCAGTGCAAGATAAAGTGGTCTTGAAGCAGCTTAGAAATTTCACCATTCGGATACAGCGCTACCCTGAAAAACCTACTATTGGCACAACTCAAATCCTGATCCAGTCTGCCCAGCAACCGCAGAGATAAAATAGGTTTACCACTAGTTCTAGCAGCAGCTTTGGCTTGCTCTATATCAGTGTACCAGTACAGACGAGAGGCATAACAATCTCGTTGTTGACAGAGTTCATCTAAAGCTACCCGGAGTGCAGATGAAGGTAGAACCGCATCTGAAGAATTAATATTTAGCCTATTCGCATGAGATTTGAGAAATAGTTGTAACCCGCTTGGACCTTGTTTCCGAAGTACAGAAACTTCTTGAGATAGCTTAGAGATTTCAGCTACAGGAGTTTGAGCATCAGCTGTCTGCAAAAAACTGAAGCTGACTAGCATGAGTGCGAAAGGATATTTGAAGGTTCTAAATTTCATATATTTTCAGAAAAATAGGGAGCGTGGGTATTGCTATTCCTAACTAGAGAAGTCTAGTCTAACTTGTAAGAATCCCCAGATGCTCTGAAAGTTTCAGATGGGATCGTAAAGCTTAAAATATCGACATAAGCTCAAAAAATTCTCACTTGATTGTTGGCTGGTGAACGGGATGCGTCTTTAGGATGTGTGGAGATAAACAAATAGTATCTATTACTGAACGTATACACGTATTTATTTACATAAGCTACTTCATAAAGCTCAGGTTTTATTAAAAGTTCATATACTTTCTGCTTTAGTTACTTAAATATGCGAGTTAAGAGTTGATCTCCTATAAACTAGCTTTATTAAAAAATCAGTAGTATTCCTCTTTTGTTAATAGGTGAAATACAACTAAAGTATAAATGGTTGTGCTGGCTTAGTTGATGAACAAAAGCGTCAGCTATTTCAGGTGTATCTATTTGCTAACTCTCTAACAGACTGATTCAGCAGTCTTGAAACAAATATTCTCTTTTGATTAAAGAGAAATTTACATCACCCTTAATTTATAGGGTATTTAATTCGGTACGCTTAAGCTTTTTCAGATATTAATTTACTAGTAAGTGCTAGTATTCATTCACTTATAAAACCCAAGCTCAGGTTTTATAGGACAACATTGCCATGATTTAAATCCTATAGCTACGGTTTATTTATAACTAGGAGCAAGCACAACTCCTTGAAAATTTGAATATTTACCAACCCATTTTGCAAATCTCCATGCAACAATATTTTTCTCATATACTCATACTGGCATTAGGAACAACTTCGACTTTGATGATTACTCCATGTCAAGGTCAAACTCCGGTAAAGCCCAACAATCAAAATACTGAGAATATTAGTTCCGTATCTTCAAATTCACCTTTGGCTATTCCATTGAGTGATTCTCCCAATTCTACTAATAACAAACCAACTATTCTCTCTGAGGTAAGCAATAACTCTTCTGTTGTTAATGCAAATATAGCTGCAACGAAGCCAAAGCCACGGCTTCCTATATTCAGCAGAATTTTTCCCACACCTTCGATGCAGCAATAATCAACGGCTAATATTTACAGGACGTTCAAATTTATTGAGTGAAAATATGACTCCAGCAACAGAGATTCTAATTGTTCTCTTTTGCTGGGGTGAGAAGCATCTCATCAATAGCGGTTCTCGTTTGTATGCAATATACCCTGACTACACTTCCATTTCCCTCTTTTAAAAGAAGAGAAGATTTGAGTGTTATCCCTCAACATAACAAGGTTGAGGCTATGGTCTATATTGAACTCAACTGAGAACCGCTATATATGTTTGTTTGTTAATTTGACTTTGTGAAAGTAACAATGCAAAAATGTGTTCAGAGTCAGTATTACCATTAATTTTTTCGTAAAAATCTTGAGTCAAAGTGCTGCGGATTTTTCTGTGTAATGTTTTGTGGAAATTTTCAATCCTTCCATTGTGAATAAATAGCTGTTGTTGATGTTTAAAGGGCTGACAATTAGCAAAATCTACGGCTTGTTCGGATGTAGCACTGCGGACATAAGCAAGCACACACTTGGATTCAACGTAACGGCTGAGACTGGGTAAGTTTATATCATTCCAAATAGGTAGGGTATTTTTGTAGGTAAATGGTTCGATATCTTTTTGGCTATGATACCAACCCACACCAAAACCATCTGCATTTACTACCCCAGAAGTCATTTCGCGGGGTTTATAACCCTGAACTATGAGTGAGTGTTCTGGTTTATACAAAAGATGCTCTAAAGAAACAGGCGAACCAAGGTAAGCAAGTAAACGGCACATGATGAATATTCCACCTTTTATTAACACAATTATTGGGCAACAGCCTTACCCGCTTTTATTCGCCATCATTAGTGGTTCCCACTTATATGGTTTTCCGTCACCTGATTCTGATTATGACTTGCGTGGGGTGCATATTTTACCAGTTGAAAAAGTTGTAGGATTAGAAACTGGGAATGAAACTATTGAAGTTTCAGAAATTCGCGAAGCTTTAGAAATTGATTTAGTAACTCATGATGTCAAAAAATTCTTTTTAATGCTGCTTAAAAAAAATGGCTACGTATTAGAACAACTATACTCACCTTTAGTATTAACAACTTCACCCGAAGCCGAGGAATTAAAATTTATTGCCAAAGGTTGCATTACTCGTCACCATTATTACCATTATATTGGTTTTGCTGCAACACAATGGAAGCTTTTTGAAAATGAACACACGTATCGCTTAAAGCCTTTACTTTATGTTTATCGAGTTTTATTGACAGGGATTTATTTGATGCAAACAGGTATAGTTGAAGCTAATCTAATGAAATTAAATGAGGTTTTCAACTTACCATATATTCATGATTTAATTACCCAAAAGCTAGCAGGAAAAGAAAAGTCTGTTGTGTCAAATGTTAATGTAGATTTTCATCAAATAGAATATGAACGTCTGCGTCATAAATTGCAGGAAGCATACGAATCTAGCCTATTACCTGAAGTACCTTCAGCGAATGCGGCTTTACATAATTTGCTAGTACGCCTGAGAACTAATGTAAAATTACGGAAATAAGTTTTATTTGTAAATCCTGTTTGAAAATATTCTTCTTGCTTTCAATACTTCCAACTAAAAAAATATCCAATTTGTAGGATGCGTTAGATAGAACGAGGTAATACACCGCGATATGTGAACTAAAAGCACCCTACAAATATCGGATAATTTATTTTTTGGTATTTCCTTAACTATTAATTTCTAACTTTTTTACAACTTCAAATTCCAAGCAGCAAAAGCTAAGGTACCCCAACCAGCGAGAAAGGCTGCCCCACCTAGTGGTGCGATCGCTCCCAAGGACTTAATACCAGTTAAGCTAATGGCATACAAGCTACCTGAGAAAATAGCAATGCCAGCGAGAAACAGCCATCCACTAGCGATGAGAGTGGGTTGAGGGGACTCAGCACGACTAATTAGTATTGCTACTAGAAAAAGTGCCAGAGCATGATACATTTGGTAACGAGCGCCAGTTTCAAAAATTTCTAGCGATCGCTCACTAATTTTTTCCCGCAAGGCATGGGAAGCAAAAGCACCAGCAGCAACTGACAAACCGCCTAAAATGGCAGCTATGCTCAAAAAAATCTGCGTCATTAGACCTAGCCGTAAGTTGGTAAAATAGTCATTGGTCATTAGTCATTGGTGAATAACAAAGGACAAATAACAAAGGACTATTGACAAATGACAATTAGACATCAAAATGATATGATACTGCCCCTTCTTCGTTCACCTTAAAGTTTGCATTGAATTCTTTAGCTTTTTCGTCTAAATACTGCCTAGCATGGGCTGCGGGTAGTTGTGACTTCATTGCAAAGCCTAAAACAGTTACACGCCCATGATTTTCTTGTAGCATCCCATAAAAAATCGATTGCAAGCGATCGCTAACTTGTTGATTAAGGGCCTTTTTTTCTTGCCGACTTTGACGATATAATCCCAATGCTAACCATGTGCCCAATGTTAGGCTGGGAACACCAAAAATTAGACGTTCTACCGCAGTATTATCAATTACAGGGGTATCTGTTGGTGCTACGAACTCAATCGAGCCATCCCAGGATAAGGGTAGGGTGATTGATTTTTCCATAGTCGTTTTATTAAATACCTCTGCTGCTGATAGCATTACAAACATAAATCCAAATGTCAGTAGCCAGCCGGCAGCCAATTTTTCAGCAGTTTTCATAGTTCCACTTCAAATTTGAACTTTGCTAGCGATTTTAACCTGACTTTCGTAAAGGTTCTACTATATAAATCTACTCCCGGCGATGGTTTTTTAGCTTTTGTAAGGGAATTCTTGCATACCTTGCTAGTGGTAGCCTGTCAAGAAACAACCGAAAGATACGGCTTGTTCGTAGTTTGCGCTGTCTTCGCTAAGTGCAAACTACGAAACTATCAAATTAAATTTGACAGACTAATAATATTTATCTTACTTGCGTGTAGCTTCTAGTAGGCGAGAAAAATAGAAGCGAGTCTTCGTCATCGCCTTTCGTTGCAATGAAAAGCCATTACTTTCCAAGATTCTCACCACATCAGCTTCACGATGCAAATATGCACGAGTCGCTTTACTTGGCCCAGGAAAGAAACTGCCAATTTTCTTGAGTATAGTCAGGGCACAGGTCTTTGGCGCAAAACTGAGAATTATCCGTGACTGTGCTAAAGAACAGAGATGAGATATCATCTCATCGGCTTTTTCTTGGGGATAGTGAATGAGAACATCCAAGCAAATAACGGTATGGTAGCTACCGCTCAACGATTCCAAATCCTGCACGGCAAAAGTGGGATTTTCCTCATTTCCCAAGGTAAGCTTTGCTCTATCCTTGCCTTCTTCCACCATTTTTTCAGAGATATCGGTGGCATAGACTTTGGCTCCATCTACTGCTAAAGGGATGCTGAGACTACCGACACCACACCCAGCATCGCAGATTGATAGCTCTGGTAAATTGTTATCAGCCTTTAACCAGCCGATAACTGTATCTACGGTTTGCTGGTGTCCATTGCGAATGTCTAATTGGACTTTGTTGACTTCGCCATCGCCGTAGATTCGCTTCCAACGGTCAAACCCTGTGGAATTGAAATACTCACGAACAATCGTTTTATCGTCGGCTGCGTTCATAAACTCTGATTTTTAGGGGTTCCCAATGCTTAAAATTATCATTGATAGGAACTCATAAGTACGGTCTTCCAGATTTTTCTAGATATGGTGCAGAAAAGTAGGGACACAAATATGTGCGCCTCTAATCATTTAAACGAGAACTGCTATATTTGAGTAAATATTACCGTTTTATGACTCATTAACACCATTTACTACTATTTAAACATTCATTCTTTTCTTTACTATAAATTTCATTCTTATTTCAACCTGTAGATGTAGACAACCCCTTCTTTAGGTAGAGTCGTGATTGCGATCGCAACATTTATGCTGTTAACGATTTAGCTTTTTGTAACCAATAAAACTGAATCATAGAAAAGTTTTAAGTAAATTTTCTTAGAGCTATTGTATGTTTTCTATTTAATCTTAATTATTTAGACATGGCACTGAACTCGTTAACAGACAGTCCTATCGTTGCATTTACGATTCTCCTAACAGTAATCTTTACTGTACCGCCGATATTTGAAAAACTACGACTACCTGGATTAGTGGGGTTGTTAGTCGCAGGTATATTATTAGGACAAAATGGACTAAAGTTATTAAACCCTGAGTCTGAAACTATCAATCTGCTCTCGGAGATCGGCAAGCTTTATTTGATGTTTGTGGCAGGTTTAGAAATTGACTTAGAGCAGTTTCGTAAAACTAGAAATCGCTCAATTGGGTTTGGTATTTTAACATTTTTAGTTCCACTTCTTGCTGGCATTGCTACAGGAAGATTATTCAATTTTGGTTGGAATGCCTCCTTCCTCATTGGTTCTTTACTGGCTTCTCATACTCTCTTAGCATATCCAATTGTAAGTCGTCTGGGAGTGGTAACTAATGAAGCTGTAACCGTCACGATTGGTGCCACAATTTTTACTGACACAGGTGCTTTGCTAGTATTAGCAATTTGTGTTGGAATTCATGGAGGGCAATTCTCCGCCATGAGTTTAGCGATTTTATTGGGTGGATTAGCAATTTACACTGCTGTTGTCCTGTTTGGCTTTGACTGGGCAGGAAAAGAGTTTTTTCGCCGCTCTGGGGATGAACAAAGTAACCAGTTTTTGTTTATATTACTAGCATTATTTTTGGCATCTGTCGGAGCGCAGGTAATTGGAGTTGAAAAAATTGTTGGTGCGTTTTTAGCAGGTTTAGCTGTCAACGACGTTCTGGGGCGTAGCCCAGTCAAAGAAAAAATCGAGTTTATTGGTAGTGTTTTATTTATCCCTTGTTTCTTCGTGGACATGGGATTATTGATCAATATCCCTGCATTTATCAAAACCCTCAGTTCAATTTGGCTGACTCTGGTAATTGTAATAGCTTTGATTGGCAGCAAATTTATAGCAGCATTTTTAGCCAAATTATTGTATCGCTACAACACTGCGGAATTGCTAACGATGTGGTCATTGTCACTACCACAGGTAGCAGCCACACTAGCAGCAACGTTGGTTGCTTATCAAACTGTAAATCCTGCTGGTGAACGCTTAATCAATGAAGCTGTCTTAAACAGTGTGATTGTCCTCATGCTGGTGACTGCTATTTTAGGCCCAGTGATCACATCACGATTTGCTCCTTCCCTACAGCTTTCTCAGACAGATTTTGAAACAGATAGTTTGACAACTTGGTGGCAAAATAATGAAGATGAGCAAGTAGAAAAAAATCAGTATCCATTTACTGTAGTAGTGCCAATATACAACCCTCAAACCCAGCGCTATCTAATAGAAATGGCAGCACTACTGGCTAGTCATGAATCTGGAAAAATTGTGCCATTGGCTATTACTAGAGCGCATATTCAGATGGATGATCCGCAATTAGTAACAGCACTTGGTCAAAGTCGAGAAAGATTGAATTTAGCTAAAGAAATTAGTCAAGAATTTGAGGTAGAAGTATTGCCAGCAATTCGGATTGATGATGATGCAGCGTTGGGAATTAGCCGTGCCAGTCGAGAACAAAATGCTAGCTTAGTAGTTATGGGCTGGTCGCGGACAACAGGTTTGCGTGCCCGCTTATTTGGTAGTGTAATTGATAGCGTTTTTTGGTCTTCTCACTGTCCAGTAGCAGTAACACGCCTCTTGAGCAGTCCTAAAACAATCCAAAGAATTCTTGTACCAGTTGGAGACTTAACACGCCAAACCATCGGTGCTTTAAGGTTGGCCCAAATTTTAGCTGATGTTAATCAGGCTGAAGTTGTGCTGTTACACGTATGCGATCGCAAAACACCTCAGACTCGAGTAGAAAACTTTGTATCTCAATTGTCTGATATTACCTCTAAAAGCCAATTAGAGGTGAATACAAATATCCAAACAATCAGGGGTGATGATATTGCTAGAGTGATAATTCGGGAGGCTCAGGCGTTTGATTTAGCTGTGTTGCGTTCCGTTCGTTATCGCACAGCCGGCGGATTAGCCGTCAGCGAAGTGACAACGCAGTTAATTCGAGAATTGAAATGCTCAATTGTATTGCTTGGAGAACCCCACTCATGATGTGGGGAGTAGTGTGGGCTAATCTTCATAAATTAATGAAAGGTACGATCGCACGCACTAAACTGTTTAATGAGCTTGTAGCCAATTAAGCAAATCAGCGATCGCACTAAAATCTAACAAAGCCTCACCCAGTGCTTCCAACTGTTCTAGAGAAAGACTTTGAATTCGTTCCCGAACTTCGTCGGGTAACTCTCCTACCCGTTTTTGTAGCTGTCGTAAGACAAGTGCTTGCTCACCTTCCCGTTTTCCTTCCTGTTTTCCTTCCTGTTTTCCTTCCTGTTTTCCTTCCTGTTTTCCTTCTTCCTTTCCTCGCTCGTAGCCAATGCGCTCGCCTGTAGTAATGTAACTCATGGTACGCTCCTGCTCGAATAACTTAAATTCTTGCCAAAATTCTGCTTCTAACGCTTTTGGTAAAATCATAACCCAATCGATAAAACGATAGAGGTTGCGAATATCCCTTTCTTGCAGCCCTTGTTCATATAGTCGCCGAATTAAGCTAAATTTCCAATTTTTCCGTTCTCCTGGCTGTTTACTAGTTTGCTGGGTTTTCAAATGTGCCATTACCACCGTTGCAAACGGATTATCGCTATTCTCTAACTCTGTCCATTGTTGTTGATAATCCAGCAGTTTGATAGTTCCAAATCTAAAATTCAGACCACAATCGGGATAATTGTAACTGTATTGATTTGGTCTCCAAGTAGAGTCAGCATCACACAAAATTGCTAGGCTAATGGCTGGTTGAGCAAATTTGTCAAAAATTCGCAGGTTGTAAGAAAACATCCTTTGAGCAAAGTCATCTTCCGATTTGGCCTGAACTTCGACATGAATCAACAGCCAAATTTCCTCTCCTTGAATTTGCCAGACTTTGACTAACTTATCTGCATATCTTCTACCAAGTTCAGCGTCCCGTGCTATTTGTTGAAATTCCTTGTCGAGAAACTCATGGGGACGTTCCCAATTAATTAATGCTGCTGTTTGGGGGAAGAAAAACTGCATTGCTTGGGGAAAGTAGGCTTCTAAGATTTCTTTCCACGGCGAATCGTTATCGGCTCTTTCTCGTTCCTCGATCATCAGTTGATTGGTAAATTTATGTTCTTAATAGTAAGGTGTGAGCAGCCAATATTTTCAGGCAGGTTAGAAGTTCGTCTTTGGCATACATTCCCTTTAGCTTGTAAATCAGTCAAAATGAGACTTGATGCTTAAAATTGTTTTTGGTGGGATCGCTCATCGTCTTTCGAAAATTCGCCACAGTCCTGATAATGTTTTCACCGCAGACGACAGGGAGAAATAACGATCGCTCTCCACGGAAGTTTCATTTTTCTCCGGAAATAGCAAAAATTTTTCATCCAACAAGAGAAATTTGCTCATTTTATTATTAATTTTTGTAAAATTGATGTCTTCAAGACTAGAAACCTGATATCTAGATAGCTAAACTAACAAACAGTGCATCTGTACTGTTAATTATTAAAAGTAGATGTGGCGCTATAGGGTGAATGATCCCAGTACAACTTATCCTCAAAAACTTTCTTAGTTACCGTGATGCAACTTTAGATTTTCGTGGTTTGCATACGGCTTGTATTTCGGGTTCCAATGGTGCGGGTAAATCTTCGCTTCTGGAAGCAATCACTTGGGCAATTTGGGGTGAAAGCCGTGCCACTGCTGAAGATGATGTCATCTATTCTGGCGCAAAAGAAGTTCGGGTTGATTTTACTTTTCAAAGTAACCAGCAAAAATATCGGGTGATTCGTACCCGAATTCGGGGAGGTACTAGCGTTCTTGAATTTCAAATAGAAATCCCATCTGGGTTTCGCTCACTTACTGGCAAAGGGGTAAGAGCAACCCAAGATTTGATTTTAGAACATATCAAGCTCGATTACGATACATTTATTAATTCTGCTTACTTACGTCAAGGCCGTGCCGATGAATTCATGCTCAAACGCCCGACAGAACGTAAAGAAATTTTAGCGGAGTTATTGAAACTCAATCAGTACGATGATTTGGAAGAACGGGCAAAGGAATCTTCTCGTCAGTTCAAAGCAAGGGCAGTAGAGTTAGAGCGTTCTTTGGAGTCGATCAAAATTCAGTTGCAACAACGCGAGACAACCCAAGCGCAAAAAGTCGAGTTAGAAGCTGAACTCAACCAACTGCAACAGGTGCAAGCCTTTGATAATATTCAATTACAAAGTTTGCAAGTTGTCCAGCATCAGCGCCAAAACTGGGAACAACAACTCAGTTTTGTAAAGCAGCAATACCAAAATCTTACTCAAGATTGCGATCGCCTCCAACAAGAACAATCAGCTATTGGCTCTCAGCTATCAGATTTAGAAAAAATATTACACCAAGAAGCTGAGATTAAAGCTGGGTATGCCCAATATCAAAGTCTCCAATCTCAAGAAGAAGCCTTTGCTACCAAATTTGAAGAATACACCCGCGCTGGGCAGACTCGCCAACAAAAACAACAACAGCTTACCAAACAAATTCACGAAATCGAACGGCAACTGCAACAAGCCCAAGCGCAGTTAGAAGCTTTGCAGCAACAAGAGCGAGATATTCAACAAACTCTAACTAAATCAGGTGAAGTCGAAGCTGCTTTGGCACAATTAACCGCAGCTCGTCACCATGTTGCTCGCTTAGATGAACTGCAAATGCAAGTGACTCCGTTGTTGCAACAACGATCAACTTTACAAAGCCAACTGGATCGCACTCATGCTGGTTTAGTCGCGCGACTCGAACAACTCCAAAGTACTGAGAACCAATTGCAACGCCAGCAGCACCGCCAACCGCAACTACAACAAGCGGTAATGGATGTGGCAATACAGATTGAGGAACTGGATAAAAAGCGGGTTTATCTGCAACGAGTCCAGGAAAAAGGGCATGAAAGGCGACACTTTATTGAACGTCTGCAAGCTCATCAACGTGACTATGAAAAGCTATTGGGAGAATTAGAGCAGAAATTACAAATGCTGCAAAATCCTGAAGCTCTTTGTCCATTATGTGAGCGTCCTTTAGACGAACATCACTGGAGCCGAGTGGTGGAAAAAACCCAGACTGAGTTAGAGGATACCCAAGGGCAGTTTTGGGTAGTCCGAGAACAAATGGCTGTGTCTGACAGAGAAATTCAGGTACTTAGGCAGGAATATCGGGAAATATCTCAACAATTGGCGGGCTACGATGGTTTACGCGAACAACGGGGACAGTTAGCAGCCCAGTTAGAAGCTACAACTGATGTCCAACAACAGTTACAACAAATTGCTGCGGAAAAGCAACATTTAGAGCGATCGCTCCAAGCTGGTGATTATGCTCCCGATAAGCAAGCTGAACTCCGCCAGTTAGACCAATATCTGCAACAAGCTAATTATAATGAACAAGACCATGCCCTCGCCCGGAGTGAAGTTGAGCGGTGGCGATGGGCAGAAATTAAACAAGGGCAGATTAAAGATGCTACTAAGCGACAAGCGCAACTATTAGCCCGAAAACCAGAATTACAATCCCAAATTGCTCAATTACAAGTCAGAATCCAGCAGGATCAGACTAATTCTGAATGTGCTAAACAAATTGCGGCTCTTGAACGTCACATTACCGAAATTGGCTACAGTTCCGAGCAGCACAATAATCTGCGTCTAGCTGTTCGCCAAGCTCAATCCTGGCATTTGCGGTATCAACAACTGCTATCAGCCCAGCAGCAGTATCCCCAACTCCAGACGAGATTGCAAGAGTTGGAGGAATCTAGAAGCGCCAGAGTAACGGAACGGCAAAAACTTGGCGGACAAATCGAAAGCATTATCCAGCAACTACAAGCAACAGCTAACCCGTCTGCCCAAATTCAAGCTTTAGAGCAGCAGTTAGCAATCCGCAGACGGCAACTCGATGAGCAAATAGCCAAGTTGGGGCGTTTAGAACAGCTGGCGCTTCAACTGGAAACGCTGCAAATTCAGTATGAACAACAGCAGCAGCAACTCCAATCTTGCAAGCAGGAATGTCGTGTTTATCAGGAATTAGCGCAGGCTTTTGGTAAAAATGGTATCCAAGCACTGATGATTGAGAATGTGTTACCACAACTGGAAGCTGAGACAAATCAACTACTTTCGCGGCTGAGTGGTAATCAGTTCCATGTCCAATTTATTACTCAAAAAGCTGGGCGTAGTCCTAAATCAACTAAGAAAAATGCCAAGCTGATAGACACCCTAGATATTTTAATCGCCGATTCTAGAGGAACGCGATCTTATGAAACTTACTCTGGTGGAGAAGCCTTTAGAATTAACTTTGCCATCCGTTTGGCACTGGCGAAATTATTAGCGCAACGGGCAGGGGCGGCGTTGCAATTGTTGATTGTGGATGAAGGTTTTGGTACACAAGATGCCGAAGGATGCGATCGCTTGATTGCAGCGATTAATGCGATCGCTTCCGATTTCGCCTGCATCCTCACTGTCACCCACATGCCCCACCTCAAAGAAGCTTTCCAAGCCAGGATTGAGGTGAATAAAACTCAAGAAGGTTCGCAGTTGAGTTTGTCAATTTAATTGAATTTTACCCGTGCATCCAGACCATAGGAGCGAAGCATTTTCGTTAGGGTTTCGGCTTGTGCGCGATCGCTAAATGCCCCAGCATTCACATAATCCCCTAGATGGGATTGCTCTGTAACCGCATTGGGTATATATTGTTGCACCTTACTCAGAGTATCGTTATTCGAAATTGGTATTATTACTCTATAAGGATTACTAGCAACTAATGTGTTGCCATTAGTCCCAGGTACAGCATAGCCAGTAGCAGGAGGTAATACATAGCGATTATTTTCAGGTGTAGCATAGCCAGTATTAACAGGTACTAGATAGCGAGTTTCAGGTAATACAGAGCCATTAGCTTCAGTATAATTACCCCTAGTTGAGCTATCCAACCCTAATGCTTGCCAAGTTTGCCAATCTACATTTCCGGTAACATTAATTCGAGAATCTTGCTGGAATGAAATTACGGATGCTCTAGTGTAATCACTGAAAAATCCATCAGGATTGGTATTAGAGAAACCCAACTGCGATAAACGCTCTTGAACTAATGCGACATTATCTCCGCGATCGCCTACAGTCAGATAATCTCTGCTCGGTTGTTGAGTAATAGATCCACCAGTTGAGACTCTACGCACTGCATCTAAAACTTGAGCATTGGCAATGCCATCAACAGGTAGACGATAATTTCGCTGGAATTTGATCACAGCATCTCTAGTTATTGGGCCAATCTTCCCAGTAGGACTAGTATTAAAATAACCTAGCTGCTGCAAGCGCCCTTGTAGTTCTCTCACTTGTTGAGTAGAAAGACTCGACGATCTAGACGATCTAGCTTGAGTTGGAGAGGAACCTAGTAGTGCATTCCAAGTTTGTCGATTCACAATCCCGTTAGCAGCTATGCGATAATTTCGCTGCAATTTGATCACGGCATTTCTAGTCATTGGGCCGAAATTCCCATTGGGAGTAGCATTCAAGTAGCCTAACTGCCGCAGACGTTGTTGTAACCTTGTCACGGCTGCACCAGTTTTGCCTTGAGAGAGAACGGGATATTGACCACTTGACCGCGATGCAGTACTAGTATTCCTACTTTGACATGCTCGTTGTAATGCTTGTTGCGTATTAATACCCACAACCCCATCAGCAGGTATTCTATTAGCTTGCTGGAATCTGATTACAGCACTTTGAGTCAAACTAGCAAACTTGCCACTCACTGGGCCATTAAAGTAGCCTAACTTTTTTAAACACCTCTGGCTACTGGTAACTTCCGGCCCATTACTTCCTATTTTTTGAAGTGCTGAAGCTTGCCCTGCGACACTCAGAAGCCCCGTAATTATTGCCGCAGACAAAAGACGCATCGCCGCACCGCTAGATAACTTTTTCAAATTCAAAAATTTGAAATTAGCTACGTTAGGAACAACCTTGACGCTTTCAGATGCCTCATAGACTGAGGCAAGCTTGGTTAAATAGCTATTTACCCCTGTTTTCACTTGCTTTTTTTCAAGTTATGACCATACAAGATTATACTGTTTTCTCTGTGTCATGTTTGTTATTTGTATGATTCTTTACAAGTAATTTTTCAGAAGAAGCAGGAGGTAGGGGAACTGCTCTGAACAAGGGAGAAAAATTAAAAGAGCCATCACGGTTTCAGAGCAACAAAATTACTTATGGAATTTTTATTGCTCTGTTTTTTCTGTATCATCTGGTTTTTCAGGCTTTTGTTCATCAACTTTTTCAGTATTACCTGCTTTCACCCAACCTTCTTGTTCGCTATCTTCCAAACGGATCTTTTGCCAACCTTTGTCTTCGCTTTCTTCCAAAATAATAATTTTTTGATTAAAAGCAACCCCACCAATTTTTTCAGCCTCTAGATTTGGTTGCGATCGCAAACTCAAGCCTTCAGCCCAACTAACACGCCCTCGGTAAGCTCCCGATGGCAATGCTTTTGGTGATGGGGTAGCCTTTGGTGATGCTGTGGGAGTAGGGCTTGAGCTTGGAGACGATTTAGTAGATGTCCCAGGTGTCAGGCTGGGTTTAGCTCCTCCAGGCTCAGTTCCTTTTGGAGCTTGGGCTTTCACCGAGGGACTATCGTTGGAATAAACAGGTTTAGCAGGGGGTATGCCGGTGCGATTCATAAAATAGAGTGCAATTGCAGCGCCGCCACCTATTAGGACAGCGATCGCTAAGAAAATCCCAAGTATAAATTTTGTTAAGCCAGACAACATAGTTAAAACCCGATCGCCAGTGGTCAATAGTCAATAGTCAATAGTAATTCATGATTAACTGTTGACTATTGACTCAGCAATTATTAACTAATCAATTATTGTAGCTACTGCCAAATGCGTTTACGTAGTGCGCCGGAGGCGTTCGCTTAAAGGATTGTGTTTCGATGCTAAACGCGCTCTCCCAGCCGCCGCCCATTCTTGGAGTTGCTGAATTTGCTCTACAGCAGTTCGCGCCAAGGGGATAATTTGACTGGCGGCTTCTAAAATATCGTCAGTAGCAAAGTCGCGGTTTTGGCTAAATCCAATATGCATAGCTTCAATTAAAGTTTGCTCAATCTCTGCCCCGGAAAAATCAGGCGTTTCATAAGCTAACCTTTCGATGTCATAACTTTTCAAGTTATGGGGGCGCAATCGGGATAAATGAACATCATAAATAGCTTTTCTCTCTTCTTGGGTGGGTAATCCCACAAAGAAAATTTCATCAAATCGCCCTTTACGCAGCATTTCCGGCGGTAGGGCTTGGATGTCGTTGGCGGTGGCAACGACAAAAACGGGTGAGCTTTTTTCGGCTAGCCAGTTAATAAAAGTACCAAACACACGGCTGGCTGTTCCTGCATCACCTTTGCTACCAATTCCGGCAAAGGCTTTATCTATTTCATCAATCCACAAAATACAGGGGGCTAAGGCTTCAGCTACTTGGATCATTTGCCGAGTTCGAGATTCTGATTCACCCACCAAACCACCAAATAACCTGCCCACATCCAGACGTAGTAAGGGTAAATGCCAGTGATGAGCGATCGCCTTTGCCGTCAACGATTTACCAGTTCCCTGAATACCCACCAACATTAAACCACGGGGGTGCGGTAATCCGTACTGTCGGGCCTTATCAGTAAATGATCCTCCCCGACGGATCAGCCAGTCTTTGAGGTTATCGAGTCCACCGATATCAGAAATTTGCTCAGTGGCGGGGTAGAAGTCCAAGATTTGGGTTTGGCGGATAGTTTGGCGCTTTTCTTCCAAAACCAGATCCACATCTTCTGGTTGCAATTCGCCGTGGGTAGCGATCGCTTTTGCTAAAACCCGACGAATCCGTTCCATCGAAAGCCCTTGACAAGAACGCACTAAGTCATCTAAAACTTTGCCAGAAAGGGAGTTACCAGTACTTTGTAGTAAGCGTTCTACCTCAGTTTTAATTTCTGCGGCGGCGGGTAAGGGAAACTCGACGACTGTCAGAACTTCGGTTAAATCGTCAGGAATGGCGATGCGTGGCGACAGTAGGACAATATTTTTTGGTTGCGACTTGAGGAGTCTGGACAGATTGCGGAGTTTACGAGCGATCGCTACATCATCTAAAAAGCGATGATAATCTCGGAGAATCAATACCGCAGGTGCGGAAGCTGGTAATTTTTCGATAAATTCTAAAGCTTGTAGCGGGTTACGTCGCCCAAACCCCACATCATTGGGGTTTCCCTGATAGCCATCGACAAAATCCCAGGTATACACTGGGCGATTACCCTGGTTGGTTGCTTCTTCCCGGATAGCTGCTTCTACCCGTTCTTCCTCATAAGTGGGAATATAAATCAAAGGGTAGCGGGCGCGTAGCAGCAGTTTAAACTCTTCACGGAAGTTCATATTTTGCTGTTGTGATTAGTTCTTCTTTCATTGTTCAGCTTTGTATCGCTTATAACAACTAAAAACTAATAACAAGAATTCTAGGCTACTATCCACAAGTTTACAGAGTTGTCGGTGCGATCACTCTGTTTTGATAGCATGATCTAAATTATTAGGTGGTTGATACAATTTAATTGTGGCACTTCTGTATTTGTCCTTGCCAAAAACTTTTCTCAAATTGGATTGAACTTGAAATTTTTCTCAATAGTCTGGCTTTACAAGAGTGAAATTTGGAATTCGCTTTAAAATTTTTTCTGGCGATAAATTAAAAGAAAGAGCCTGAGCTTGATCGGGAATGCTCACTCTAGAAATATGTATTCCTTGTAAACAAAACGGGCACCATATTACCATGTAGCCTATCTTTGTTTGCAAATCACCAACATATTGAAAATCAACTCCTAGCTGATAACAATTTGGACAAGCTAATGCGGGTGAATTGGGCAAGAAATTATTAATATCACTGACTAAATACATCCATTTTAGAAAAAGACTCTTTCTTTTTTGACTCATGGTTGCCGCGCAAGTTGATATAAATTAAGCTTACATAAACTAATTTAGATACTTTTGTAATAGTGTGGCAAGACTAAGATGATGAATTAAAAATTTTGGGAAAATCCAGTTTAAAATATAATTTAATTTTTCTCTTAACACCATTTTTGTCTTGCAGCGCCATTAGGAGCGTTAGGTACTATAGACACATATTTTTTGTACAAAATAGTTAATTGCGCCGTAACGCACCAAATGGCACTTTAAAAAAGTTAAATTCCAGCTACGATCCCGGAAGTTGCTTTTTCAAAGCTTCCAGAGAAGCCCAACGGTTATCAACTGGAGTTTCAGGACTATCAGAACTATCAACAGTATTACTTACAGGAATACCTGGACAATTGCGATCGCATAATTGTCGCTGAGGTACTGCCAAACACATCTGCTCATACAGCCATTCGTTGGGATAAAAATGACCATCGGGTGGCAGGGTTTCAAGCAACTCTTCCATAATCACTTCCCTTTCTAGGGGCAAGTCATTTACTTGATTTGCAGCTTCGTCTAACCAGATGATTTCTTTGGTATCAAGCCCTAAGCGGCGATTGTATTGCTGCAAGCAGCGATTGCAGGTACAAGTAATAATTGTTTCTGCCTGAGCAGATACTTCCAGGTAAGTACCATGATGCTGCACGCGCACATGACCGCGAACTGGTGTCAATGTTTCCAGACCAGGCAGAAATTCTTTAACCTGAACTTCCTCTGTCCGCTCCGGGGCTTTAGTTAGCTGCGGAATATAAATTGCGTCCATAGGATTTGTGAGACATCCTCACGAAAATTAATGGTGATTACCAGCAATAATACTGATACTACATTTTTATTTTAGCTTTTAGGAATAAGAGAAATTTTGAAATTATATTGAGCTTTCAATTAACTCTTAACTCCTGTAGAGACGAGATTAATCGCGTCTCTACTAACCCCTAACTTCTTCCAACGAAGCTGGTCGCACAACCAGATGACGATGCGGTTCTTTACCGCGACTAAAGGTTTCCAAATCTCCAAATTCCTTCAAGAAGGTATGGATTTGTCGCCTTTCAGCAGAACTGAGAGATTTTATTTCCACTTCTCTACCAGAAAAGCGCACTTCATCGGCTGCTGCTTCTGCTAATGCGCGAATTTCGGCTTCTCTTTTGACCCGGTAGCCATTCAACTCAATAGTGTAAGAGGCTTGGTCCTCTGGGGGTTGGCTCAGGTTTAAAACCGAATTTGCTAGATACTGAATCGCATCTAGCACAGAACCATCAGTACCAATTAATATCTGGATTTGTTCTGTCGTCAAATTAGTTTGATCGATTGTCAACCAGTAATTATCTGGTTCTGGGGAATCGCTGTCTTGAGATTGGGGAGTTTCTAAATGACCCTGAATCTCAGCAGGTACTCCAGTGAGTTCCAGCAGGGTTTTTAACCACTGCTGACCTCGCTGCATAGAAATATTGCTCATGATCCCCCTGTAGCCTTTTTCTTAGAACTTTTCGGTTCAAATGGCAATGCTTTTTGTTCGATGACTGTTGCTTCTTTCTCTTGAGTTTCTACAATTTTTTGCAGTTCTTCTGGTAGAGGTTCGCGGGAGAGAAGATAAGTTTGTGCAGTTTGGAAAATGTTACCAATCACCATATACATCAGCACCCCGGCTGGTAGGGGAAAGAACAAAAACATCCCAGAAAATATGACTGGAGTAATTTTGTTAACTGTATCTTGCTGCGGATTGCCACCACTGGAATTTTGCCCAGAAAGCATTTGGCTAACATAAAGGCTGATTCCAAAGAAGACGATCATAGCGACAATATCCCAGTGGATTGTGCCATCTGCATCTTGTGCGCCAACTCTGCCTAAAGCATCAATGAATAGAAAGCCTTTTTCTGCTGCTAGTCCGGGAATTGTTCCTTGAATGCTAACTTCTCCTGGCTGCAAGGCTTCTACATTGCCATCAGCATCAATTTTTATGCGATCTTCGCCTTTGGTTACTTTCCAATCAGGAGTTAGCTTATTTTCTGGGTGTTCTGCTAAAAGTACCTGAAATGGTTTGCCTTCAACAGTCTGATATTGGATCTTAGTTTGTTCTCCCACCGCTAGTTTGTTACCACTGGGAAGGATTGCAGCTACTTTGACGTGTTCCCCATCTGCAATATAAATATTTTGAGGAGCAGTCGCAAAGGCTTGCGGTTGAATTTGCTCGATTTGTTCTGCGGGAACGATTTGCAGGTTAACGCTGTAGTTTGCACTTGCAAAAGGCGAACCCCGCAAAGTGGCAAATAACGCTAATAAGACCGGCATTTGTACTAATAATGGAAAACAGCCTGCTAAGGGGTTGCCAAATTCTTTTTGGACATTGACCATTTCCTCCTGCTGCTTTTGCGGTTCATCCTTATACCGCTCTTTAATTTCTGCCATCCGCTTCTGCATCAGAGGTTGTACAATTCGCATCTTCCGCATGTTGCGAATTGAGCCAGCACTCAGGGGATAGAGCGCGAAGCGGACTATCAATGTCAAAGCAACGATCGCCAATCCGTAGCTAGGCACAATACCATAGAAGAAATCTATGATTGGCAGCATCACGTTGTTCGAGAGAAAGCCGATACCAAAATCCATTATTCTGAATTCAACCTGAGGTACTGTAAACTAACTGAATCTAATTTATCTAAATCATAAATTATGTGCGACTACCCTTAGCTACGGATAGCCGCACATGCCAAAAGTAGGGAAGTAGGGAGTGGTATGTATTTTTTGGTAAGTGCGAAGTTCTGAATTTTGTATTTTATCTGAGCAAATTCGGCATTCCCTATTCCCTACTCCCATCACTTATTAGCAGCTACCGTATATTCGGGATTTTTCGCAGCAATTCTTTCATTAATGTAGTCATAGACTTCCCGGAATTTGGGAATTGCACGCAATTCGAGACGACTGCCGTTTTTTAGGGTTAGTACCATATCTCCCCACAAGCCAATGCCACGGGGGATTGTGACAACTTTGACAATTTCTGAGTAAATTATGTCAGTGCGATCGCGCCCCTGCCAACCTCCGCTTACTGTAACTCGGCGATCGGTGATGCGGAAACGCAGCCACAATGCTCTGACAATTGCCCCAACTGTCAATGGTATCCCGACAATGGTTAGTCCAATCAACAGGTTGACAATTAAATCCCCAATATGGGGGCCACCTTCATAATAAACATCTTCACGAATTCCCATCGAACACCTCAGCTTGTGCCAACAACTGCTCTAATTCTTGCAGAAATTGTGGGCTTACGCACTTAGATTCTGCTGCTGTGGGTTTGACAATGAACACTAACCGCCATCCTGGTGATAATTTGGGTAGCAAACTATATAAAGCAGAAGTAATTTGCCGTTTGATTCGGTTGCGAACCACTGCCCTTTTGCTGACTTTTGTGCTTATAGAAATGCCAATGCGTATGCTGGAAATATGCAGTGAGTCAATTGGTTGTGTAGTCTGAGTGGCAGTGTCCAAAGAAGGTTTTCTTGAAGACGACGGCTTTAAGGCTCTCAATGTTAAATAAGAGCCATTACGCCGAATTCCTTCCCGGAAAACTGCCTGAAAATCCTTGCGGGATTTTAGCCGATTTGCTTTAGGCAAAGCCACAGATACTCTTTTAGCTTAAATATGCCCTAAACGCTCAAACGGTGACGGCCCTTTTTTCTCCTAGCTCTAATCACGTTTCTACCATCTGGTGTCCGCATTCTGGCACGAAAACCAGAGGTTCTTTTTCTCTTACGGCTAGTACCGCCTAGTGTTCTTTTCATACTGTTCTCCTCTTAGGTGATTTTTATAAAAACTCACAATCTCTAATTGTATCACTTTTTTAGTGAATTGGGAATTGAGCATTGGTTACACCCAATCAACACTCTTAATTGATGCTCAAAATCCATGTTCCCATGTAGCGCAATAGTGGCACATCACCAGGGGAAAGCACTTGGCAATTAAAGTAGTAAACACCGCCAAAAGATGGATTTTTCACGTTAGATAAGACTACCTCAACTGCGCTACCTGCTGGTACAGGCTCTTGGGGAAAAATATTAATCAGCTTACCTTCTTTGTCCCACTTCACCTCAGAAAGCGGAACTGCTTTGCCTTTGACTCGGACTTCAATTTTGTTCTGGTCAAAAGTTCCTTTGTAATAATTAGGGTAGGTAATGGCAAATTGACCAACAGCCAATTTCATTCTTTGGGCTGGAATCCTTAATATATATCGATCCCAACCATTGGCTTGTCCACCAAAATCTAATCGGAAGGGCAGTTGATTTTCGGCTTTAACGCCGCTAAACAGCGTAAATCCAGGTAAACTTTGTGCCCAAGTCAGGGTTGGAAATCCAGTCACCAAACAGCTAGTCACGGCTAAAGCGGAAAGTAAACGTCGCATAATTGAGCTTCCTCTACCAAAAAATAAATCTGTTATCTAAAATAACCGTGTGTTAGTATTCGTTACTAAAGTTTACTACTCACTTCCTGACAATTGACGTTCAGTAACAACAAAAAGTGCCATCCTCTCTGATGTTTAGACGGCAGTAAAACTACTTAGTAATAAATATTACATGCAATCAATTTACTTTATTACCCTTATAGAGTACTGTTTTTATGACTAGGTTGGTCAAATTTTGAACTCAATAGAAACACCGTTGGGATTGGATTGTGTTTCTAAATATGTATAAGTGTTTCTAAATTTGAGAATTTTGTTATAAAAATTGAGGCGTGCCATCAGCGATCGCCAGTTAAGTTGGGCTAAATTGATTAAAATAGGTTGGATTGGAATCAAAGTCGTAATCATTAAAATTTGATTTGGAAATTATAAAGCCTTCAAAATTGGGTCAATATTACTCTATAAGACAGAAATACCAAAATTTCTCAATCCCGAAAATAAGCTGAAGATAAAGATGCAAAATTTGGGAATCAATTTAGGATGTGCAATACGTAACCCTGTTTGCAACTATCTGAAAATATGACATCTGCGAACGGCAAAGTCAGGCATTGCCTGGACAGCTAAGAGTGGGAGAGGAAAGTTTCAAGGTTCAATCTACAAGTAAAAGTCATAGCTGATGTTCCTGCCTAAGTACTATGAATACGGGATATCCCTCATCTAGACAATCACTTACTTGGCAGAGATTAGGTATTTATCTTCAGGAGATTTCATGAGAATAGCAGTTGCTAAAGAAATTGAAGTTTGTGAACGTCGTGTGGCATTAATTCCTGACACCGTTGCTCGATTGGTAAAGCAAGGTTTGGAAGTCTGGGTAGAAAAGGGTGCAGGAGAGCGATCTTTTTTCAGCGATACTGACTATGAAGCCGCAGGAGCCACAATAATTGGCGATACTGCCAAATTATGGGGCGAAACAGATATTCTTTTGAAAGTCAGCCCACCACAAGAACGAGAAGATGGACGTTCAGAAGTTGATTTGTTAAAGGAAGGGGCTGTATTAGTCAGTTTCCTCAATCCTTTAGGAAATCCTGTTGTAGCACAGCAACTAGCAAATCGGAAAATTACAGCCTTGAGTATGGAAATGATTCCCCGTACTACCAGGGCGCAAAGTATGGATGCTTTGTCCTCGCAAGCTTCATTAGCAGGTTACAAGGCAGTATTAATTGCGGCAGCTGCATTACCGAAATACTTCCCAATGTTAACCACAGCCGCAGGTACGATCGCTCCAGCGAAAGTATTTATTATGGGCGCTGGTGTAGCGGGATTGCAAGCGATCGCTACTGCCAGACGTTTGGGAGCAGTGGTAGAAGCCTTTGATATTCGTCCCGCCGTTAAAGAAGAAGTGCAAAGCTTAGGGGCAAAATTCGTTGAAGTCAAATTAGACGAAGAAACCGTCGCCGCAGGTGGTTACGCCAAGGAAATTTCTGAGGCTAGTAAACAACGCACTCAAGAAGTTGTCGCCGAACATATTAAGAATTCTGATGTGGTGATTACTACCGCCCAAGTGCCTGGAAGACAAGCACCACGGCTCGTCACAGAAGAAATGGTGGCACAAATGAAACCAGGTTCAGTAATTGTGGATTTGGCTGCTGAACAGGGTGGTAACTGTGCCTGTACCGAACCAGGTAAAGATATTGTGTGGAACGGTGTGACAATTATCGGCCCCATCAATCTCCCATCATCGATGCCAATTCACGCCAGCCAATTGTATGCCAAGAACGTTACATCGTTGATGCAATTGCTAATTAAAGACAAAGCTTTGCAGGTGGATTTTAGCGACGACATCGTTGATGCAGCTTGTGTTACCCACGCTGGTGAAATTCGCAATCAACGAGTGCGCGATGCATTACAAGCTTTGAGCGGCGTTGGAGCAGGTTAATAGCCAAATTACCATAAGGAGTTTTTCAAGCATGACAGAGGCATTACTTGCTGCTTTGTTTGTATTTGTATTGGCATCTTTTATCGGCTTTGAAGTCATCAACAAAATCCCCCCGACTTTACACACGCCCTTAATGTCAGGCTCAAACGCGATTTCTGGGATTGCTGTACTGGGAGCAATAGTTGCTGCTGGTGCGAGAGATACGAGTGTGTCAGTAATTCTCGGTTTGATTGCTGTGGTATTAGCAACAATCAACGTTGTGGGTGGTTTTTTAGTGACAGATAGAATGTTGCAAATGTTCAAGAAGAAGGAGATTAAGGCGTGAGCGACTTTTTACCAACTGGCATTCAGCTGACGTACTTAGTCGCTGCATCGTTATTTATTCTGGGCTTGAAAAAGCTGGGATCGCCCGCTACCGCGAGAAACGGTAATATTGTAGCGGCTGTGGGGATGTTGCTGGCAATTGTGGCGACAATGCTGGATCAGCATGTGTTGAACTACGAGATGATATTGTTGGGCTTGGCGATTGGATCGGGAATTGGTGCGATCGTTGCCTACAAAGTCCAAATGACCGAAATGCCCCAAATGGTGGGTTTACTCAACGGTTTGGGCGGTGCGGCTTCGGCATTAGTAGCTGTTGCCGAATTCTGGCGGTTATTAGATAGTTCTCAGCCGATACCCCTAGATGTCAACATTTCCATGCTATTGGACGTGTTAATCGGTGGTGTTACCTTCACAGGTAGTTTTCTAGCCTTTGCTAAATTGCAAGGTTTAATTAGCGGTTCTCCGATTACATTTCCATTCCAGCAACCATTTAACCTCTTGCTTCTGGGTGCTTATCTGGTAGGTAGTGCCTATTTAATCATCACACCAGATAGCTTACCCATATTCTTGGGAGTGGTTGGTGTTTCTTTAGTGTTGGGCGTGATGTTCGTCATCCCCATTGGTGGCGGCGATATGCCAGTAGTAATCTCGCTGTTGAACTCCTTGTCAGGTGTGGCGGCGGCGGCGGCTGGATTCGTGGTGATGAACAATATGTTAATCATCGCTGGTGCTTTGGTAGGAGCATCTGGCTTAATCCTCACCGAGATTATGTGTAAGGCGATGAACCGCTCCTTATTTAGTGTGCTGTTCAGCGCTTTTGGTACAGGTTCTAGTTCTGGTGGTGGTGCTGCTAGTGGTGGTGCAACCGATCAAAGCGTCCGCAGTATCGATCCTGAAGAAGGGGCGATGATGTTGGGTTATGCCCGTTCTGTGGTAATTGTGCCTGGTTATGGTATGGCAGTTGCTCAAGCGCAACATAGCGTCCGGGAATTGTCAGATCAGTTAGAAAAAATGGGCGTTGATGTCAAGTATGCCATTCACCCTGTTGCTGGAAGAATGCCGGGGCACATGAATGTGTTACTTGCAGAGGCAAATGTGCCTTATACCCAGTTGTACGACATGGATGATATTAATCCCCAGTTCGATCAAGCGGATGTGGCTTTAGTAATTGGGGCAAATGATGTGGTAAATCCGGCGGCGCGGAGTGATACAAGTAGCCCGATTTATGGTATGCCGATTTTGGAAGTAGATCGGGCGAAGCAGACGATTGTAATTAAGCGCGGGATGAGTACGGGTTTTGCCGGTGTAGATAATGAGTTGTTCTACAAGGATAAAACGACGATGCTTTTTGGTAGTGCGAAGGATATGGTGGCGAAGTTGGTTTCGGAAGTGAAGCAACTTTAAGAGAAACGAACCGCGTTCGCGTAGCGTCTCGTAGAGAAGGGCGCAAAGGGCGCGAAGTAAAGAAAGAATGTAGAGAGTTGGCTTGCCTTGGAGGTGCGATGCTTCTAAGGCAAGTTTTTTTGTGGGAAAGTTGCCTCATGCAAAGGCGCAACAGAATAGAAAGTTTATTTATTATAGAGTTGATAATGTCCGAAAATTTTCACTTTAGTTATTTAACTTGACATTCCATTATATGCTCAATTATTTTTGATGAACAAGTTTTAATTTTCTAATTAAAATAATAGAATTATGTTCAGTCAAAATTTTTTTAATGATGAGCTTGTAGAAAAAATAATTGATGCATTTTATGGATATGGTAATTATCAAGGGAATTATTGGTTTATTGGTATGGAAGAAGCAGGAGGAGATTTTAACGAAATTAATAACAGAATAAAGAAATGGTCAGAGAGAGAACAGAAGGAAATAGAAGATATTGCAGAATATCATGAAGCTATCGGATATGGGGCGAGTTTTAAACCAGGCGCAAAATTGGATGTGCCAGTCTGGAGGACATTAATTCGTATTATATTGAGTGCTAAAGGAAAAGATAATATTGACCTAGAAGATATTCGTAAATATCAAATAGAGGAACTAGGTAGAAAAGATAAAGAGACTTGTTTATTAGAATTATTACCTTTACCCTCACCATCTCTTAAACATTGGATATATGGTGAATATTCTAAGCTTACTTTTTTATCTAATAGAGATACTTATAAAAAGTATTGTGTTGAAAAGCGAGTAAATCATATTAGTCAAAGAATCAAAGAACATCAACCTAAAGCGGTTGTTTTCTACGGTGTAGGATATGAGCCTTATTGGAGAAAAATAACTGAAAAAATAACAGATGTTGAGTTTTCAACAACTTCAGAGGGTTTCTCAATTTGTAAAAATAGTCAGACTGTGTTTGTTATAGCTAAACATCCTGTAGCTATAGGTGTAACAAGTGAATATTTCTATAATATTGGTAGATCAATTGCTACTAAAATAGTGGAAAAACCATCATTTGCGTAGTTTGTGGCTCGTTTAAAAAAGGTGATCGCCAAAACTCCACAGTGCGATCGCTCTCTTTTTCCTCTGCGTTCTCTGCACCTCTGTGGTTCGTTAAAAAAAGCGATCGCACTTCCAAAACTCCACAGGGCGATCGCTTTCTTCTTTCTTTGCGTGAGATAAAAAGCGTAGGCGATCGCGAGTGCGTCTTGTAGAGAAGCCAGGCGTTGGCAAAGCCTCTCGTAGAGAAGGCATCGCTCTGGCAATATAATTAAGACTGCGGTGTAACACTACGCGGCTCAACAACTACAATCTCGGAAAAACGTTTAAAGTCATCAATATTAAATGTAAGTAGATGTGTAATCTGGTGTGTTATCATCGCTGCAACTAAACGTGCATCATGCACCTGTTTTCCCATGACTTGGTATTTAACAATTAGAGATTCCCACTCACCAAAAATTGCAGGTGTATCAAGGTGTAGTATAAATATCTTCTTGAGTTTATCAGTTTCTTCTACTGCTTGAGCCGTAGATAAACCTAAACCATTACTATTAATTGGTCTTGTAGCAACAGCCCAAAACTCAATGAGATTCTGTGGAATTATATATAATAATTCTCCTTGTCTCTTGAGCATCAAGATGGCTCTTTGAGTATCAAAGTGCATTGGGCTATTCTTTTGCACCAAACGCAGCAAAATATTAGTATCCACCAAATAGCTCATAACATTTCATCTTCTCTGGTGTAAATACTCTCTCGACTAATTGCTGCATCTGAAAGTGCTGGTGCTAAAGAAAAAGCGGGACTATTTATTAAATCTGTTAATATAGCTTCCCATTCTTCCTGAGTTGATACTTGATAAAAAAAACTTTCTTCATGGCTGGTTAAACTCTTTTCAATTAGAGATGCAAGATAAGCTTCTACCGATAAACCTTGTGCAGCAGCTTCAGCAATTAGACGAGCCTCTATTTCTGGTTTCAATTGCAACTGTATGGTCATTTGTTGTCTCCTAATTCCCTGAGTTGTAGAAGCTTTCATCTGGATAATGGCAAAAGTTTTCTCCCTCTAAGTCAGAGAATATATCTAATTCACTACCAGGTGCATAATCTGCAATAGCTGTCACTGCCGCTAGTGTTAATTGGCGTTTTTGCTCATCTTTGGTAAGTGAGTGTTTTTCTTGAAGAACTAATTGCAGGGCTGACTCAGCTATCTTCAGGCGATCGCTTATGCTCAGGTTTGGTAGTGCTTGGAGAATTTCTTTAGTTTCCATATTAATTCATAAAGCAACTTATATTACTAAATGCTAGTGAAATTATAATAAGCGATCGCCTAAAAAATCTCCACAGTGCGTAGGCAAACGCGAGTGCGTCTCTCGCTCTCTTCTTCCTCTGTGTCCTCTGCGCCTCTGTGGTTCGTTAAAAATAGCGTAGGCGAAGCCCGCCGAAGGCATCGCCAAAACTTCAGTGTGCGTAGGCGTTCGCGTAGCGTCTCCAAGAGTTGCCCACCAAAGGCATCGCCCCCTCTTTCCTCTGTATCCTTTCGTAGAGAATACATCGCCTGGTTTTTTCCTTAACTCACTATCCCTTTAATCGGAATTTCTATCCAGAACTCACAGCCATTACCAGGTTCAGAAACACATTTGATATTACCGCCGTGTTTTTCTACAATAATTTGGTAGCTAATAGATAACCCCAAACCGATCCCTTGTCCAGGTTGTTTGGTGGTAAAGAAAGGTTCAAAAATTCGCGATCGCATCATCTCTGGAATCCCACAACCATTGTCGGCAATCCAAATCAGAATACTATTCCCTTCAATTATTTCTGTACGAATCCAAATTTTAGGATTGTCAATTTTTTTTCCACAAGTTGCTGAGTTTTCTAGTGCATCGATCGCATTGTTGAGAATATTCATAAACACCTGATTCATCTGCGCTGCATAACAGACTACTGGGGGCAATTCACCATATTCCTTAACTATCTCAATAGCAAAAGAATTAGTCTGTGGTTGCAGTCGATGTTGTAAAATTAGCAAAGTACTGTCGATACCTTCATGAAGGTTAACGGGTTTTATTCCTGTTTCGTCAAGTCGAGAAAAAATTCGTAACGACAAGACGAGTTGAGAGATTCGCTCTGCCCCCATCTTCATGGAAGTCAAAATTTTGGGCAAGTCATCACTAATGAAATCTAAATCCATTGCTGCTACTTGCTTTTGAATTTCTCCTGTTCCCTTAGGATACTGTTTCTGATAAAGACGGAGTAATTTAAATAAATTTTCGGCATGTTCCGTAACATAGATGATATTGCCGTAAATGAAACTAATCGGGTTGTTAATTTCATGTGCTATACCAGCAACTAACTGCCCTAAACCTGCCATTTTTTCACTTTGAATCAATTGGCTCTGAGTGTTTTGTAATTCTTTAAGAGTCTGAGTAAGTTCTTCTTTTTGACGTTGAGTTTGTTTAAGTAATTCCGCTTGCTGAAGTCCTACCCCTAATTGAGTACCAATTTGCATCAGCAAATCTACCTCATCTTCTTGCCAATCACGTGGTTTGAGATTTTGATAAGCTGCTAGTAATCCCCAAAGTTTCTCGCCCTGAAAAATTGGCACAATTATATATGCCCTAGCCTCCATTAGCTCAAGCAGAGTAATATGACAGATAGAATAATTGGCGCTGTAAATATCTTTAATAGCAATACTTTCACCATTAGCAAAATTTCCACCTTGGGTTTGTTGCAAGTAATCATCTGCAACTACAGGTAAAATTTCCTTTACTGGTGTCCAACCTTGGGCTAAAGACTCAGCAACAAATTCGCCACTCCAATCAGCCTTGAATTGATAGATTGTCACTCGATCAACTTCCAATAGCCGTCGGACTTCTTCTGCACTGGTGGCAAAGATGGTATCAATATCAAGAGACTGGCGAATTTTCTCCACTGTCGCAGCTAGGGCCTTCTCCCTTTCGGCTGCTTTCCGTTCTCGTTCGGCGGCTTTAGCCAGTTTTTGGGCTTGCACCTGCATTTGTTTCAAAGACTCAGCTTGTTGTAATGCTACCCCCAATTGAGCGCCAACTTGTGCCAATAAGTTGATTTCCTCATCTTGCCAATAACGGGGCTGGGAGTTTTGATAAGCTACTAACAATCCCCACAGCTTCTCACCCTGAGAAATTGGGACAAAAACTTCATTGCGTGCATACTTACCCGCTTGCTTTCCTTGCACAAGAACGCCTTCTGTCACAGGCTGCGGCTTAACCATTGGTGTCCAGCCATCAACAATAGAATCAGCGACAAACTCGCCACTCCAGTCAGGATAGAAGCGGTAAATTGCGACTCGTTCCACTTCTAATAACCGACGAACTTCTTGAGTTGTGGTTTTAAAGATGGCTTCAATATCAAGAGACTGACGAATTTTTTCTACCGTGTTTGCTAGTGCCCTTTGCCTTTCAGCAGCTTTGCTGATATCTGCTGCTTGAATCTGCATTTGTTGGATAAATTCTGCTTGCTGCAAAGCCACACCTAGTTGAGTGCCAACTTGGGTAAGCAAGTAAACCTCATCTTTTTGCCAATCACGGATTCTGGCATTTTGGTATGCTGCTAGCAAGCCCCAGAGCTTCTGACCGTGGTAAATGGCAATAATCACATAAGCTCTTGCTTGATATATCTCTAAGATTTTAATGTAGCAGTCACTAAAGCCTGAATTATAAATATCATTACAAACACGATAAACTTCACAGAGGCTGAAGCTACCACCCTCTGTATCTTGCAAGTAGGTATCAGCGACTGGAGGTTTAGCTAAATCTTTGGCGCTACATTCACTGACATTTTCACTCAATTCTGGCCGCTGCAATTGTTCATCAATCAGGGAAATCCAACCCTCTGCCACTGATTCAAACACGAATTCACCACTCCAATCGGGATTGAAGCGATAAATAGCCACGCGATCAGCATTTAGCAACTGTCTAAGTTCTGCGGTGCTTGTGTGGAAAATGCTTTTTAAGTCTAGAGACTGACGAATTTTCTCAATGGTTATGGCTATGGTTTTCTGCCATTGGGCTGCTTTTTCTCTGGCTTTTGCTTGTGCTAGTTCTGCTGATTGTAGTTTTACTTGTTCTAGGTAGTCTGCTTGCTGTAAAGCAACCCCTAGATGTTCGGCGATTAATTGCACAAACTCAATTTCTGATGCTTCCCATTGTCGAGGACTACCACACTGATGAATACACAACAATCCCCATAAATCTTTACCTTTGATCAAGGGGGCAGTTATATTGGCACGTACTTGAAATTTTTCTAGAATCTGGATGTAGCAATCACTGGCATTAACTTGATAAATATCAGCCATTGCTTTAATCCGGCCTTGCTGATATAGTTCTGCGAACTCCTCACTAAAGCAGTGGTCGCGCAGTTTGGCTGCTAATGCCGAATCCCATTCTGTTGCCACATCTTCATAGATAAATTCCCCTTCCCATGCCAAATCAGGATAAAAACGAAACACGCCAACTCGATCGCTTTTTAGAAGTTGGCGAACTTCAGTGACTGTAATTTTGAAGATAGTTTCTATGTCTAGAGACTCGCGGATGCGAGCAATAACTCCAGACAAGGCTTTTTGTTGCTCGTTCTGACGCAACGAGGATGTCACAGCTGAATGAGACTCTTGCTGTTCTGAATTTGGTTTTATGGGTTGAGTAGTAGAGGAGTTTTCCATTCCCAGTGGGACTTTAAATATTGAAAGTCTTCTATCTCATGATTCCCGTTGCGATCGCAAAGGTAACAGTTCTTTCCTGAGAATGCCAAAAAACAATATAGGGACACGATAGTATCGTGTCCCTACAAGAACATTTTTCAACCACGAGAAAATTATCGCCGCTTGGGAGTGGCGCTGCGGCTGGTGCGTTTCTCTTCATCTCGGCGACGGCGATCGCGCCAATCTGCCACGGTTAAATAACCAATACCACCGGTGACTACTACAAGCAGCAGTACGGCAACTAAAGCTAAAATACTCAAAAATGGACTTTCCACAATGCCTCTACAGTCCGTTACGTCCCCAAACTACCATTGCAATTGACCAAGTGAACACAACTAACAGCGATACCCAACCTAGTGTCAAAATCTCCATAGTCCCGCTTTTCAAATAATTACAAAAGGTTTCTAATATTTATCATACAGGGATCGGGCAGGCTGAGATTTTTTTATAAATGGCATTGTAACTTTGGCTGTCGATGTCTACGACGGGCTACGTCTACGCAAAATATACACCATTTTTCTTGGTAAGCTAGCACTTCAAGCATTAATAAAGACGAATGTAAAAAAATAGCGATCGCGCTTTCCCACTTCATGGTTTGGGAATACTAGGTTTACGGGTATATATTTCAAATCCAACAACCCCTAGTATTATGCCGACATTTTTCAACTATTCTTTCCAATCCAACGGTTTTATTCCCCACGGACATTGTTATCTCTGGCAAAGTGGGTTAGTTTGGCTCCACATTATTTCTGATGCCACGATCGCTCTGGCTTATTATTCTATTCCCTTCCTACTGATTTACTTCATTTACAAGCGCAAAGACGTTCCTTTTAATGGAGTTTTTTTGTTATTTGGTGCTTTTATCATTGCCTGCGGTACTGGACACTTAATGGATATTTGGACGCTTTGGTATCCAGACTATTGGATTGCAGGTGGTTTAAAAGCTTTAACTGCCATTATTTCAATATACACGGCATTTGCGTTATTTTACCTCATGCCTCAAGCTCTGACACTACCCAGCCCAGCCCAGTTAGAGGCTATTAATCAAGTCCTTTCAACAGAAATTGTCGAGCGCAAGCGTATTGAGAAAGAACTACGTCAAGCAGAAGAAGTTGCTCAAAACTCCAGCCAAGCTAAGAGTGAATTTCTGGCCAACATGAGTCATGAACTACGCACACCTCTTAACGGCATCTTGGGCTATACACAAATTCTCCAACGCACAGAATCTTTAAGTGAAAAAGGACGCAAAGGACTCAGCGTTATTTATCAATGTGGTTCTCATCTTTTAACCTTAATTAATGATGTCCTGGATCTCTCCAAGATCGAAGCCCGAAAGTTGGAATTGTATCCTGTTGATTTCTATTTGCCTGCTTTTATAGATAGCGTGACTGAAATTTGCCGCATCAGGGCAGAACAAAAAGTCATCGCATTTCACATTGAAATCGATCCTGATTTACCAACGGGTATTCATGCTGATGAAAAACGCTTGCGGCAAGTATTGATTAACTTGCTTAGTAATGCCATGAAGTTTACTCATCAAGGCAGTGTCACTTTCAAAACTCAGGTTATTAATCAAGAATCAAATACTAATGGAAAAACTAACTACAAAATTCGCTTTGAGGTAGTAGATACTGGCACTGGCATAACCCCTGAACAAGCCGAAAAAATCTTCCAGCCTTTTGAGCAAGCGGGAAGTCAGAAACGACAATCTGAAGGTACAGGCTTAGGATTAGCAATCAGTCAAAAAATTGTTTTGTTGATGGGTGGTCAAATTCAAGTGCAAAGTGAATTTGGCAAAGGTAGCACTTTCTGGTTTGAGGCAAACTTGTCAGAATCTAAAGACTGGGCAAAGGTTTCTAGAGTAGTTGAGCAGGGAACTATTATTGGTTATCAAGGGCAAAGGCGCACCATTTTGATTGCGGATGATAAATGGGAAAACCGATCGGTAATTGTAAATTTACTAGAGCCGGTTGGGTTTACTGTTGTAGAAGCTAGTAATGGTCAGGAAGCATGGGTACAGTCTCTAGCCCAGAAACCAGACATGATTATTACTGACTTAGTGATGCCGATATTGGATGGATTTGAGTTAATTAGTCGTTTGCGTCAGTCTGGGCCATTTAAAGAGATTCCTGTCATCGCGTCCTCAGCAAGTGTATTTGCAGTAGACCAGCACAAGAGTATTGATGTAGGTGCAGATGCCTTTTTACCAAAGCCTGTAGAAGCTGAAAATCTGCTGGAAATGCTACGACAGTTTTTGCAACTAGAATGGATTTTTGACGCTAAGGTAGATGCTATCAAAAAAATCTCTAAAGATGGTTCTAATCAACAAAATGAGATGATTCATCCTAGCAAAGATGTTTTGCAAGAGTTACTCGAACTATCACAAGACGGCGACATTCAAAATATTTTAGAACTGGCTGAAAAACTTTCTGCATCTGATGAGAAGCTAAACATGTTTTCCCAGCAGCTCATGCAGCTTGCTAGTAATTTCCAACTCAAACGTTTGGAAACTTTTATTGAAAAATATATCAATTAAGTAAGTTTGCACAATTAAAGCTAATTGGCAAGGGCTGTCATTTATCCTTTGTCATTGGTCATTAGTAAGAACTTTCAGACTATTTACGTTTCGTAACATAATTTGGTTTATTTCTACCAACTTACTTAATTTCAGTTAAATTCCAATTTCCAATTCATCATGATCAAACTTCTAGATAACGGATTTATTTTAATTGTGGATGATAATCCCACAAATTTATCTGTCCTGTGTGCAGCGCTCAATAGTGAGGGTTTTCGTTTCCGTGTTGCAGTGGATGGAGAAACTGCGATCGCTCAGGCTGAACGCAATCAGCCTGAGTTGATTTTGCTGGATGTACAAATGCCGGGTATTGATGGATTTGAAACTTGTCGTCGTCTCAAAGCCAATCCTGCCACCCAAAACATTCCGATTATTTTCACCACTGCCTTAGCGGATACGGAAAGCAAAACGAAGGGATTTTCTCTTGGCGCAGTAGATTATATCCCTAAACCGTTTGCACAAGAGGAAGTCATTGCTAGAGTGCGCGTACATTTGCAACTAAAAAAATTGACTGAATCTTTGGAACAACAAGTTAGCGATCGCACCAAGGCTTTGCAACAAGCTCAAGTCCAACTGGTACAACAAGAAAAACTATCAACACTCGGAGAGTTAATCGCTGGTATTGGCCATGAAATCAACAACCCCATCAATTTTATTTCCAGCAATATTCCACCCTTGGAAGAATATATTGCAGGAGTAACCGAGTTGCTCCTACTGTATGAACAAGAGTATCCTAACCCAACAGCTAAAATTACCACTGCGATTGAGAACTTGGATCTGAACTTCGTTCTCGAAGATATGGTAAAAATTGTGAACTCACTTCAGCTAGGAAGTGAACGAATTCAGGATCTTTCCAATTCACTCCGCAACTTTTCTCGCTCGGATAGTGATACAAAAATACCTGCTGATTTGCACCAAGGACTAGATAGTACACTAATGATTTTGCAACACCGCTTCAAAGCTAACGGTGATCGTCCCGGTATTGAAGTTATTAAAAGTTATGGAGTATTACCAGAGGTACACTGCTATTTAGGTCAAATGAATCAAGTATTTATGAACATTCTGGCAAATGCAATTGATGCCCTTGATGAAGCTATAATGCAAGGCAAAATGAGCAATCTAATTCCTGAGATTAAAATTGCAACAGAAATAGATTCTGAACAATTGGTTATAATTCGGATTGCTGACAATGGGATTGGTATTCCTGAACGGCTTAAACAACGGTTGTTTGAGCCGTTGTTTACCACAAAAACCGTTGGTAAAGGCACTGGACTTGGCTTGTCGATCGCTTATGAAATAGTTGTAGAGAAACACAAAGGTGTATTAGATGTAAATTCTCAACCAGGTAAGGGAACCGAATTTATCATCAAAATTCCCATAGAATAGAAGCATTTAATTAATTACAAAGTTGCTCTAGCATTTATCATACTGGAGACAAGGAAAAATTTCTCCAATACCTAATCACTAATTTATATATAGAGTGAATCCAATTTTAGATCCTCAATTAATGGCAGAACGCATAGAATCCCTCAAAGCTGGAATAGTTGGAGGTTTTTCTGTGTGTTTTGCTTTTGTACTTCTCAGTGTTTTGAATACTTTTGTACTAGCGAAGTATTTTCAGAACCTTGCAAGTCTGCACAGTGATATTAACTGGCACTTGTGGGTGAGTGGTGCGTTACCAAAGCTTGCCGCCAGTTGCGGCATCGCAACTTTTAGTGGCTTACTATTTGGTGTCACCTACCGCTATATCATCCGCTCATATAAAAATCCCCAACTTAAAGCTGGTGGGGTTCTGGCCTTTGGTTTGGTGCGCGGATTGACTCAGATAGAGCTTGGGTTGAATTCAAATATCACAATTTGGCCTTTTTTGGCATTAGCGGCAGAAAGTTTATTGTGGTTTGCGTTTGCTGCGATCGCTCTTGATCTTGCGATTAAACTCCGTTGGATTAAACCTTTTTCATCAATCTAAATTTCCTTTCTCTAAGTATAGTATTGGCATATAGATGTGAAATCTTACAAGGGGTTGTAGCGCAAATAGATAAAAAGCTGGAAGCATTACGCTTTTGTAGCATACTTAATACAATTAGCATACAAGCACTGCTTGTGTAATATACTGTGTCAGCTTTAAAAATAAGTATAAATAATTACTAATATTAGTTCTCAATATTTCTTCCCTAATATGCAAACTAAAATATCCCACTATTATTTGATAGTCGATCTGGAGGCTACGTGCTGTGACAAGAAGACTATTCCTCGTCACGAAATGGAAATCATTGAAATCGGTGCGGTGATGCTCAATCGAGCAACATGGGAAATTGATTCTGAGTTTCAGCAATTCATCCAACCTGTGAGACATCCACAACTGACAGATTTTTGTACCGAACTGACTAGTATTCGGCAGCAAGATGTTGATGAAGCACCAAAATTCATTGAGGCAATTTCTCGATTTAAAGAATGGATTTATTCATTTCCCAATCATATTTTTTGTTCTTGGGGTAATTATGACAAAAAGCAATTTATTCAAGATTGCGCGTTTCATAATTTTCCTTATCCTTTTACTTCAGAACACATAAATATCAAAGAGGAATTTTCAGAATATCTTGGCGTATCTAAAAAATTTGGTATGGCACAAGCTCTTAATGAGCTAGGAATAAAATTGAAAGGCACACATCATCGCGGCATTGATGATGCTCACAACATTGCATCTATCTACAGACAGATTAAAAGCACCAAAATAAACTGAATAATGGAAAAGTCGTAACATACCATTTTAAAATATTGCGGTAGATTACGAATATTTTTGCTACAAAATTATTTCTAGTCAAAAGGATTTTTGGAGGAACCTTTTTTGTTATTGGGTGAGTATTCAGAACAATTCATAGCTTCTCCGGTAAGAACAATAGAAGGATTGACTGCACATTTTAGATAATGATTATTTGAATAAAATCGACACTTTTTACAGGGAAGTTTGTGTAAACCGTTAATAGAAATAACCATTTTATCATCTAAAAATGCCCGGATTTTTTGTAATATTAGAAAAAAAACTACCCAACCAATTAGAAAGCCAACAGGAGATAAGGATATCGCTAGATCGGGGATGCTTAATTCATTCGTTTGTGCTTGTTCATTTCTTGCTTCACTCAAGTTTCCTTGATGTAAGTTACTATTGGCTACTACAGTTTTTTGCAAAATTAGATCGTGATACATATTATTTACCTTTTCCTATATGTATTTACTAACTTGATTTTTGATAGTCGGCTAACTAGAAATTTAGAACCATAACAAACTTAAAAATTATCCATATTTGTTCATACTAGATATGTAGATATCAAAAAGCTTTGAACAATAAGGGTATTTATGGATTAGATTGTTTCATGTGTATTTGAATTAACTAACAATCACTACACAACTGTCAGTAGCACATATTTTCATGTTTACAATGGTTTAATTATAGGTTTAGCAAAATAAGACTTCGCCTATATCTGCCAAGAGTTTTGCTTGTTATTTTAAGTTATATACCCAAGGGAATAAATTAGAGAATGGACTTATAACTGGATATTTCTATGTTAAGATAAATCTAAAAATATTCTTAAAATTTTCTAGACATTAAAGCTGTATCACTTTTCAGTTATTTTTTTTATAAAAATCTTGAATGCAATGATGGTTGTATTAGAAATTTATTTATTAAATAATTTTCGCTGGCAATGGAGATTTTGGGGTGTGTTAAATAGCCCCATACACTTGTAGTGATTAATTCTATTATTTTGATAATTTTTTGCTCTAATTACCTGATAAAGTAGTATATATATCTGGGTTAAGTGGGCTATTAAAGAATAGCCTCTCATCAGATTGCAAGCCAATAATATTGATTTTGAGGCTACAATTTATGATAAGATTTTTGCGAAAAAAAATAGTTTTTTTCTTCACAACAATTGTGCTGGCAATTCTGCTAATTTCTCATCAACCAGTACTAATAGCTGAAGCACAATCTTCTACACCAACACCAACGCCTGCTAGATCATTTCCCCCTGTAGCTTATCCTAATAGGGCACTAAGCGCTTTCCCTGCACAGCTACCACCACTGCCTTATGGTTATGGGGCATTAGGAAAAGCTATTGATGCTGAAACGATGAAATTGCATCATGATGCACACCACGCTACCTACGTCAAGAACTTAAATGATGCATTAAAGCAGTACCCAGATTTGCAAAAAAGAAGTGTTGAAGCTTTATTAGTGGATTTGAACAGCGTACCTGAAGATATTCGGACAAAGGTACGTAATAACGGTGGTGGTCATCTCAACCACACGATTTTTTGGCAACTGATGAGTCCCGACAGTGGTGGACAACCAACGGGAGCGATCGCTCAAGAAATTAACCAAACTTTTGGCAGTTTTGATGCCTTTAAAAAACAGTTTAACGCAGCAGGTGCCGCTCGCTTTGGTAGTGGTTGGGTTTGGCTAGTACGCAATCCTCAAAATCAACTCCAGATTGTTACTACAGCAAATCAGGATAATCCAATTATGGATGGTTTCTATCCGATTATGGGTAACGATCTATGGGAACATGCTTATTACCTTAAATATCGCAACCGTCGGGCTGAGTATTTGAATAATTGGTGGAATGTTGTGAATTGGCCGCAGATTAACAGACGATCGCAACTTTCATCACAACAACCTCGTTAGCCATACCATCAAGGATATCAAACCGCTTATAGAAATCTTTATAAAGCTACCTCTAGAGGTAGCTTTATTCATAGCGCTGCTACCCCTATACATTCTTTTTTACAGATGTCTAATTATGAATTACGGATTTTTAAAGACCGATGTTTAGAACGAACTATGTATAGTAGAACAATTAGCAATACAAGCGCTTTGATCATTGATGGCTCCACTACCTTCTTCACTTCCGTAGGGGGTTTAGGAGTAACATTACACGGAATCTCAATGATCTGTGTGTGATCTGAGCCACTACCACTAGGAGTCAGATCGCATTCGCCTTTGCTGGTGAGAGACAAAGGTGTAGGTGGAGGTGTAAGTGGAGGTGTAAGTGGAGGTATAGGTGTATTTTCTGGAGGAATAGATGTTTCGCCTGAAGAAGTATCGCCCATTAATAGAATCATCGCTATAACAAGAGCTCCAATTCCTAGTGGCCAGAGTGGAAAGGAATCAGGGCTGTCTGCTACGAAGACTTCTCCCTCAGAGCCAGGGATATCAAAGGCTATTGTTTCTCCATCCAACGGTACTGGACTGTCACTAACCAACATATCTCCTGGGATATCTTCTCCCAAAAGCTGATTAAATTCTTCTGGAATCGCGTTGTTGGGTCGTCCGAGTTCCCCACCATCTTCGGAGTATGGGTAGGATAGTAGCTCAAAAACCCTCTTTTCGAGTTGGTTTGGATCTCCAGAATTCAACGCATCTAAGCCTGTAGAGATTTTATTTATATAAAAATTCGTCATCTCTGGCGACAGACCTAAAGATTGAATTTGCTCCTTAATGTTGGAAATTTTTGAGGCTTCCTCAAACAGCAGTCGTCCGTATGAGAATTTCAAGTCTAGTAGTCCATCACGGAGGCTGACCGAGTTATTGCCTCCTGAGTATGGAGACCAGTAGAACTGGTTTGTTACTAGTCCGAGTCCTTCTACTGGATTGCGACCAAAATGTTGTCCAAGAAGGTATTGAGAGCTATCCATGATTGCGGGGGATTCGTTTCTCCAAAAAGAGGCGAAAGGCACCGCAGGGAGATTGGGATTGTTACCGTAAAACCTAGCGAAATTCTGGAAATTTTTCTCCCCACCGGCTGCTCGAATCAGGAGGTTTTGATAAGTACTACCACCGTTTAATTCCACTAATCGTTGGATTACCGATCCAGTTTTATTGCAGGTCAGACCAAATCCCACCTCACATCCAGGAATGACTCGCATCTGGTTCAAATTCTGGTTATTGATTTGGTACTGGAGATACTCAGGCTCCAGTCCTTGTTGGATACCATAGCGTCCAATATTGAGTTGTCCAAAAGCAGACTGACACGTAGTGAGTCCTACTGCAAGAGATGAGAATGCGATTGTTGCAAAACGAACCGCTTTCGATATTGCAATTCTTTGAAAAATTGATTTAGGCAAGATGCACCTCCAGTAAACACAGCAATTTAATTGGGTTGAGAATTCGGTATTGGTTCTTCTCCCCAATCTCCAGTCCCCAACCCTCAGTCACCAATCCCCACTCCCGAATTCAACTCTTAGGTAAATAAATGTTGATCGTGATTCCGGTACCTTTAAGATTTCCTGATGAGAGTGTGTGATATAAGACCATTCCCCGATTTGGTTGATCGAAAAGAAACGCACGACGTGTAGGTTTGATCTTCCCTTGCTTTACTAAAGAAACGAAGGCTTCTAAATATCTACGTATACCTTTGCGGTTCTCTTGAGTCGTATTCAAATGATGCTCGATCAGCATCATAAAGAAGTTCAAGCTACGATTTTCTTGCCCCTCAATCAGACTGCCCTCATCTAGAAAGGAACTTGCTATGAGCCTGTTATCAACTCGTTTAACCTTAAACAGAGTAAAGTAACGCCCTTCTTTTTTCGGATCGTTCGCATAACAGACCCAAGAACCCTCTTTATTTTGGGTAAAACCTTGTTCAGCAAGGTAAGAAAGCAAAGAATTATTGCCCTTAGTCTGTGGTGGAGGTAATAAATCTTCAATGGGATCTAAAGAGCAAATCCTCTGTGTTGTTTTCCGTTGAGACACAGCAGCAGCCTCCTGGATACGGAGGCGCAGGGGCTTGTCAGCAGACATTGCCATGCTAGACATTGCAGCCAATACAGACACTTGGAGAGCGATCGCTCCAATCAAACGAACAATGATATTCATGTTTTACCTGTTACTTTTACTTACGTTGTTAATAATCAAGTCGTTACTAAATCAGGATTGATTTAGCAGTCCTAAACCATTTGTTAAATTTAAGTGTTTGCCTCATTTGATCGAGGTCGCTTAAGTTTTCACCAGTCAAATAGGAATTTTATATATAGGTAACTAAACACAAAGATAATCAGTATCTAAATAAAAGACACAATCTTAATGTTTTATTGGCAACAAAAAATCTGCTTTCTGTTACTTTTACGTATACAAAAAACCCTTGACATTGCGTCAACACTTTTATATTTACTGTTGTCTAAATTTTTGCCGATGCTAAGAGGTTTTTATGCCTTCTTCACTGGCTATCATGATTCCTAAAAAAGGGCTTTTTTAGCTCTTTAGTATCTTATATAAGCAGAGTTTCAAAAGCTCTGTGCTTTGCACATTGATGCTTTTGGTGATTTCCTTGCTGGGTTGAATAACTTTTTGTTTTTTGGAGGTAGCACGCCTGACTAGCTGTTTCAGCATGGTCGTAAGTTGATGTATAAATAATATCTCCTGACAGTAAAATAATATTACCATGAGCTTGAGACATGCAACTGTATTGTGGACAGTTATCAAAGTTGTACACAGTGAATCGTAACTACCTCTCTATGAAATTTCATGGCAAATAGCTAAGAGTCAAAGTCCATTTACTTATATATCGTTAGTATTTTTAAAATATAGTACTGTTGTTCTCAGACTATTCAATTTTTTGTCTTAAATATAACCTGTATTTAAAAGGCACACGTATATCAAGATATTCTTATTGCTGGATAAGCTTGATTATCTGAACTTTAAGCTAGAAGCGATCTCATCATATCCTGACTTTTCACGGCATCTGGAAAACCTCTCTCCTCTTAGGAGAGAGACTTTGAATTTTCCCCCTCCCCAATACATCAAGAGGATAAAAAAAGCGTATCTTTGACTACAATTAAGATATTAACTTGGTATTTTTATAAGCCTTGACAGTATGAATGTGGAATTTTTTAACAGGATTCCTTTTATGCCTTTAGTATTACTATGGCTAGCTTACACTCTCCTGGGATGGTATCTTGCTGCTAATCATATTGTTTGGTTAGTAGGAGCTTTTGTGGCTGCTATGGTTATAGTTATTGTGCGAAAGAGTACTTCTTGGTTAGAGCGTTTAGTTGAATTTGGATCTCAAACTTTAGCTGTCATATTATTTTTAAGTATATCAATTGCTTTTGTAGCAACTTGGTCGCTATTATTAAGGCTTTTTCTCATACCTTTAGCAACTACGATTTTAGCTGATTTGGAAATGCGCTTTTCTGGCTTTAACAAGCTAGATTCTTTCTGGATTTTAACAGTTATAGCAGTATTAGGTTTGGTTATAGGTGAATTAATCGATATTCTACTTTTTCCCAGTAGTAGATACTAAAAAATTAAGAGTAAAAAAATATTTTTATGATTTATTTCTCGCTAATCCCTACTAATCTCAAATTTTAGGTGATTGCTAGATCATCTAGCTGCTTATTGAAGCAATTCATGATTACCCACTATTAGTCAATCATTCTCTAGATTAATTTGACATTCTCCCCACCTTGCTCTGAAAAGCATAATTGAAGCGATCGCTGTAGGTACATTGATCTGAATGTGACGAGATGGATATTACCGCTTGAAGACATATCACTCAATACGGTTCGGTTAAAGGGTAAAGGGAAAAGGTTTTGAATACATCCTTTCCCTTTTACCCCTTACCCTTTACCCAGACCACAAGGAAAGTGAAAAATGCTTATCCGAACCGTATTGACATATTACTGATGATTGTCATTTTTGAGTCACATTTGTTTTTAACCATAGAGACATAGGTAAAACAGTGCAAAAAAAAGATGAAACAAAGCGGAGAGTTCCCACTCAACACTAGTAAGGAAGTGACGTGAGTAGACGTAAAGACTACAGTTTGCTTCAGCAGACAGCAACAACTGAAGTAGCAACACCCAAGCCATCACTGACATTACCAGATGCAGTGGCTCTGATTGTCGGTATTGTCATCGGGGCGGGGATTTTTGAAACCCCGGCTTTAGTGGCAAATCAAGCAGGTAGTAATATTGCTGTACTGCTTTTTTGGCTAATTGGCGGTGTAGTATCTCTGGTAGGAGCGCTGTGCTATTCAGAGTTGGCAACTGTCTATCCCGATGTTGGTGGTACTTACTATTATTTGAAACGTGCATTCGGGCGGGGAGTTGCCTTTTTATTTGCCTGGGCGCGGATGACAGTAATTCAAACTGGTTCTATTGCTCTGTTGGCATTTGTTTTTGGCGATTATGTTTCTCAGATATGGCGGCTAGGAACGTTTTCGTCTTCTATTTATGCAGCCATCGCGATCGCACTTTTAACTGCTTTGAACATCATCGGTTTGCAGCAGGGGAAGTGGACGCAAAACTTGCTAAGTGCAGCAAAAGTTCTGGGTTTGTTGCTGGTAGTGATTCTTGGGCTTACCGCCATTCCTAATTCTGTTCCCCCTGTAGAATCTGCATCATCAGGAACCTGGGGATTAGCGATGGTGTTTGTGTTGTTGTCTTACGGCGGTTGGAATGAAGCGGCTTACATCTCGGCAGAAATTCAAGATGGACGACGCAATATAGTGCGATCGCTAATGTGGAGTATTGGGATCATCACAGCCATTTATTTGCTAATCAATCTGGCTTACCTACGGGGACTAGGATTAGCAAACATGGCCCAGTCGGAAGCAGTAGCCGCAGATTTAATGCGCTCTCTTTGGGGCGCACCGGGAGCCTTGTTTATTAGTGTATTGATTGCGATCGCTACTTTAGGAGCAACCAACGCCACAATCTTTACCGGAGCGCGTACCAACTACGCACTGGGACAGGATTTTTCGCTATTTGCTTTTATGGGACACTGGAAACAGCGTCCAAGTAGTCCCACCTATGCCTTATTCTTGCAAGCAGCGATCGCTTTAGCACTGGTTTTTTTAGGCACGCTCACCCGCAAAGGCTTTCAAACAATGGTGGATTACACCGCCCCAATATTTTGGTTCTTTTTCTTGCTTTCTGGCATATCTCTGCTGGTGTTGCGAATCCGTGAACCCCACATAGCACGACCATTCCGCGTGCCATTTTATCCTTTCACACCATTGCTCTTTTGTGCAGTCTGCGGTTACTTGCTTTATTCCAGCTTGGTTTATACAGGCGTGGGAGCAATTGCAGGTGTTTTAGTTGTCGCAGCAGGTATCCCCCTGTTGTTCTGGAATAACTATCGCCAAGGTAGGATGTGAGATGAGTGAGCAGGGGGGCAGGGGAGACAAGGGGACAAGCATCTCCTTTATCTCCCCCCTCTTCCTTGTCTATCTTGTCTTTTCTCCATACCCAATGCCCCCATACCCAATACCCAATAACTATTGACAAAGGAGAAAATTCATGAACTTCAAAAAAATTCTGTTTTTACTGGTTACAGGCGTTAGTGTTACCAGTTTAGGAATTGCTGGGTGTACGCCGCAACAACAAGATTTGGAAGCCGGAACACAACAACCTTCTACTTTAACAGGTCAGACCGAAACCGAAACACCATCGGCGACAACTCCCACAACTCAAGTCCAAGAACGTCCTGGAGATGTTCCTTATGTACCTACACCACAGCCAGTGGTAGATGCAATGTTACAAGTGGCAAAAGTGGGTAAAAATGATGTGCTTTACGACCTTGGTAGTGGTGATGGAAGAATTGTTAATACTGCGGCACAAAAGTTTGGTACGCGCGGTATCGGTATAGATATTGACCCCGATCGTATCAAAGAAGCTAATGAGAATGCTAAAAAGGCAGGAGTAACCGATCGCGTCAAGTTTGTCCAACAAGATTTGTTCAACACTGATTTTAGCGAAGCAACAGTAGTTACACTTTATTTACTGCCAGAGATCAACGCCAAACTCCGTCCCAAGCTGTTGAAAGAACTTAAACCTGGGACTCGCATTGTTTCCCACGCCTTCGATATGGGCGATTGGAAACCACAGCAGACTCTCAATGTAGAGGGCAAAACTGTTTACTATTGGGTAGTCCCTGAACAAGTGCCAGCGAATTTGCGATAGGGACTAACTAATTCGTAATTCGTAATTAAGAGGCATCAGATTCAAGTTGAGTTTTCATCTCTTGGATCTGTAGCCTGATTTTTGAGAATTGATTTTAGAAATTCACCTTTTTTAAATTTAAATTACCTCCATTGGGGGTTGACAAAATAACTTTAGATATTTGAAAGAATAATCTAAAATTCAAAATTGTTTGACTAAGTTCAAATTCAAGCAAGGTCAGGAAATATGATAGGGTTAAAGGGAAAGAATGCTTTAATTACAGGTGCAACTTCAGGAATTGGTCAGGCGATCGCAATCAGACTCGCTCAAGAAGGGTGCAACATCGCCATCAATTACCGCAAAAGCCCAGAAGCGGCGGTAGACACAGAAGAAATGGCACTGCAAAAAGCCTGCGGAAATATTGAAAATTGTGGTGTGAAGTCACTACTACTTCAGGGTGATGTCTCCCAAGAATCAGACATTATCGAGATGGTCAACACCGTAGTAAAGGAATTTGGCAGTTTAGATATTCTAATTAACAATGCTGGCATTCAGATAGAAAGCCCATCCCACGAAGTTACAACAGCAGACTTTGACCGAGTAATTGCAGTCAATCTCCGGGGTGCTTATCTCTGCGCCCGTGAAACTATTAAACACCTCCTATCTCTAAATCGTTCGGGGGTGATTATTAATATTTCCAGCGTTCACGAAATTATTCCGCGACCGATGTATATCAGTTATTCCATTAGCAAAGGTGGTATGGAAAACCTGACCAAAACTTTAGCATTGGAATATGCAAGCCAAGGTATTCGTGTCAACGCTATTGCCCCCGGAGCAACAATTACACCAATAAATCAAGACTGGATAGATAACCCTGAAAAAAAGGCGATTGTGGAAAGTCACATCCCAATGGGACGTGCCGGCTCTTCAGAGGAGATGGCAGCCGCAGCAGCTTTTTTAGCTTCGGATGAAGCCGCCTACATCACTGGACAAACGCTATTTGTAGATGGCGGATTGACTCTATATGCTGACTTCCGGGAAACTTGGTCAGCTTGAGAAAGAGGCAAGGGAGCAGGGAGCGGGGGGCAGGGGAGCAGGGGAGCATAAAGGGGATTCGCCAACTCTTAGAGAGGCTGCACCAGCCAACGGCAGAGCTACGTGACCACCCCTGTTGCGTTAGCTTCCGGTAGAGTACGAGAACCACACTGGTTGTTGTGGGGGACTCAAACCCATTTTCTGCTCCACAGATGGAGAAAGAGGTCATTTCCCCCTGCCTTTTTGTTGAGTAAGGCTGGCGTACTTTCCATAATTAAGCCGATACATACCATTAGTGGAATTAAATACCCATGACTAGCGCCATCGATAAGAACAGTCAACTGGAAGCAGAAGCTTGGGAATTATTGGAAGAGTCGATAATTTATTACCAGGGAAAACCCATTGGGACTGTAGCCGCTCACGATCCAGAGGCAGATGCACTCAATTATGACCAGTGCTTTCTCCGCGATTTTGTCCCTTCTGCCTTAGTGTTTCTCATGTATGGGAAACCAGAGATTGTGCGTAACTTCTTAGTAGAAACACTGAAATTACAAAGTCATGAAAAGCAGATAGACTGCTTTGAACCGGGAGCGGGATTAATGCCTGCCAGTTTCAAAGTACATTCTAGGGGGAATGAGGAATTTTTGGTCGCTGATTTTGGTGAATTGGCGATCGCTCGTGTTCCCCCGATTGATTCTTGTATGTGGTGGATTCTCCTGCTACGAGCTTATGAAAAAGCTACAGGCGATTTGTCACTAGCGCGTCAGCCAGATTTTCAAGCCGGAATCAAACTAATTTTGGATCTTTGCTTAGTACATCGGTTTTCCATGTACCCAACAATGTTAGTTCCCGATGGCGCGTTTATGATTGACCGTCGTATGGGAGTCTACGAACATCCTCTAGAAATTCAAGTGTTATTCTATGCGTCCTTGAGGGCTGCTAGTGAATTGCTTTTGCCAGATGGGGATGGCGATACTTACCTCGGCAAAGTCAATAGGCGATTGGGATCTTTGAAATATCATATCCGCAACTATTATTGGCTAGACCTGAAGCGATTGGGGGAAATCTATCGTTACAAAGATAACGAATTTGGTAAAGAAATTGTTAATAAATTCAACATCAACTCAGAATCAATTCCTGGTTGGTTGACCGAGTGGTTGCCAGAAACGGGAGGATATTTAGCGGGAAATCTGGGGCCGGGACGGATTGATTTTCGCTTTTTTGCTCTGGGAAATCTGATGGCAATCTTAACTTCCTTAGCAAGCGAAAAAGAATCTCAAAGCATTATGAATTTATTCGCCCAACGTTGGCAAGACTTGATCGGCTATATGCCTGTTAAAATTTGCTTTCCCGCTTTAGAAGGGTTAGAGTGGAGAATTGTTACAGGATGTGACTCTAAAAACAGGGCTTGGTCTTATCACAACGGTGGCAACTGGCCAGTCTTACTGTGGTTATTTGCGTCTGCGGCGCAGAAAGCAGGTCGAACAGAACTTGCTCAAGCTGCGATCGCTATTGCCGAAAGGCGTTTATTGAAGGATAAATTCCCTGAATACTACGATGGCAACAATGGCCGTTTAATTGGCAAAGAAGCCAGAATTTATCAAACTTGGAGCATTGCTGGATTGCTGGCTGCTAAAAAGTTTGTAGAAAATCCAGAGTATTTGGAATTAATCAGTTTTGCAGAGGGTCTTGAAGTCCCAGGCTGTAGCCTGTAGGTATTTAGCGGTGTCATTATTAGGGTGTCTCTACTAACTATTTTCCCAGTCCCCAGTCTCCCCTAGTCCCTAGACCTCTTATTTAATCATGAGAACGGATAAGTAACCTCAAATTCCCAAATACTCGATAACTGATACACTATATTGTAAGAGGTATCTGAAGTGTCATACTTAGTAATATCATCAGATAGTCTTTGCATCCTTAACACGTTTTAACGTGGATAACACATGAAAACTACTTCAGATTTAATTTCAGAATTTGAACAACTATTCAGACAAAAATTACAACTAAATAATTGTAAACTCAGAAAGAAAAGACAAGAGAATAATTATGAAATTATTACTCCAGCTAAAGACATTTTTTTGATGTATTGGTCTGAATTCCCAGAAGTTAGCTTAATATATCAGGCTGTAGGGGTACGAACTCAGCAGACTAGTGTTTATGAACGTGCTATCCGCTTGCACATTAGTTCTTGTTTGAGTAGTATTCAGGAAAATCCTACCTCTGAAACACCATTATTGGTGAAATAAATAATACTTAGATAACCCACATAATATTTACTAAACTCTCGCCAGTTTTTGTAATATAACTGACGAGGGTTTTTCACCTAAAATCTGTTGATCGAGAGATAAAAATGCAATCTGAAAAAAATCAAGATCCAGATCAGCTAGATTATAAAACCTTGTTAGCCAATGCAAAGCAAGCCTTAAAACTTGAATATCATAAATCAGCCGCTTTAGCGTCCCAACTGCAAGCCATAAAAACTCAGTTAGAGCAAGTTCAGGCTGAAAACAAAACTCTCAGGGAAAGTGCTTATGAAGATGTAGTTAAGCACTTTGAGGCACGGACTCAAGCAGCAGAAGCACTCGCATTAAAAACAGAAGTACGCCAAACATTCCTTGAAGCCAATGGTTGCAAGGATGATGAGAGCTTTGATACTCTATGGGATAGCATTAAAAATAAGATTCAGATCCAAGACGGCGAAGTGAGAATCGTTGCTCCAAATGGTACTCCCAAATTCACCTTAACGGGCAGCATGATGACTTTGAGGGATTTTATTCAATCCCTCAAAAAAGACCCAATCTCGGAAAAATTTTTCTTGAGCTAGAGAGCCAAATTAATCAAAGGCTTTCGCTATAAGTAGACTAAAAATTGTAGTAGAAAGCTATTCATCTTCGTCTCCTGGCGGTCTTTCGCTCTCGCTTTGTTGGGCGTTCCACTCCAAAATAATGCGTTCCAACATCTCAGACTGCGTACAGCTATTAACATCCGCGTACATTTTAATCAACTGCCTCACTTCAGGACTAATGTGGCGGATCTCTAGTTGGTTATTTTGTAGCATGTCCATTAACTTTTAGTGTCTATTACATTATGTTGAACCATTAAACTATGTCTGTTGCAATAAATTTTGTTAATGGCGATCTCTCTTTGTCGCCTGCTATGTGTTTTAGAATCCTTTAACCAGGAGGGGCTGCTTCTTCAAAGGGACGGATAATTGCAGGGGGTGGTGTAACTTCTGGTTTAAAAATTCCCTGTAAGGCTTGTTCTAAGGTTTGGGCCATGACAATCCGGTTTTCGTAAGCCACAACTACCCGCACCAGAGTTGGCAGACTATTCTGTGTGGCTTCTAAATAGATTGGCTCGACATAAAGCAGTGATTGCTCAATGGGAATTACTAATAGATTGCCTTGAATAGCTTTCGACCCTTGGCGATTCCACAGGGAAATTTGCTGAGAAATTACCGGGTCTTGGTTGATCCGCGCCTCGATTTGCTCTGTACCGTAGACCAGCCTTTCTTTAGGAAAAGTATATAACAATAACTTACCGTAATTAACACCATCCGATCGCGCGGCTAACCAAGCGATTAAATTAGTCCGTTGTCTAGGAGTATAGGGTAGAAACAGAATAAACTCTTCTGTACGAGAGGCTGCGTCAACAACAGGTGCAGTGGGTAGACTAGTAATCAAATAGTATGGCTCTACCGGACGAGTTTCACTGCCATAGATTTCATTAGGAATCTGCCACTGGTCTTCCCGATTGTAAAATACTTGGGGATCGGTCATGTGATAGGTCATCAACCGCTCAGATTGAATTTTGAAAAAATCCACCGGATAGCGGGTATGACTGCGGAGATTAACAGGCATTGTACTGAGCGGTTTAAACATTTGGGGAAATATCCCCGACCAAGTGGCAATGATTGGATCGCTGGGATCGGCAATATAAAAATTGACAGTACCGTTGTAGGCATCAATTACTACTTTGATAGAATTGCGAATGTAGTTGATCCCATCGCTGCCAGTATCTGAATAAGGATAGCGATCGCTCGTCGTGTAGGCATCAATAATCCAGTAAAGATAACTGGGATTACTGGGGAAATCTTCATTGGCAGCAGCAGCTACTAAATAGGGATCGCTGTCAAATTTCAAAAAAGGTGCGATCGCTTGAATTCTTTGCTTGACATTTCGCCGCAGTAGCAATTTTGTCTCTGGTAAAAAGTCCTGCGTCAGCACCATCTGCCAATCTTTTAAATGCATGGCAAATAACCACCGTCGCCATACTGAACCGATTTCCACGCCACCCAGACCATCGTAAGAGTTGTAAACATTGTCACTACCACTGGGGTAGTCTAACTCTCTAACTCTTGTGCCAGTCATTACGTAGGTATTGGCTATTTCACCGTAATAAATTCGGGGTTGACCAATGGGAATGCTTTTACGAATGGCTGCACTAGAAGTTGTGAGGGCGCTACTATCATCACTAATATCTTTGACAAAATATTCTGGTAGACCACCCGGCCCAACTGTATTAACTGGGCTAACAGTAAACCCAAAACCGTGGGTATAAATTAAATGGCGGTTAACCCATGTTTGAGCTTCCTGTGGTACAGCATTGTAGTCTAATTCTCGTGCAGCAATCAGTACCTGCCGCCGTTCTGTTGCTTCATCCGCTTCCTGTTTAGGTTCTGGTGGGTTTTGGGACGCTGATGGTCGGGGTGAAGTTATATCTGTTTTCAGAGTATACCGATCAATATCGGCATCAGGGAACCGATAATACGGCCGAATTTGTTGCAGTTGACGGTTAGTTTCTAAAAGTGGTCGCTGATCCCAAAGGCGGATATTCCGAATTGTCAAGTCATTCTTTTGAATATCAGCTTCAGTCAGTGTTCCTTGAGGGTTGAAGCCTGTGGAATCGATCGCTTCTAAATCGAACGCTTGACGAGTCAAGGCGATAGTACGTTGAATGTAGGGTTGCTCTCGCTGCAACTCATTAGGTTGGACAATTAAATATTGCACTACCGTTGGTAAAACAACGTCAGCCGCCATAACTAATACTAAATAAATCCCCAACCCATAAAATACCAAGGAACGATACCGAGATTTGGGTTTCCAGAAAAACGTTCGCCAAAGTAGGTAAAAGGCGATCGCTACTGCCACAACACATAAAAAGGTATAAGCTGGCAACTGGGCTGTCACATCTGTATAGCTAGCACCATAACTTACACCACGGCTAGAATACACAAGTTCATAGCGACTTTGCCAATAACTCAAAGCCACTACCAACATCAATAAACCACCCATACCGAATAAATGACGCTGCTGCTGGGGCGAAAAACCAGGAAAAATCCCCTGACTTAAACTATCCGCCGACAAAAGATAAGTAAGGGTAACGGCGACGAAACCATACAAACATAATCCCATCAGCCACAGTTCTAGCAGTTCCCAAAGGGGTAAAGAAAATATGTAAAAGCTGATATCTCGACCAAATAAAGGGTCAGTGCTGTTGAAAGGGGTGGGGTGGAAATATTGCAGCACCTTTGGCCAGTGTTGGAATAGGATGAATGCAAAAATGGGGCTGAATATCACCGCGATCGCAGTTAATAAAAATTGGGGATAGATTAAGATTGCGATCGCTACTCCCCCAATTAAACCGAGATACCAAACTTGAGAGAAAATCTGCCTCAAGAGTTGCCAGATTGTCTCTGGTCGAAATAGGGCGGGAATGGGTAAAATGCCCTGATTAACTGGAGAATTCCAGTAAGAAAAAGCAATTTGACCATAGTGAACCAACATCACCCCGATCAACAAGCTTAATATCAGGGTTAGGGGTAATAACCCGCGCAATCTCAATTTTTTAAAGCGTTGCGGTGTAAGTATCCGGGTTTCGTCGCGTCTTGAATAATGAGGGCTGAGAAAATTTGTTAATTCACTCGTGAGTTTTGCTTCTTCACGCCTAACTTCCTCAATCTTCAGAGACTGCGAATATTTGAGCCGTTGTGCCAAACCCAGATTTAGCAGTAGATAGACAGCAGTTATCCCAGCTACTGCTACCCACAAAACACCACGAGTCATCACCCTCAACAAAAATACCTGGAGGTAGCCGACTTCCTGAAACCAAAAAATCTCTGCTCCGATGCGGGAACCGAGATCCAACAGTAACCCCAGCCCCAAGAATAAAATTAATAGTCTAAAGCCCCATTTCCAGATCATTCCTTGGCAGCCAAACTATCTGCATCAACGAAGGTATTTGATGCTTTCCCAAAAATTATTACTACTTTCCACGATAGCTGAATTCACCAACACCTGAAAATTTATATCCGAAAGTCAAAGTTTAATTCACGTACTTTACAAAAGGATCGTGTTGTGTATAAGGAAGCAGGCGTAAATAATTGTCGTTGGGATAAGGCAATAGGCAATAAGTATAAAGCTTTTAGCCTAGTTCATTTTTCTTTACATAGTTTTATTTTATTGTGCCAACTTGCTTAAACATAAATAGGTCGGTCGTTTCAGGTTTTTATTAATCATTCTTTGATAGGAAATACACTCAGGCGCTAGGGGTAATTCATGTAGATGCAAAGGGATGAGCCATTCCGGTGAACGAGTTATTCGGTATCAAGGAACTGGCATTAGCGTACCCCTACGCGTAGGGCTTACCGATTGCACTTACAACAAATGTGATTTTTAAAATCATCCATATTTGGTATTTCCTATCAATGCGTAAGTATTATATTATGGTTCATTTTATGCAAATAAATTCTTCAAAAAATATCGCTTAAGCACAACTTTTTTCAAATTATTTAAATTCTTCAATACCTGATGAGGCAAGGAAATTGGGGATATGTATAGGTTCTCAGTGAGATTAACTAAGAACAGAGATAATACTGCATGACTTAAGATGAATATATACTCCCATTCAAATGGATTCCCAGTATGCTCTGTTGTGTGAATCCCGATTGCCAAAAACCCCTAAATCCTGATAAAAATAACTATTGCCATAGTTGTAGAGCAGAATTAATACCCCTGCTGGGAGGTCGCTATCGTCCCACTCAGGTGTTATCAGATGAGGGCGGATTTGGTAGAACCTATTTAGCAGAAGATGTACATAAGCTGAATGAATGCTGTGTTGTTAAGCAATTTGCCCCAAAACTTCAGGGAACTGGGCCACTAACAAAGGCCATTGAACTATTTAAACAAGAAGCAAGCCGACTACAAGAACTCGCCGAACATCCACAAATTCCAACTTTATTGGCTTATTTTGAGCAAAATGGCTATCTGTTTTTAGTGCAGCAATTTATCGATGGGCAAAACTTGCTTAAGGAATGGGAAAGGCGCGGAAACTATAGTGAAACACAGATTCGTGAACTTTTGCTAGATTTACTGCCCGTGCTGAAGTTTACCCATGTGCGGGGAGTGATTCATCGGGATATCAAACCACAAAATATTATTCGTCGTCAAAGTGACGGGCGATTAGTGCTAATTGATTTTGGAGCCTCTAAGCAGCTGACAGCAACAGTACAGACTAAAATGGGTACTGTTATTGGCTCACACGGTTACACTGCACTTGAACAGATGCAAGATGGTAAAGCTTACCCAGCCAGTGATTTATTCAGTTTAGGGGCGACTTGTTTTCATCTACTGACTGGGGTTCGTCCATCTCAACTGTGGATACAACAAGGCTATAGTTGGGTTGGGTCTTGGCGACAATATGTAATCAGTCCAGGTAGGGATGGGGTTTCTGTGTCTATAGAGTTGGGTGAAGTTTTGGATAAGCTGTTGCAACGAGATATCCAAAAGCGTTACCAATCGGCTGATGAAGTCATCGCTGACTTGACACCTGGGCTATCATCATTTTCACCACTGCCCGTAACTCTACTTACACCAACATTTGCGTCTACTCCAGCAAACAAAAGGCCAGTTTTAACAAAACTAAATAAGACATTAAAAAGTCAACTGCTGTTAATTTCTAGCATTGTGGTATTGGGATTGGGGGGAGTGTGGTATTTCCAGACTCGCCCCCATACAATGAGCGAATATTCTCCGTCTAATTCTCCGCCTACTTCTTTGCCTATTTCTGCGCCCTCAAAAAGCGATTTTCTACCCAAAGCCTTCAAGGGGCATTCCAGCGATGTGAATTCTGTAGCTTTTAGTCCTGATGGCACAACCCTTGGTAGTGCCAGTGATGATAAGACAATCAAGCTATGGAATCTGGCCAGTGGAGAGGAAATCCACACTTTAGAAGGACATTCCAATTGGATTTGGACTGTAGCATTCAGTCCTGATAGTAAAACCCTTGCCAGTGGTAGTGCAGACAAGACAATCAAACTGTGGAATGTGGAGACAGGAAAGTTAGTCCGCACCTTAGAGGGAAATACCGACGGAGTTACTTCTGTAGCTTTCAGTCCTGATGGCAAAACTCTTGCCAGTGGTACTGCTAGTAAGGATATAAAAATCAAACTGTGGAATCTGGAGACAGGAAAGTTAATCCGCACTTTAGATGGACATACTGATGGTGTTCCATCTGTGGCTTTTAGTCCTGATGGCAAAATCCTAGCTAGTGGTAGCTGGGATAAGACAATTAAATTATGGAATCTAAATACAGGTAAGGAAATTCGCACTTTAAAAGGAAATGCAGATTCGATTCTTTCAGTCGCTTTTGCACCTGATGGCAAAACCCTAGCTAGTGGCAGTAAAGATAAAACAATTAAATTGTGGAATCTAAATACAGGAAAGGAAATCCGCACTTTAAAGGGACATAAAGATAAGGTTAATTCTGTTGCCTTTTTGCCCAGTGGAACTCAAAATGGCCTTACCCTTGTCAGTGGTAGCAGTGACAAGACAATTAAACTGTGGAATCCTTTGACAGGTAAGGAAATTCGCACTTTAGATACAGGTTCTGGATATATTTATGCGATCGCCATCAGCCCTGATGGAGAAACTATTGCAGGTGGTGGGAGTGGTGAAAATATTCTCAAGATTTGGCACAATTGATAGATAATGCAATACAAGTTTTAGTATAAATATTAATTATGGGTATGCACATTTGCAGCATCAAATTCCCACACAAAAATGCCAAGTAAAATCTATAAAATTATCCCATATTTATTTATTAAGCCCACCACTGACCAGAATTACTGTATTTTCTGCCTTCAATTATCAACATCAGTCATAGCTGAAGAGGTAATTTTTTCTTCTGTAATCGAGCTGGTTTTAATGCGATCGCTGACTTCATTATTACCTAATTTCATAGGCTCGGTAATATAATCTATACCAAAATGCTTATTTAATCGATTGCAAATGCAACTTTAAGCTGATTTATATTTGCAGCTAAAGATTGATGCTGGCGTTGTCAAAACTTAATATGCTTTAACTATTAGTTGTAGCAATTCAATTGAGGAATGTGATCGTGAAACGCTTTAATGTCTCCAAAATTCTAGGAAGTACTGTTCTAGCTCTAAGTTTGGCTACTTTACCCACAGTTATGCCTGCTTCTGCTCAGACAACAGCAGCTCCTGATGGTACTGCTACAAATACTACTACAGACCGCGCTGCTACCGATCGAAATTATCAAGATGGGGATTGGGGTTTGTTGGGCTTGCTCGGTTTATTTGGTTTATTGGGTCGCAAGAATCGCAAAGCTGATGATAATGTAGCTTATCGTGATCCTAATGTGGTAGGTTCCACTGGCTCCCGTTCTAACTATTAATAATAAGTTGCATTCTAATTTTGCGTAATTCTTAAAAATTATTATGGGTAAAGCCTGCTGATGCAGGCTTTGTTTGTATGTTTAAATAACTCCAACCCTTGGGGAGTAAGGACGTATCAAGTTTCCTTGCTTCAATTGTTAATTAGGGATTTTCCAAAATATAAAATTGGCGAACAAAACAGCACCATGACACTTCTAATTTTAGCCATTTTCGTGCAAACTTAGTAAAGTTAGTTAGTGGTCATTAGTTATAATTTCAATAAAAATGGAAGATTCAGTATTTATTATATTTCTTTCCTTTGGGTTTCTTTGGGTTTTGATGGGAGTTGTAGGTTGGATTGCGTTTCTAAAATCTGAGGGTGAAGAAATTAAGTTTGGAAAATGGGGACTGATAGTTGCTATTCCAATCTTAATTCCAATAATTTTTACTTTGATTATTGGTGTTCTTTATCATAGGTAAAAACAGTAATTAACGTGAGTTCGACAGAACTAAAAAATAGCAGGAGGCAATGCAGGTAAGTCTTTTGGGTAAATGTCAATAGATGGTTTTTTGGGCAAATAGGTATAAGCAGTAAGCCCTGCCATCAAATTAACCAAAAAGTTAAATGGACTACGATGGCGAGAGTGTTCTATTTGACATATATTTTTCAAATGGTCATTGACGGACTCAATGACAGCACGTTTGCGTAACAGAATTTTATCAATCAGTTTTACCAAGCGATTTTTCATTTTCTTTTTAGATTTTGTGACTAATTGCAACCCTCGCTCATATAACTCCTCAAATAATTTTTGAGAGATGTATCCTCTGTCACCAAAGAGTTTACCAATCAAGTCCTTAGTCATATCTGGGACTGGTTTTCGGTCATCTACATTTGCTGGGGTTAGTGAAAATGCGAGTAATTCTCCACAATCATTAATAATTAAATGAAGCTTGAATCCAAAGTGCCAACCCACAGAATTTTTCCCCCATTTCACCAACCCTTTAAATACCTTGTGAGAATGTGCTCTACAGTTGTGACAAACATTAATTGGGGTGGAATCAATAAAGCTAATCCCTGTAATTTCTCCTGTACGTGTATGTAAAAAACAACATAACAGCATTAAACACCAGGGCATCAGTTCCACAAACCGAGTGTAGCTGACCAGATTTGGAAATGCTTCACGCCAACTTGTCAGCACATGCATGGTATAGAATTCTTTGAAAGTCTTATATCCACTGCCATGAAATGCAATGACTATTGTCATCACCTCTGATAGATGCATTCGGGAAGTGCTGCGCCTTTCTCCTGTTGTCGATGGCAACTGTGGTACTTGCTGCCAGAGATTTTCCCACTGGTTACAGAAATCATCTACGTCGCAGAAAATTTGCGTGATGTCGAGGCGAGATATCATGGTAGACATAGCCGAGACCCTGATTTTTGTTAGATATTATTAGTCTCGGCATTTTTTTGTGACTTTTTTGCTGATTCTCAATCAATTGTAGCGATCGCTTGGCCCTGTCCAGTTGAGCAAATTCATATCTAGCAATCTTTTTGGGCTTTCCTATCCGTCGAACTCACGTTAATTATATCGTAATATTTATGTCAACCGCAGGTAAGCCTAAGTAGTTCACTTGTGAATTGCACCTCTGACCAAAATCACTGTACTTTCTACACCAGAGGCGATCGCTTCTGGAATATTACCTTGAATTGCCTGCTGCAATAATCCCTCGCGTGATGCTCCCAAAACTACAACATCGTAACCTTCGGTTTTCACTAGGTTAATCACACCTTCCGCTACTGAATCAGCTTGCACTGGGAGCGCAACTACAGTACTAGATAATTTTTGCCGTCGCATCAAATGGCGAATGGCTTGTTCTGAAATTGACATATCTGGCTTGAATTCAAATGGCTTAAACACCTGTGTCAAGTGAATTTGCGGTTCATTTCCCAATGTAATTAAAGCAGGTAATAACTTAATTGCTAGCGGAGAATTGGGGCCACCAGCCATTGGCACTAGCCAGCGATTGAACTGGGGGCTGGAAATTAGGGAGTGCTGGGTAGTGCCTAATTTTACTAACACGACTTCACAGGTGGCTTGGCGAATTATGTTGTCTACAACACTGCCAAAAATCCGACCAGGGGTAGATGTGTTACCTTTCCATCCCATTAAGATTAGGTCGATGTGTTGTTCGTTGATTGTCTCTAAAATTGCCTGGGCGACATCGTGGGTAACTCGAATCTGCGTGTGCAAGGGAATTTTCCACTTTTTTGCTAAGACTTCTGCCTGTCTTAGCAAGCGGCGACTTTTTGCCGTTCTTACTTGTGTTTCTGATGGGGAACTGTGGCGGGGTATGAGCATAACTTGCACGCAATCTATTTCATAATGGCGATCGCGGGCAATAGCTGCTGCCATTTGTAATAAAATACCTGCGGTTTCGGGATTAGCTACTGGTACTAATAATCTACCGCTACCGGTGCTAGGCGATCGCGTTTGGTAAACTATGTATGAAGGTTCTGGTTGCAGCTTAGGAGTTCCATTTCCACAATTGAGATGATCTACTTCCGCCCGAATAATATCTGCACGGGTAATAATCCCGATCAGTTTCCGTCCATTCACCACTGGTAAGCGACTGATTTGATAGCGATCGAGTAAATACAACACATTGGCCAGAGTGTGAGTCGGTGTCACCGTCATCGGGACAGGTGTCATAATTTCTTTTAAGAAAATATCAGCTAAATTGCGATCGCGGAGCGTGTGCTTTGCACTCTCACGAATTTTCAGTAAATCTGATTGCGTCACAATCCCTACTAACTTGCTATCTTCTACCACAGGAAAACCACGATGATGTGAACGAGCAAAGGACTGCATGGCTTCTTCTAAGCTCATCTCTGCATCCAGAGTTTCCACTCGTTCTTGCATCACATCTTTTGCAGTTAACTTAGTTAATGCTCCCTCCATTGGAAGTTGTTTGGTGAGAGTAATACCTTTTAACTCCAAAAGTTTCTCATAAAGCGAACCAGGGACTACCTTATCCGCAACCAGATAAGCTGCTACAGAAACAATCATTAAAGGTAGTACCAGATTGAAATCTGTAGTCATTTCAAACACAATCACAATTGCTGTGATTGGCACTTTAGAAACGGCACTAAAAAATCCCCCCATCCCCGCTAGGGCGTAAGTAGTCGGAGAACCAACTCCAGTGATATATAACTCAGCTACACCGATGATATGTCCTAAACAAGAACCCAAAATCAGACTCGGAGCGAATAATCCCCCTGGCGCTCCCGAACCAAATGCTATGAGTGTGAGGATGAATTGGGCGGCAAAGGCGATCGCTGCTACTGTAGGTTGTGAACCCCCAGTAATTAAGGACTCCCGTAATCCTGTATTATCCCGGAAGGATGGAGGGAGCATAGCCACGACAACACCAGAGATAAATCCAGCTAAAGCTACCCGCAGGGGTAAGCTGATGTGTAATCTTCTATAAAATTTAATACTAAATATTAAGCCGCTATGAAACAATGCACCCAACAACCCTGCCAAGATACCTAACAGTACAAAAAAGGGAATTTCTGGGATAGAAAATTGGCTGGAAGATTGCGTTAATTGCAGGTTCAGGTCAAGAGAGCCACCACCTAAGAGTCGGGATATTACCCCACCAATAAAGGAGGCGATAATGGCAGTTCCCAGAGTCAATCCTGATAAATCTTGGAGTAACTCTTCAACGATAAATAATACACCTGCGATCGGAGCATTGAAAGCAGCAGCCAAACCCGCACCCGCTCCTGCTGCAATCATTTGCCGTCGATGATCGGGGGAAGTGGGAACCCAACGACTCATGCCTGCTGCCAAACCTGCCCCTACTTGGACAGTAGGGCCTTGCCGTCCTAGAGTCATGCCCGAACCGATGGCGATGATAGCGCTGAGTAACTTTACACCTGCTACCCGCCAAGATAAATTTACAGGCACATTTGCCAGAGAAGCTTTGACTTGCGGAATACCGCTACCAGCAGCCTCTGGTGCCAATCTATCCACCATCCATCCAGCGAGAAATCCCAGGACAAGACCAATTACAGGTAATACCAGCCATGCCGGGAAAAGGTGGGTTGTATGCACTCGCCATGTTCCCAGCCATCCCGATCCTACTTTCAGGAACACCGCAGATAGGGCAGCAACCAAACCGATAACACAAGCTTCGGCGATCGCTAAACCTCTTCTAGGCTGCCACCAGGTGCGAAAACGCTGATTCATACCAATTTTGGATTTTAAATCTTGGATTACAAATCTTTCCTAAAAAGCTGTTTAGTGGAATCTTAGAGGATGGTTTAAAAGTCTATCTCAAGGCTCAGATCCCCGACTTCTTAAAGAAGTCGGGGATCTTGTTATTCACAAATAATTTAGGATCGCTGTACAAAAGTACTCTCCCCAATTACGAATTACTTAATTGCTTCTCCCCGTGGTGGATAGCCCTTCTACTATCAGAGATGGAGTATAACAAGAACCATTCCAGTCACCATCGTTGCCCAGTGCAACCAATTGCTTCAGAGCTGTGTAAACATTACCTGCAACCATAGTATCCTTAACGCGCCCAATTACTTGACCATTTTGGACGCGGTAGCCTAAATCGACATTGATCGAAAAATCTCCAGAAATACTGCCACCATCACCCAGCATTTGATCCACAATCAAGCCATCATCTAGTTGTTGAATCAAATCTGGTAGCGATGCCGAACCTGGCTGGATGAGAAAATTAAATAAACCAGGAGTGGGATAGCTGCCTAAACCAGGGCGAAAACCATTTCCAGTAGTGTCAGTACCCAGTTGGCGGCCGGTGGTGCGATCGCCATAGAAATGCTGTAAGATTCCGTTTTGGATAAATACTAAAGATTGAGTCGGAGTACCTTCATCATCAAAAGGGCAACTGTAAGGGCCAGCTTCTGGATCTTGGTAGAGAGTGAGACTGGGGGCAACAACTGGGTTCCCTAAACGTTCTGCCCAAGGTGAAGAGACTTCTAAGACTTGCTTGCCATTCAAAGCGGCTTGCACAGTACCCCAAAGCATATCAGCAGCTTTAGAAGTGAACAAAATCGGGACACGACCAGTAGGGGGCGAGACATTTTCTCTGGCCCAAATTAACCGTTGTAAAATTTGGTTAGCTAATCTCTCAGGGTGGAGTTCTCCCCGCTTGGTTTGACCATCAGCAACACTTAAAAAATCATCGCCACGTACCCATTCTGCTGATACATAGCAGTTAAGGGTAGTATCAGTGTAGTAACAATCTAAACCTTTGGTGTTGACTATTCTGGTAGTTTCAATATCACATTCCCAGTCACCATTGCACACAACATCGGGATAGACATCGCGGATGAGTGCGATCGCTTCTTTGCCCCAGTCTACCAAAATCTCTATCGGTACACTTTCTCCTAAATCTGGGTAGGAGGGCTGAAAGTTAGAGCCTAATTCTACAGTTTCCGGTTCATTCAGGTGACTTAATGCCAGAGCTTTTTCCACCATCACTTCGGCTAATACAGAACCGTAAGCCACCGTCAGCCCCGGACGACCGTTTCGCCAAAGCCGTAGTGCTGTACCTTCAGATTGGTTGTTTTCTAGCTGTTTGAGTCGGTTTGCCTCAAAAAACACTGGACGAGAAAGCGATCGCGACTGATACACCTCAGCAGCTTCTGCTCCAGATTTTATAGCTAGTTCCAGCAACTGTTCGGCTAGTGTATCTTGTGACAAATTTTCAGAACCCATGACCCTTAGTGAATTGTGGATTTTGAACCGCATATCAACGCACCTTGGAGAAAGTGCGATCGCTAAAAACCAACGATCGGGCTTTCTGCCGATGGACGCAGATAACTATCCAAAAATCATCAGCGTTTCCTTACAGTTACGATTTGGAACCGCAGATCAAAACTGATGGACGCAGTTAATTATCCCAAATCATTGTCATGTCTCAACGGATCTAGTCATTTGTCATTTGTCATTTGTCATTGGCCATTGGTCATTAGTCCCCATTCCCCGTTCCCACTTGCCCTGAGCGAAGCCGAAGGGATTCCCAATTCCCAATTCCCATCTTCAAAGATTAACCTCTTGCAATAGCCAAAAACCAGCAAAAGATTCTGCTTTGGGATCAGACTGTATACCAATAAAATGCACTCCGTTAGCTTTTTGCTTGGCTTCTTCAAAACCTTTAGCCTCTGCTAAGACTTGAGGTTTTTTGATATTTGCCACAATCCAGCTTTCATTAACACCCGTTTCTAAAAGCAATCTCGGCTCTTCACTGGTGTCAAATCTTAAGAAAGCCAACTCCAAACCAGACATCCAGCCAGCCAAAGGCAACGCTCTCGGTGAGAAAATCAAAATACCAGGAATACGGGCTTCGGGTGAAACTTTTGCCAATTCTAAAGGGAAAGCTTCACCAAAGCCAATTTCCCACTCTGGCATTTCAGCCAAATCCGCAGCATCTAAGGTAACAAATACCCACTGTTGCCCTTCTAAAGCATCTGGTAAACGTTGCGGCAAAGGTTTTTCCAAGCGGACTGAGGGATTAGTCCCCCCTTGATACCCCGGTTCTTGAGGATACACTTCCTTCATCCGCTCTTCTAGCCATTGGTTAAGAACCAAAGTACGGCGGCTAGGCTGGGCGGGAATGCTTATATCTTGACAGGCTTTTGTAATCATGTTGTTCATTTGGCGGCGGAAAAAGCGGATTTTAATTGGTGCTTTTCCAGCTTGGTTAATAGCCTCTTGCAATGCTGTCCGCAACCAGCCCGAGTTTACCTGGGTACTGGGACAATATTGAGCATAGCGAAACAAAGAATCTGGTTTTGTGCCAATATCCAAGGGGCTTTCGCAGACTAAGACTTCCCAAATTTTTTTCTGATTATCGTCCAAAATCGGACGGGAGTAAAAATCGATTTCCCAAATACTGCCCATGTTTTGCGGTAAAAATCTGGCTGCTATGTTTTCCTGATATGTTGATCATACGAGTGTTGGGGCAGCATTGGGAATTGGGAATTTGGAAGAGGACTTGGGGACAAGGAGAATTGGGGACAAGGGGAAAGACTTGTTTCAAGTTCTCACCTCTTGTCCCCTTGTCCCCTTGTCCTCTTGTCCCCCTGCTCCCCATTCCCCATTCCCTCTCCAAAAATGAATGTAGAGACGTTGCAATGCAACGTCTCTACAAGGGTTTCAGGTAACGCATAATTAATTTCTGGAGATGTCTAGTATTCTCATCTGTTGAGTATATGCTGTGTTGTGTTTAGATTTGAGAAAAAATAGCGATCGCTAAAGTATCTCCTTAATTAACCACGATTGATCCAAACGCCTCTAAGTCCTGCTGCTTTAGCGGCGTAGTAGTCTTCTACAACGCTATCGCCAATATGCCATGCTGCTGAAGGGGAACATTTATGTTTATCTAAGGCAATAGCAAAAATTTGAGGATCGGGTTTAGCTGCACGTACCTGGGTAGCAATGGTGACGGAGGTAAAAAACTCTCTCAATCCCAAACTTTGCAATACTGAATAAATCCGAGAATCAAAATTGGATAGCACCCCCAAAGTAACCCCCAAGCGCCGCCAGTTGATTAAAGCTGGTAAGACATCGGGATAAACAAACCACGGTTCGCCAGTGCCAAAGTGGATGTAAAGTTCGCTAAAAAAAGCTGAAAAGTCAGAAAATTCCTTGAGGACACCTGCACTTTCAAAAGTGTTCAGGGCAATTATCCGCCACCAATCAAACTCGCGCTGGGGAATATCTTGGAGTTCTGCATCTGGAAATATTGGCGGCGGGGCTGCTTTAAAGCTTTTGATGAAGGCTGTATTCAATGTTTCGGCTGGAACCGTCACACCAAATTCCTCGGCTATCTGACTATAAACTTTACCCACACTGCCTTTAACATCGAAGAGTGTACCCACAGCATCTAAAAAAATAACTTTCGGTTGTTCCATCAAAGTTTGAAGATTTTGAATGTTAGATTTTGGCTCGTTAGAGAGGTTCTGTGGGTAGAGTCTAGCATCTGCTAAGTAGCTTGACGAAAATAAAGCAAATCATTGTCATTGGTCATTTGTTATTGGTCATTTGTCATTTGTCATTAGTCCCCATTCCCCATTCCCAATTCCCAATTAAGTTACTTAGAAAGTGTCTCGATGATTGGACGCACTAGCCAATTAAAACCAACTTTGAGTTGATGGTCTAAAGTTGGCAACCTATATAAATAGGCAATCCGGCGGGCGACGGATGCCAAGGGGCCATCTAGTTTAATTCCCAAACCAGTAAGGGTGGCGTTGTTTTTACCCAATGTCATCATTTCTCCCAACTGTTGGTAGTGGAAGGGAAGGAGGGGACGATTAGTGAGACTTGCCCAAATATTCCAAGCAGTATAATCAGCTTGTTGAAAAGCGGCTTGTGCTGTGGCGGGGACTTGCTGTCCTTCAACATCATGAGAGTCTGCTAAATCTCCCAAGGCAAAGATTTCTGGATGATCGATCGCTTGTAGATTGGATGTAGTGCTGATTTGACCACGCTGATTTTGCTTGAGGGGAAGAGATTTCACGACAGGCGCAACCCTATTTCCCACAGTCCAAATTACCAAATCTACGGGAATTGTGTCTAACTGGTTTTTATACTCTAGGGTGATGCTATTTTGCTCTATTAATTCGACTTTGGTTTCTAAGTCTAGAAACACGCCACGGGCTTCTAGAGCTTTTTTTGCTGCTTCTCGGTTAAACTCTGGAGAAGTTCGTAAAATTTGATCGGCGATTTCAACGATCCGAAAGCGTCCTCTTTCACCGAGTCTGTCGGCTAACTTACAGGCTAACTCTACACCACTGTAGCCAGCCCCAATAATTGCCACCCGAATTTTATCGGCATCCGATTCTTCTAAAAATCGCAGGCGTTCTTCCAAACGATAGGCATCAGAGATGGTGCGGAATGGGTAGCCGTAGGTTGTTGCACCGGGGACTAAATCTAGCGGTGTCTCGCCTCCTAGTGCTAGCACTAAGCGATCGTAAGGGATTTCTGGCCCTTCATGTATATTTACCCGTTGCTGGTCGATGTCAATTCCAGACACAACTCCTTGATAAAAACGCACCCCAGTACCTTGTAAAAGTTCTTCAAAAGGTGGGGCAATTTCCCAAGTTTGCAGTTCGCCAGTGAGTAATTCGTAAAGCAAAGGGGAGAATAGGAAGCGATCGCTTTGATCTACCAAAACAATTTCGGGTTTTTGCGTAGATTCCCAAGGTAACTGGCTTAAGCGTAAGGCTGTGTAGAGACCACCAAAGCCTCCGCCAAGGATACAAATTCTAGAACTTTGTTCAGTCATCGATTTTATCTATAAAAGGATTAATACTAGCTGGGCAACTAACTTCAGTCTAGTCAGTTAAAGCGGACTTTTCAAAATCCCATCAAGTTTTTGAGAGATTAATCATTAATGGTCACAGTTATTTAACGGTCGATTCGCTATATTTAACGGTTAACAGGCAACGGCTAAAAGGAGTTAAAGAGATGGAAATTAAGCCAACTGACCCATCGCTAGCACTCATGGAAATTCCCCCTGGCTATCTCAACATTATGGGTTACGTCGATCAATCAGAAGTTAATGGCCCTGGTTGTCGTGCAGTCGTCTGGGTACAAGGTTGTCTTCGTGAGTGTCCTGGCTGCTTTAATACTAACTCCTGGTCATTTGAGGCTAACCAATTGATTGCTGTTGATACCCTTGCCGAAAATATTCTCAGCAATCCCCACAACACGGGTGTAACATTCTCTGGTGGAGAACCATTTTGGCAAGCAACTGCATTGGCATCTTTAGCTCGTAAAGTAAAAGCTGCTGGGTTAAATGTAATGTCTTTTTCTGGGTTCACTCTCAAGCAGTTACAATCTCAATCCGCGCCTCCAGGTTCTCAAGAATTGTTAGAACAACTTGATATCTTGATTGACGGGCCTTTTGTCCAATCTCTGGCAATTAATTCTCCCAACTCTCCAGTTTCTTCTAGTAATCAACGGGTTCGTGTGTTAAACCCGGCTTTCCAAGACCAGATTACTTGGGCTAGCGATCAGATAGAAGTCCACATTCTCAAAGATGGTGGGCGCATTGTCACTGGCTATCAAGGTGGGCTGGAATTGACTTAAGGTATTGGGAATTGGGCATTGGGCATAAAAGGATTTAGCCTCAGAAGATCAACGTTCACCTTCTGAGGCTCAACTTCCACCTTCTGAGGTTCAACTTCCACCTTCTGAGGCTCAACTTTTACCTTCTGAGGCTCAACTTTCACCTTCTGAGGCTCAACTTCCACCTTCTGAGGCTCAACTTTCACCTTCTGAGGGTCAACTTTCACCTTCTGAGGGTCAACTTTCACCTTCTGAGGGTCAACTTTCACCTTCAGAAGCTCAATGTCTAAGTTTTAACTCCCCTCCCTCCCAATACGGTTCGGATAAGCATTTTTCACTTTCCTTGTGGTCTGGGTAAAGGGTAAGGGGTAAAGGGTAAAAATTTATTCAAAACCTTTTCCCTTTCCCCTTTCCCCTTTAACCGAACCGTATTGCCCTCCCTCCTGCCCAATGTCCAATGCATCTGTGTTTGAGACGCATTATATTTAAAAAAAATGCATATCTAAATTTGACTAAACCATTTAAGACAATTTTTACTGAACACCGGGTACTTTGGGCTGTTTTACTCCTGAGTGCAGCACTGATGGTAACGCTAGTGCTGTCCCTTTCTCAAGGAGCAGTACCTTTAACTATGTCGGAATTTTGGCAAGCCATACTCCACAAAGGTGATCCAGTTAAACAGACAATTCTCTGGGATTTACGTCTCCCGCGCATTACGGCTGCTCTCATTGTCGGCGCGGCTTTGGGAATGTCAGGAGCATTACTGCAAGGAATGTTACGCAATAGTCTTGCCGATCCATTTATTTTGGGCATTTCAGCAGGTGCTGGATTAATTGTGATTGTGATGATTGTGTGGCAAATATTCCCGATCGCAATTCCTTTAGCAGCGTGGATGGGGGCAATTTTGACTTCTGCGATCGTTATTTTACTCGGTCGCGCGGGTTCGGGAATTTCGGTTGAACGGTTGATTTTAGGCGGTGTGGCGGTGAGTTCTTTATTTGGTGCTGTACAAAGTACATTGCTGCTTTTAGCCGAAGATGGTCAAATTCAAATTGCGCTCAGTTGGCTGGTTGGTAGTCTTAATGGACGCGGTTGGCAAGAAATTTCGACGGCTGGTCCTTACATTATCGTTGCATTGATCGGGGGATGTTTGCTGGCGCGATCGGTAAATGTGCTGGCTTTGGGAGATGATTTGGCTGTGGGTTTGGGGGTTTCGTTGACGCGATCGCGTTTGTTAATTGGTGGTGTCGCTACTCTCTTAGCCGCAGGTGCAGTCAGTATCAGTGGTTTGATTGGATTTGTTGGTCTTGTTGTCCCTCATGGTGTCCGCCTCATTGTTGGTACAGATCATCGCTTTGTTCTACCACTTTCCGCCCTTGCAGGTGCATGGTTACTGACTTTTGCAGATTTACTCTCTAGATTAGGAGCAGTAGAACTACCAGTAGGTTCTGTCACCGCATTGCTGGGTTCACCGCTATTTATCTGGTTACTTTATCGTCGTTCTGCTGGGTTTAATAAATTTTGAGCTAATCTACTCGGATTAAAGCCAAAATTGTTTTTTAGCTTAAGTTGAGACTATAAAATAATATCCTTTACGCCTCAGTGTATAAAAAACCTGCCAAATTGGCTGTATGAGTTTGGTTATGTCTGGTAAAGTATTAAAAGTAAATTACTTGTGGGCTATATTTACCGAGGTTTACTATACTTTTAAAAGCATTTAACTAAGTCCGCTCATTTTGCTTTGCTAACGGAATAATAAAAATTGCTGGTGTATTCACTACAACAGCAACAAGCAGAATGATCAGTTTTGGTTTATTTACCTCGTCTATTTTAAAATAGACGAGGTATTTTTATTTATTCACTTGCATTTATACCAACTACACCCATAATTATTAGGGCGATCGACAAAAGTTTGATAAATGTAGCAGATTCACGAAACCAAATAATACCAATGATTGCAATTAGGACAGTTCCCAACCCAGCCCAGACAGAATAAGCCACGCTTACTTCAAGTCTCTTGAGAGCAAGAGTTAAAAAACTAAAACAAAGTCCATAAAAAACAAATATTAATACTGAAGGGACTAATTTAGTAAATCCTTCTGATAACTTCATGCAAGTTGTGCCTGAAACCTCAAAAAGTATTGCTGCGATGAGATAAATCCAACTTGTTGACATATCTTTTGTGAGCGGTTTGTTACCAGTCTTTTATTATCTCTATGAAAACAAGAAAATACAACACTTTTAATTGATATTATTGATTGAGCAAATACCCTAATTGCAATTATTTGTGAAACTGCACAGAATAATCTGGTTCAAAGTTGTGGCAAAATCACCTTATTCAGAAAGAATCTAAAATGTAATCAGTATATTATTGTTCCTCATAAATCGGTTAGTAATTCCGATGTCTGGCTTCTCAAATAAGTTAGGTATCTATGTACCTAATATTAGCTTACAGGCATATTCTAGAAATTATAAATTAGAGAATTTTTAAATTCAAGTCTCTCTTGTCGAGTTTACCGAACCTAGCTAGTTCAGATTACCCTACATTTATTGTGGTTCGGTAATCATCATAAATCATGTGATAAAAACCGAATTTACACCACTTTTATTTTTAAATACTATGAAAAGCAAGGAAATAAATCCTCAATTAGTCGAACAGCAAACATACTGATTATACGAGGTAGAAAGATGACATTAGTACGTTGGAACCCTTGGCAAGAATTGAACACAATACAACGTCAAATCAATCGTTTATTTGATGAAGAAACTTTACCATCTGCATTTTTAGACAGAGGCTATGCTAGAGTTCCTGCTGCTGAGTTAAAAGAAACTGAAGATGCAATTCATCTAAAAGTAGAACTTCCGGGAATTGAAGCTAAAGACCTGGATTTGCAAGTTACAGAAAATGCTGTATACCTCAGTGGTGAGCGGAAGTCTGAAGCTAAATCTGAAGAGAAAGGTGTAATCAAAAGCGAATTCCACTACGGTAAATTCCAACGTGTAATTCCTTTATCTACTCGGATTCAAAATACTAACGTCAAGGCAGATTATAAAGATGGTATCTTGAACCTGACGCTACCCAAGGCTGAAGAAGAAAAGAACAAAGTCGTCAAAGTTAATCTAGCATCATCTGGCTAATTTCTGCTTTATATCTGCTAGCTATTTATTAAACTAAATAAAAAGCGCTCCCTTTTTAGAGAGCGCTTTTTAGTGTAAATGACTCAGGCTATATAGATTTTTTAGGAAAGTGCAAAATTCTAAATCTTGTAGAGTGTGTTATTGCCGAGAGTAAAGCACTACCTCAGATTTTAGTTGCGCTAGCACAAATGTTCTAACGCATCCTACAAAACTTGCTCTTTCTTAAATTCACCTTTCTTAGTTAACCGTTAAGTTCATCTTCTTGATTGGTTAGGATTACACAGTCAGAAGTTGGTCTGGCAACGCAGGTAAGAACCCATCCTGCATCTATTTGATCGTCGTCTAAGAAGTTCTGATCTGATTGGTCAATTGTACCTGAAATCAGCTTACCAGCGCAGGTTGAGCAAGAACCAGCATTACAAGAGTAAGGCAAGTCCATCTCATTTTCTTCGTTAGCGATCTCTAAGATGTACTCATCATCAGGAACTTCAATAGTTTTTTCTCCATCTGGAGTCTTTAATGTGACTTTATAAGTTGCCATGTAACAATCCCTAGCTAAATCTGAACTACATTGTTGATCCTACGGGTTTATGTGCTGCTAGTCTAGAGTTAAATGTGGTTGATTACTCTATATCCTGAAGTGCTTAGTGTGAATTGGAAGTGAGAGTAAAAAATTCTGCGATCGCTTCAGCAAATCCCTCAAATGAACTATAATCCCTAGACACGATGGAGACATTCACACCCAACTTCCGCGCATTAGCAGTTGTATAAGGGCCAAAACATGCAATAATGCAACCTTCATAGTCACTTTGCGAGTTGACCATTGTCAAAAAGCTTTCTACTTCCGCCGTGCTACTAAAGGCAATGACATCAATCATTCCTTGATGTATCAAGTTTAATTCAATACTATAGATACTTGTGTCTAAGCCCTGTGTAATATATGTGGGTACACGAGTTACTTCTATGCCCAATTGCTGCAAATCCGTAATTAAATTGGGTACAACATCAGGCTCAGGCAAACCAACAACTTCTGGTGCAGGTATCAGCACTTTTTTGTCATGAATTTGCGGAATTTTCGCTAATTCCGCCACAATTCCGGCTGGACTAGATTCTGTTGGAATTAAATCTACCTTGCCACAAAAAGACAATAGGCTTTCTGCATCTTTTCCCAAAGCACATAATTGACATTTTTCTACCACAGATACAGGAATATTTAAATCATTCATCCGGTGAAAAAATGCAGTGATGCCATTTCTACTTGTGAAGACAATCCAATCAAATTCAACTATGTGGTTGAGAGCAGCATCTAATTTAGTGTAGTTTGATAAATAGCAGGTTTCGATAGTAGGCATGAAAACAGGTAAACCACCTTGTTTGATAATTTGTTCAGATAACCTATAAGCATAATTTCTCGGTGCTGTTACTAAAATTCTCTTGCCATATAGAGGTAACTCTCTAGATGGAGTGAGTATGTTGAGTTGTTTTGATTGGGTGTGCATATTTGTTTATCAATCAATGATATAAGCTCAACCTTATCCAAAATCTGACTTTTCACGGCATCTGGAAAACCTCACTTCTATTTCTCTTCTGAGAAACTCTTTACTCCACACTTAGAGCCTGGAAATACTAAAAATAGTAAAGATTTATGCGATGTGAAAATTTACATACATCAAAGTTGCCTAGAATTCATCTGAAGTCTAGGACCAAATAATGATGAGGACCCTGACCTGGGCCGGTCTTATTAGATAATCTTCTGAACGGGATAGTAGCGAAAGCCACTTCACCAATATAGTAACCATAAAAGATAGTAACCATAAAAGCCCAGAACCACGCTTTCAAGCAGGCTTAAAAGCACTACTGAGGATTCGGTTTTAGCTGTCAGGGTACTTTCCATTATAAAAGTTTCTCTACATCAGTAACGGGTGGCGATCGCCGCCAGTGGGGCGCTTTCAAGAAACACTTGACGTAAAGCTTATGTAGAAAGGGTTTGACCAAATGAAGCTTCCCCCTTATCTTGGGATTTGGGGACAAGTTGAAGACCAAAAGCTTGCGCTTTCTTCTGGAGATTTTTGAGGATCAGATCCTGGTATTTTTGCTCATAGTATTCCATACCAGGATCAGAATATCGTCCAGCAGTTGTCCAAATTTGGTAGAACAAACGAGCCAGCTTGTGTGCAGTAGCAGTTATTGCTTTGGGTGCGCCCAAGCGAGAACGTAAGCGGCGATAAAATGCACCCAGAGCAGAACGGCTGTGAGTCAGAGAAAAAGCCGCTATGCGAAAAGCATTTGCAGCACGATTGACAACAGTACGAGTTTGAGAGCTTTTGACCTTACCGCCGGTCACTTTTTGACCAGGACATAAACCCAACCAAGAGGTGAAGTGTTTAACGCTGGGAAAACGTTTCGGGTTTAATCCCACCTCAGATAAAATGGTCTGAACAGTTAAAGCATCAAGACCATCAATCAGTGTAAAATCTACTCCTGCCATCCGATAAAGATATTTATGCAAATCAAAATCGGGGTGATTTGCAGTCGGTTTTTTTCTGCGTTTTCTTCCTGTTGTTGGTGGTTCATCTAAAGTTTTAGGTTCAAAAGATGCTAAACATTTTTCAATTTCAGCGTCAACAGCAATAATCTGTTGTTGATAAATCTCATACAGTGTTAATTCTTGCTGGAGGACAAATAAATGTTCACGGCGGTAATCACCAGTTAAAGATGCAGCAATATCTGCTGTGCTGCTTTTGATATGTGGGTCTTTGAGGGATGCTAAAACTTGTGGGTCTTGTTCACCAGCAACGATTGCTTTTATAATCTTCATTCCGGTCAAACCAGTCACATCGCTGATGACTTTGTGGAGATGTAAATTCATCTGGATGAGTGCCTTTTGCATCCGTTGTATATGGGCACTAGCACTCTTGATTAAGGTATCTCGCTGACGGACATAACTGCGTAGCACACAAAGAAAGGTCTTCTGGGCGAAAAGAACCAGACAGTAGTCCATATGTATGTAACTTTTGTAACCACTGGCAATCTAACACATCTGTTTTGCGCCCAGGGACTGTTTTAACGTGATGAGCATTGACTAATTTGACCTCAAAACCCTTGGCTTCTAATATCTGAAACACTGGAATCCAATAAACTCCTGTGGCTTCCATTGCCACGGTATTTATTCGGCATTCCTTTAACCAATCGGCCATTGCAATTAAATCAGGGGTAAAACACCCAAATCGGCGAACATTTTTATCTGCCCTATCAGTGGGCACACAAACCCAATGTTCTCCACTACCAAGGTCTATTCCGGCTGCGTTCTGGTTAATTTTTTCTAAAGTGGATGAAGGTTTTACCACAGGTACAGGCTGGTTTTTCTCTTGATTTGCTGGCAATTTCATTGCTGCAACCCTGTTCTAGTTATTATGGATAGTCCTGACAAAAGGGATGTACTCATAGATAATCTTTCAAACGGGATAGGAAACGCAAGTCCTTCACCAATGTCATAGCCATAATGCCCCAGAACCATGCTCCTAATCAGGCTCAACACACTATTGTGGGTTCGGTTTTAACTGTCAGGATAATTCTAATGTACTCGTTCATTAATCGCTTCAAAATAGTTTCTTTCATTCATAGCGGGTGGCAGTGCCGCCTGTGCAGTTGCTCCTAAGAGGCTACGGTGTACACACAAGTCTTAAAATTCCCCCTAGTACTTGGTTTCGTCATCTAGCAATAGGATTGTGCGATGGCGTACCCGCCCGCCGGAGGCGATCGCTCTGGAAGCCTGTCCGTAGCGTTCGCGCAGCGTCTCGTAGAGAGGAGGAACGACGACGCAATCGCTTTAAGCAGGGGATTATGTGATTACTTCGCTCCGTTATCACTGCGCTCGTAATGACAATTTAAGGGGTCTATAACGTAACATCGTATCGAGAAGCATCCATTCCCAAGATTGCATTCCCCCGGTTATTCGGATCAACATCACCACAAATAGAACTATAATCCCTGGAGGTGCAGCCAGCGACTACAACCCAAATTCTTGGCAAATACGATTCCAGATTCCCCTTCTCATTTAATTTAGGATTTATTTTCCCTATATTTACAGCATATTTAAGGATGTATTCAAAACCTTTTCCCTTTAAGCGAACCGTATTGCTATGCCTCTAGCGTGTGGTCTATTTAGGTGAAAATAGCTGTAATTAATCAATTAAACCTTCTTCACGGGAACGAATTTCGGTGAGGATTCGCATATTCTTACCACTTTGCTTGCAGTCTTCAGGATACACCCCCAAAACATCCTGAATCTTCGTCCAGTAAGTACGTACTGCTCGTTCTGATTTATACATTCTGTCTGCGATCGCCTTATCTGTTAAACTCTCTTCAAAAGCCAAACGCAACACATCCAACCATTCCGGCTTGAGTTCGATTCCTGTTTTGATGTCTTTTGTGTGAGTTGCACCCTGAAGCGCTAAATTAACCCGCATGAGCATTTCATCTTCGGGTAATCCTTTATCTGCGATCGCAAACCCACCTTGATGATTATCAATCTCGTGTTTAATTCTGATTAATGCCTTTACATAACTAGTTTGCACTATGAAATTCTGATGGGGATATTCTTTAAGCAAAGTTTGCAACAACTTAATTCCGGTATCAATTTCTGCTGTCTCCCCTTGGCGATCGGGAATTGATAAATCCATCACAATCAAGTCAAACTGGTAACATTGCACTTGAGAAAGTGTATCTTTTGCCGTCTGAGCCTTGATAATAATAGCTTCAGGATACTTTTGATTTAAGACATCAAGAGTACCAGTCAAAATTAATTGGTGGTCATCGACAACAAGAATACCGAGCTTCTTTTCCACTGCTAAATGCCCATAAACTTGATGTTCTTTCAAACTTTTCATCACCATATTTTTATCCAAATTAAAAGTTTTTTTAAGCTTTACTACTCAATACTTAGCCATTCAAGTAATATTTAAAATCAGCACTCTTTTAAATGTCCTCTTTAAAGTCTCCGCCTATTTTAATTGGAGATGAATGTCCTACATATACAGAAAAGTGCAAATAATGCTGAGAGGAGATTGTTCATCACTACTAGCTTATTTTCAATTCATGCACTGAGAAGGTTCTGGGGATCTGGATATTGTAGTATGATTTTTTGACAATGACAAAACCCGCAGATGTCAGCACCAAACCCTTAATTAGCCTTGCACCCGACAACTGAGTGAGATGGTTAACTCAAATTCCCAACATTACAGTTGAAGAAATTCTCAACTCAGAATTTCAATGGATAAGTAGGGAAAGTGATGTTTTAATGAGGTAAAAAACTTATGGACTGGATAGATTTTTTTATAGCCTGGTTAGCAAACCTATATTAGGGCTATCTTTTTTTACATTATCATTAGTAAGTGTGGAGCAAAGGCACTCGTTTCCCATACAGAGAGAACAGAGGTGATCGTCCTGTAAGGACGGGGCTTCATACCCATTTTTTCGGTGAGACGATGCTGCAACATCTGATAACTCAACAATATTATTTTGCATTAAAGCTTTTCTCGGCACTGGGCTGCGGGCTGATAGCCGGAGTTTTCTTCGCCTTCTCGACCTTCGTGATGAATGCCCTTGCTCGGCTGAAACCGCCACAGGGCATTGCCGCTATGCAATCCATCAATATCACGGTAATCAATCCATTTTTTATGACAGCGTTTTTGGGAACGGCTGCGGCTTGTATCTTTCTTTTAATCTCCTCGCTATTAAAGTGGCATCAACCCGGTGCCGCCTACTTGCTTCTCGGCAGCTTGCTCTACCTCGTTGGTACATTAGGCGTAACAATAGTTTTCAATGTACCGCTCAACGAAGCCCTGGCGAAAGTCGAGCCGGATAGTACTGAAGGTGCGAGCCTATGGTCTAGCTACCTGACCAACTGGACAATCTGGAATCACATTCGGACATTAGCGGCGCTAGCAGCAGCAACATCGCTCACCATCGCGCTTTGTTTGGGTTCAAGAATCGTAGAGGGAATCGATAATACGGTTAGGTAACTCCGCTACTAATGGGTAAGTAGGTCGGCGAAATTAAAGCTAACTGGCTAAGGCTGTCATTTGTCATTGGTCATTAGTAAGGATTTTAAGCCTATTTACGTTTCGTAGAATACTTAGTTTTTTGTGACTAATTAGTAATTATTTGCTCAACCATTCCTGCCATTTTTGAGCAGCCTTGTCACGTTCTGCTTTTTGGCCTGCGGGATCATAACTTCCCAAACTCTGCCACAACTGATTCCAGTCTTGCCCTTGGGGTAGCTTACTCACTACAGCCTTAACAATCAAAAAAGCCCGCTCACGAGTGAGATCGTTTGGTGCTTGCAAAAGAGGAATTACCAAAGGTAAAACTTCTTTTCCGCCTCGCATTAAAGGATACATCGAAGCTGTGTAGGGATTGTGCAGAATGTCAGGGTAATCATCAAGGGTAGCGACCAAAGCGGGCAATGAGCGTTTATCTCCTAATTGGTGTAGGGCAGTGGCAGCACGGGCACGCACTTCTGGATTAGTGTCATGGGTGGCTTGGAACAAAGCATCGGCACTAGCGGGATCGGCAATTTCGCTCAGTCCCTCGGCTGCAAGCCGACGGGTACGGGGGTTGGGATTAGTCAAGGCTTCCAACAAAATCGGGGTGGCTTTTTTGCCTAAACGAATCAATTCACCTAGTGCTAAAGCGCTGATGTCTTGATCTGTGGAGTAGAGACGTGTTTTGATCTGCTCCATAGGTGTCGCGGTAGCATCTTGATTATTCATATACAAATTTCCTCCGATCGCCAGCATCACAAGTATCACGAATATTCCTATTGTTCTCAAGATCAAGGTGTCCCTCCTCCCCCTGCTGGTGCTGCTGGTGCTGCTGCTGGCACATGCTGAAAGCTCAAGACAACTCGGCGATTACCCCGACGATTCGCTTCTGTATCTTGGTTAGTTGTGGCATCAGGGGTAAAGTCTTCGGTTGAACCAGAGCCGATAGTAACAGCACTAATTTGAGCTTCAGCTACACCCTTAGCACGCAGGGCTGCTCCCACTACCTGCGCTCTGCGTAGAGATAGATCGAGGTTGTGCCCAGATGCGCCGCCGCGCCTGTCAGCGAAGCCTTCAGGAGTTACTTTGACATCAGGGAATCGCCGCAGGTAATCTAAGAATGTATCAATTTTGCCTGTTTCGCTGGAACTCAGTTGGTCGCTGTCGAAATCAAAGTAAAAAATGACTGGTTCGTGTACGTAAAAATCTTGATGCTTCTGCAAAGCTGCATCGAAGGTAGCAGATTGACCATCCTGTGCTGATGCATGATCGTTCTCAACTTTGCCAGCACGGATTTGGAAGCCCCAATGAAGCGCTCCATAAGTTGTCATGGTGTCTTCTCCCTTAGCCACCGTCTGAAAGTCGAAATTAAACTCACCAGCCCCTCCGGGAGCATCGGTTAGTTCTGCTGCTTTGATGTCGGTGGGGTCATCGGAGCGTTTGTAACCAATAGTGGCTCCGCTTGCCCCACTAGAAGAGGGTCGTGAAAGTCCAGGGGTTGCGGGATTAGGTTGGGCTGGGTCGTTACCAAAGGGGTACTGGGCAGGTAATGCACTTCCGGCTGCGGCATTGGTTCCTGTACCACCGTGAGCAGGTGCATCATTATGCAGCGCATCAGTGAAATATCCGCCTTCAACTCCCGTGGTTGCATCAGCAGTGGTACGGAGGCTAGCACCACTAGCAGCAGGTAAAGACTGAGGTTCGACATTTGTACCTGTAGCATTTGTCAGACGCACAATCTGAATCAGTCCAATCTGGTTAGAGTAGGGAGCGGTGGTTTTGGGTTTAAAACGAATAGTAATCGGTAGACTCGCCCCGTTTGGTGTGGCATTTACTTCAAAAATACCGTGTGTCAGGTCGTATGTGGGGTTAATTGCCCGTTGAATCAATTTTCTCTGGGCTGTTCCTGTCTGCTGCACCACATGAGTCAGTTCATGGGCGGTTAATGCATCATTACCTGGTGACTTACCCGCACCAAAGAAAATGTTTTGCTGGTGCGTAAATGCCTGGGCATTTAAATCCTGATTCATCTGCACCGATTGAGTGCCTGTATGTACCCGTACTTGACTAAAATCTGTACCAAAACGTGGTTCCATGAAAGAACGCACGGCATCTGGTAATGGGCTTCCTCCAACTTCACTGCTGTTTAGCCGACTCTCAAAGTTGTCCCCAGTTTGGAAGCTGTCATTGGTAGCGAGTTGTAGCGATCGCTTAGTTTGTAATTCTTCTTCTGGTAAAATCTCTCTTTGGATGGGTGCATTAATAAGTTTAGTTTGTAACTCCTCTTCCTCTTCTGGCATTGCCTCCCGTTGCACTAAGGGAGTTATGGCAGAGGCTAGAGGCTTAGTTTGCACTTGGTCTTGAGTCTGTGTATTCTGCAATCCTATTGGCTCTGGTTCAGCCATTCGCATAACCTGATCGGCAACTTGATCGGCTTCCTGCTCATAATGATCGTCTGGCGCACCAACCGTGAGTTTTGCCTGGGGACGATGCAAAGATATGCGACTAATATCATGACTAAGGGGCTGTTTGACGGCTTCTGGTTCCAAGAATTGCTCATTAGCAGACTGCACTTCTTGAAGCTCAGTTGATGCCTCAGTTAGTCTTTGGATTGGAGGATTATTTGTTTGTAAACCAAAGCCACGCATTGGAGAAGCCAGTGTGGGAATAGTTGATAAGGCAAGGGACGGATTTAGAACAGTGGATATACCTGCTTTTTGGCGCTGAACTATGCGTAGATGCCCAGAAGCTTGTTGTCCGTCATTGCTCATATCACCCTTCCTTCATTTATGGTTCAACCAAGGCATATTGATAACACACATCATAAAATTTATCTGATTGCGATCACTATGGACTTAAGTGGAAATTATCTCTTCCATACGTGAAGCTTAGATGGCTTTAATAAGCTGCAATCAAGTGACCATCATATAGCATCATAATAATTTGTGAAAGTTACAGATCCCAACTTCTCAAAAAAGTCGGAAATCTGTGACTGTCAATGAAAATTCCTTCTTCACTATTTAGCAATTATTTTGAGCGTTTTAGGAACTTTTCTGCTAGGTAAAGTCAAACCTAAAAATAGGAATTATCGTCCGGCGTACCGTTCCATTTTGCAATATTAAATACAGGTGTTCCATCGACTAGAATATACAGAGGGAAATCTCCTTGTGTTGTATTGCCATCCCAATTCCAGTCAGTAGAGTAAATGTGTTCTCCATGACCATTGTTGCCCGCATGGTTAATTGTCGGGCCGCTACCTGTCAAATTGATGGATAACGAATCACCGTAGCCAATGGACATTGAAGAACCCCGACGCATACTTCCACCTCGGAATTGTCTAACATCCATCTCTTGACCCCTACTGGGCGGATCTAAGTTCGGGATTTGAGCTGCATCACTACTTAATTGCAGAGTTTCCTTGATAAAAGTTCCTCTAATATTGCTAAACCCAACTGCTCCAACAGTACCAATTGTATCTGCGGTGTGATCTCCACTGTCTGACCAAATAAATTCTACATTGTCTGTTGTTTTTTGGTTTGTATTAAGTAGTGTTTCAATCTGCAACTGAACTTCTGCCTTTACAGCTTCCAAAATGGCTAAATCCAAAGTGCCACCAGATTGATTAGGTGAATCTGATGCAGTTGGAGCTGGAGTTGCTGGGGTTGGGGCTGGGGCTGGGGTCGGGGCTGGGGCAGTTCCTTGGGTCGGTGGAGCTAGGGGTACATCAGGATGCTGTCGTTTCCAGTGACTCACATAAGCATTAATTAAACGATATTGGGTAATCAACTGTAGTTTTTGTTTGTCTACAGGTGACATATATCCATTATCTAGTTGAACGCTTTGAACACCGCTTTGTCCAGGAGCAAGCGCACTTCCTACCTGTGCAGCAGCTTGTCCTGCTTGAATGGTTGCTGCTGCTATGGTTGCTGCTGCTGCTCCTGATTCAGTTGCCAGACTAGCACCCCAAGCACCGATCGCACCAATTACTGGTAGAGCATTTTGTACAATTGGCTTTTGCTGAACTGCCTTGCTTACAGTTCCGTCTATTTTCTTGGCTTGAATAGACTCTTTCGTGATTGCATCAGGGCTTGCTGCTGCCTTATTACCTAGTACATCAGCTTCTGCTTCCAAAGCTTGGTCTTGCACAACTATGGAATTCCCTTCTCCAGGTAGTTTTGGGATATTAACCCGTCCCTGTCGTTGTTGGACTACATGGCTTAATTCATGTCCAATTAGAGCTTGACCAGATTGACTTTCCGGATCGTACTTTCCCTGAGCAAAATGTAAATTATTACCAGATGCGAAAGCCTGAGAACCTAGCTTTTCTGCTTGACCATCTGTATGAATTTTTACGTCTGATAAATCTGCATTAAATGCTGTCTGCATCTTTGCTAGGACAGGTTCTGGAAGATTTTGTCCACCACTAGGAGTCACAACGTCGGCTCCATAAGAGGCGTTTTTTATACCACTTCCTTGAATAACTGCATTTTCTAATCTATTAATCACGCCTTCGGTGAATGCTTTTTGTGGACGCAATGACATACGACTAATGTCATGACTCAGAGGCGATTGTTTGATTGGTTCAGATTTTATTTGTTGCTCATCAGCAGACTGCACCTCTTGAAGGTCTGTTGATGACTTACTTATTGTTTGGGAGCCAAAGCCGCGTATCGGGTTCGCCAGCGTTGGAATACTTGGTGAGGCAAGGGATGGATTCAGAAAAGTGGATGTATTTGCTTTCTGATGTCCAACCGTACCGGGACGCAAAGTGGCTTGTCTTTGGACATTGCTCATCTCAACTTTCCTCCATCAATAGCCTAACTACAGCATAATGCTAAGACACAGGATACAATTTGTCTGTATCAAATCCTTATGGACTTTAGTATAAATTTCCGATTCTATACTTGATATCAATCCTGTCCATATCCATTGCCTTCCCTCATTCTCAAGGATATTTTTGAGTCAAATCATACAATTTAATGATTGCGATCACGTAGTGTGCCGTAGGCAATCGCTATGGACTTAAGTGGAAAGTATTCTGTAATGCGATCGCTCATCTCACTTTTAGCTATACTAAGTACGACAAAAATTACTTAAAACTTTGTGATTGTGCCACAAAGTTGGTTTCATTATCGATAATAAAAGTAACCCTTCAGCAATTTCCCATTGTACTCTATTAGTAAATCGTAACAATATTTTAACTATGACTACGCAAACACTACCTCCACCAGAAGTTTATCAAGGTCAGTTTGGGGAATTTACAATTACTCAGAGCGATCGCACTGGCGTAATTATCTACCGTGCTGGCTTAATGGTAGCAGCAGTCAGCTTTGCGATAGGCAGCGCTTTGATTTTGTTCAACAATAACCCGACTGTTGTAACTGCACTTACACCTTTATATGCTTGTTTTAGTCTCGCTCTTGGTGTAAGTTTATTTACCATTCATATCTACATGGCATCACTGCATCGAATGTTGCAAATTTTTTGGGCGATCGGTAGTATGGCATCAGTTATTCTGGCAATTTCTAGTACTGAACCTTTAGCTCTGACTGTTTACAATCAGCCTCTTACCTTATTTGGGGTTGGTTTTATTTTTGTTGCTTTGACAGGGATTTATTTTAAAGAGGCTTTTTGCTTCAATCGTTTAGAAACTAAAGTATTAACCCTAATAGTACCGCTACTGTTATTAGGACATTTGGTGGGAATTTTACCAACTCAGGGCGAAAGTGTTTTATTAGGAATTTGGGCAACGTTGTTTTTGGTATTTGCCCTGCGAAAGACAGTGCAAGCAATTCCTGCTGATATTGGAGATAAATCTGTATTTACTTACTTGGAAGAACAACGTCTAGCTAAAATTTAATGCAGGCAAAAAACCGTCGGCGTAAAAATTTTTCAAAAATCAAACTAATAAAACGCCAAGAAATGTGGACACTTACGGCTCAGGGGTGGGCGATTGCGATCGCTTTGATTGCTTATTTAATATTTTTCGTTATTACTCATGTACACTCATTTCTCGCCGTGACTTCCCCTATCAAATCAGCAGAAGTATTAGTTGTTGAAGGATGGCTACCAGATTATGCCATACAACAAGCTTTAACTGAATTTAAAAACGGTTCTTATAATCTAGTAATTACTACAGGAGGATCGATAGAAAAAGGAAATTATCTTAGCGAATACAAAAGCTTTGCAGAAGTATCAGCCGCTACCTTCGAGAAACTCGGTTTAGAATCGGAGAAGGTAGTAGCTGTTCCGACACCAAACGTAATAAAGGATCGTAGTTATGCATCTGCTGCTGAATTTGATCGCTGGCTATCCCATTCCAATTTAAAGCTAAAATCAATTAATGTTTTTTCTTTGGATGTTCACACCCGTAGAAGTTGGTTCCTATTCAGAAAAATACTTACACCTCAAGTCCAAGTTGGTGCGATCGCAGCTAGAACTCATGATTACGATCCAAACAAATGGTGGGTTTCTAGCCAAGGTGTGCGGACAATTCTTGATGAAGGCATCGCTTATATTTACGCGCGATTTTTGAATTGGAAAGCCTGAAGGTGATAATTCGTAATTCGTAATTTCGAGTTACAAACTACGAATTATGTTTAGATAAACGTAACTTTGGTAGGTGGTTTTACTATGGAAAATTAGACGAAATTATATTATCTTTCCAGGATTTGTAATAATGCTTGTCGATAAATTTTTAGACCCTCAGCATTGAGATGGTCGCCATCGCTCGTCAAATTCTCTTTAAGAACATTATTCTCATACAATGGTGCTAGCCCTGCTGCTGCAACTGGCACTTTTTCTTTTTCAGCAACTTGATTAATCAGAAGATTAATTTGTTCAACTTTAGGAAGTGGGGCTGATACAGTTGGATCTAAGCTGGCTGCAACTGTTGAATAAAAAGCCGGAATCAGAAAAATCTCTTTATTTCCCATTGTTCTAACAAGTGCGATCGCTTCTTGGAGATTTTTGCTAAACAATTCATCACTAATTCCATACCAAGCATCATTCCCACCTACGGCAATAATAGCTTTTTCACATTTAACTTTAGTAGGAATTAAACTTTTTAGTTGTTCTAGTAATGAGATTGTGCTTAAGCCATTTAACCCAAAATTAAAAGTACCACTCCCAAGGGTATTACCAAGCCCCGCCGAAATAGAATCGCCAAATAAACAACCTGAAAACTGTTTATCTTGGGCGGCGAGTATTTGGTATTGCAGTGCAATTTTCCCAAAAGGTGAAGAACTTACATTATCTTTTGGTAGTGCATCAGCAGAATTAGAAGAGGAATTTGCCAGTCCAACTAGCTTAGAAATTTTTGACACATCAACAACTAGTTGATTACTAGGATATGCTTCTAAAAAGCTGATTAATCCTAGACCTTCTGGTGATTTTGCTCCTATGATGAGGGCAGAACGTAGGGCTTGTGTACTGGCTTGATCGCGACGAGCGATCGCACCAGAAGCAAAAGATAAAATTTGCTTGCCCATTCCTGTATTTATCAGCTTATCTAAAGCCACAATATCAAGCGACATTTTCACTTGAAGGGCTTCTTGAAACTTCTCTTTCTCTTTAGCGCTGAGGTAATCTAAGAAAGATTGCAAATCGCTAGAAGCCTTTTGCTTCTCACCATAGTTGCGTATATCTGCCACCGGGATTGATTGCTCAAACAACCCGTATCTGACAGTAACTTTCTCGGCTGCCAAACTAGGCAATAAACCAAGGCCACTATGCACCAGTAAAAATATTAAGCACCCCGATAGGCTTATTAAAAGACGATAAAAATATTTCATCACAGAAGATCAGAAGATAGATAGTCAATAGTTAATAGTCAAGAGTCAAGAGTCAAAAGTCAAGGGGTTAGTCATTTGTCATTTGTCATTTGTCATTAATTCTTCCCCTGCTCCCTCATCTCCCTCAACAGCCAAGCCCAATTTGGGAATACTCAATCCAGTGGGCGTGAGGACAGAACGGTGGTGGAAGAAGGCGCATATTGGATAGCTTGGGCGCAAATTTCGGGAATTGGCCCGGTATTATTGCGACGGCTGCAACAGCATTTTGGCACGCTGGCAACAGCTTGGAACGCTACCAAGGTAGAGTTAGGAGAAGTGGAGGGTTTTGGTTTTCAGACACTAGAAAAAGTAGTACAACAGCGATCGCGTTTGCACCCAGAACAACTATTTACCAAGCACCAGCAGGAAAATTCCCATTTCTGGACACCAGCAGATGCAGATTATCCCCGCTTACTGCTAGAAACTCCCAGTCCGCCGCCGATTTTGTACTATCGCGGCGAAGTCGAACTTCAAGAAAATCTCGGACAAAAACCGATGGTTGGGATTGTCGGCACACGCCAACCCTCAGAATATGGTATCCGTTGGACTCGCCAAATTAGTACAGCTTTGGCTAAAAATGGCTTTACAGTTGTTTCTGGGATGGCAGAGGGAATTGACACAGAAAGCCACAGTGCTGCAATGAAAGCAGGTGGACGCACGATCGCAGTTTTAGGGACTGGTGTAGATGTTATCTATCCACATAAAAATCGGGATTTGTACAAGCAAATTTTGACGGCTGGATTAGTTGTGAGTGAGTACCCCACAAAAACCCCACCTGATCGCACGCACTTTCCCCGCCGCAACCGGATTATTGCAGGTTTAAGCCGCGCTATCTTGGTAATGGAAGCGCCATTAAAATCTGGTGCGTTAATTACTGCTACATACGCAAATGAATTTGGCAGAGATGTCTATGCCTTACCTGGAAGAGTGGACGATCATCCATCTCAAGGATGCTTAAAGTTACTGAGTCAGGGAGCTTCTTTGATTGTCAAGGAATTGGATGAATTGTTAACAATGCTGGGAGCAATACCACAAATTGATGGAGTCGAGGCTTCCACAGCGCCAGAAAAGTTAATGCCAACTTTATCGCCAGAATTGCAAACGGTAATGGATGCGTTTACAAGTGATGCTTTACCCTTTGATTTTATTGTCCAACAAAGCGGCATGGCTGCTGGCTCAGTTTCGGGTGCTTTGTTGCAGTTGGAACTTATGGGTTTAGTTTCGCAATTACCAGGGATGCGGTATCAAAAAAGTTAAGAGTTAAAATTTCCTAATTTTGTCCACACCCAACCTTTAGGCAATTCTATTAATTTAAATTTAACTTCTTCCTCCGTGTCCTCTGTGCCTCTGCGGTTTATAAATCATTTATTTAACCACAGAGGCGCAGAGAACGCAGAGAAAAGAAAGTATCATGGTTTCCTGCCGCATCAGCAATGCCGAAGTCTAATGACCAATAACTAATCAATTCATAAGTTCATAAGAACAATTGTTGCAATGATTTAAACGTTTCTTATACATGGAAGAGTATTTGTTGCAAAGTATTAAGCATTTGCTACAACTGATTATACCTTTGCAAGAAATACTTAAGCGTTTCTTATATATGGAAGAATATTTGTTGCAAACGTTTGAATTTTGACAATTAGTGTTTGAATTTGAGCAATGACTATTTGGTTGATAGTTTCGGGTATAGCAATCCGATTTGATTTGCAAACAGAAATTGTCACTTCAATTGCGATCGCCAGCCTCTACGGACTATAATTTGTGGTTTTAATTCAGTGCAACGCCTGCATACCGCTAGTTCCCCTAGCCCCCTGTCTTATCCCAACGATACGCCGACCTACTTATCTTTGAGGGTAATACTGAGGATTCATAACTGGAGACTGATAACCATTTGCCGGTACAGTACTTCCCATCCCATTAGGTACAGGACTGATAACAGGGGGCTGATAACCACTCATGGGTACAGTACCTGTCGTACTGTTGGGTAAAGCAGGATTCCCAATCTGGGGTTGATAACCATTTGCGGGTATAGTGCTTGTGGTACTGTTGGGTGTAACAGCATTTTGGCTAAACTCTTGGTAGGCAGCACGAGAAATTGAGCTAATCAGTTTTTCGGCGCGAGGGTCGTTTTCGGGGCGTTGTACCATGACGCTAGCTATATATCGTTTGCCAGTGGGAACAACAATTAAACCTGTGTCTGCCAGCATAGTACCGATATCGCCCGTTTTGTGGAATGCTCTTGCGCCTGTTCCCAAACCCGATGGTAGTAGAGTGTCCCTTTGGGTGCGACGCAAGATATCGAGCATGAGATCGCGTGATGGCATACTGACTAAATTTCCCTGACTCACAATAGCCATCAAATTCGACAATTCTTTGGGACTAGTAGTATTTGTTCCTTGCAAATCTGGGAGAATATTACGAATTGTTGTGGTTGTCAATCCCCAAGTGCGGAAACGCTGGTTTAACGCCTCCATCCCTCCTAGCCGAGCAATCAGCATATTTGTCGCCGTGTTGTCGCTGATTGTAATCATTTTAGTGACGACTTCCAGGGCATTGTACTTGGTTCCGGCTGGTTTTGACCCCATATCTCCAGAACCGCCAGCTACCATATCCTGTTGCATGGTCAGCATTTCATCAAGGCGAATTTTCCCCGCATCCACATCCTGGAAAAAGGCAAGTAGAATCGGCACTTTAATTGTGCTAGCTGCTGGAAAACTGGTAGAGCCGTTGACATCTACGTAATTGCCAGTGTCCAAATCTACCAAGAAAACACCGGGTGCAAGATTTGGGTAGTTCGCTGCCAAATTTTGCACGGCATTTTTCAAGGAGACAATTTCCTGAGATAGATATAAGCTCGAAGATGCAGTTGGGGTAGCTTGGGTAGGTTGTGGCTGCGATCGCGCCACATTACTATTAGATTGAGGTGCAGAAGTTGTACTGATGCGATTAGCCGGGTCTAATACTGACAACACCGTGCCCACAATTGCACCCATTCCAACACCCACTATCAACAAGCGCACAACATACAACATAGTTTTGGCCATTGGCTTTAATCGCGTTTTCCGCGATGAACGCAGGCCTCTTTTTGGCTTTTCCATCCGCACTGTTTTCACCATTACAGCACCTGGTCGAAAGGGAGGAATTTTCCCCTTTACAGTTGGTATTGGTTTTACTGCCGTTGGCATGACTAATCCCGATTTTACCCTACGTGTAGCACCAGGGGTTGGGGGGGAGCAACGCGATTTTTGGAGCGTGCTAGCGCCGCTTCTCGTCCATTGGCAGCTTGCTGCTGGCTATTAGGTTTAACTTTCTTTTGCGCCACTTTTTGAACTTTTTGTGGACGTTGGCGGCGATTTAGGGGTTGTCGCCGCGAGAAAGCTGTTAGTTCGTCACTTGACTCTGACACAGTTACTCCTTGTGACCGACTTGACTGTTTTCTTGCAGACTCCTGACCCAAAACTTAATCTTTAAGCAATATTAATACTCAAATTCCACTTTGCCACTAAGTAGCATTTTTGTGTTTAGTTTAAGCCATATTAAATATTTGGGGGGGGTGATTGCGTATATATTAAACGAATAATTATAAGTTTTCACTATCCCTCTGGTTTTTCAAAGCCCATTCTACCTGCTGCAAAATTCCTCGCAGCATAGCTACTTCCCTAGTTTTCAGGTGAGCGCGATTATATAGTTGGCGAAATTTTCCCATACGACTAGCTGCTGTATGGGGATATACATAACCAATTTTCAGTAATAGTGATTCTAATTGTTGGTAGTATCCCTCTAAAACATCTAAGGGTGCGAGTTCAGTTTGGGTTATGGTCTGAGTGTCAAATTGTTGGGCAGATTGTGACAATTCATAACAGCAGATTGCCACAGCAGTAGCTAAATTTAGGGCTACATAATCTTGACTGGTGGGAATACCAACAAACCTCTGGGCATAATTTAATTCTTCATTGCTTAATCCCCGGTCTTCCCTGCCAAAAATCAGCGCTGTGGGCTTTTCTGGTTCCTCCAGTAACCAGGGTAGTGCAGTGCGGGGGTTTTCTAAAGGTGTTTCTAAACTGCGAACGCGACCGGTGGTAGCGATCGCTCGTACACATCCATGCAATGCTTCTGGTAAGGTTGCCACTAATACGGCAGATTCTATAATTTCTTGAGCGTGAACAGCCATCATCAAAGCTTCCGTCGAGAGCGGATCGCATTGGGGGTTCACTAATACTAAATTATATAACCCGAAATTTTTCATTACCCTGGCGATCGCCCCGATATTTATCGGCCCAGCTGGTTCTACCAACACAATTCTTAATCCAGCCAAGCCCATTTTTTGCCTCCTGCGATCGTACCAGCATTTCTGCTGAAGAGTTTTCTTGAAATCATTTTAGCTGTTTGACGCACCCACACTTTGTAGGGGTGGAAGTAAAGAAGGCAGAAGGCAGAAGGGAAGAATGTGAACGGGGCTTTAACCCCGCCCAATTCTTGGCCACCAAATCAGAGATTATGGTGAGCAGTGCGGTGGACGGGTTCCCCGGCATAAAGCAACTGCGAACCCGTAGGGTGGGGGACTCAGACCCATGTTCCCTCTGGTCACGGGCAGAGGGCGAAAACAGTATTCCTTCTGCCTCCTGCCCTCTGCCTTTCTTGTTCAACCACTTATGTGAGATGCTGATTGATGATTAGTGAGTTTTGCCAATGTCTGTTGTTTCTGCCATCACTGTTACTGTTCCTGCCACAACTGCTAATTTGGGGCCTGGTTTTGATTGCATCGGTGCAGCTTTAAAGCTGTACAACGAGTTCAAATTTACTCGCCTAGAAGAAGGTGGGCTAATTATTCATGTCACTGGTACAGAAGCTGAACGAGTCCAAACTGATGAAAGCAATCTCCTCTACCAGGCGTTTGTCAAATTCTATCAACATATAGAGCAAACGCCGCCAACTGTGAAAATAGAGATTAAGTTAGGTGTCCCACTGGCAAGGGGTTTGGGTAGTTCGGCGACAGCGATTGTGGGCGGATTAGTTGCTGCAAATCAACTTGAGGGTGCTACTCTTTCTCAGTCGCAGGTGATGGAGTTAGCGATCGCAATGGAAGGACATCCTGATAATGTAGTACCAGCTTTGTTGGGAGGATGTCGTCTGGCTGCTACCAGTGGCACAGCTTGGGAAATTTGTGATGTTCCCTGGCATAAAGATGTTGTACCAGTTGTAGGTATTCCTAATTTTGAACTTTCCACTTCAGAGGCGCGGGGCGTTTTGCCAACTGAGGTGAGTCGCGCTGATGCAATTTTCAATACGGCACATTTGGGGTTACTGTTGCGCGGCTTGGAAACTGGTAACGGACAATGGTTAAAAACAGCTTTGCAAGATAAGCTGCATCAGCCCTATCGGAAAGCTTTGATTCCTGGTTATGATGCTGTCAACATTGCCGCTGTTAGTGCTGGTGCTTATGGTATGGTAATTAGTGGTGCGGGGCCGACACTGTTAGCTTTGGCAGATCAATTACACTCAGAGGCTGTGGAGGCGGCGATGTTAGCTGCTTGGCAAGAAGAAGGAATTACAGCCGAGGTGCGATCGCTTTCTCTCGATACCCAAGGCGCAAAAAGCTTTTAAGATTTTATTCAGCACTTAAAACTCAGCACTTAAAACTCGATTTATGGAGCAAATTCAGGCTGAAATGGCGGCGCTTAACTCTCAAATTGAAATTCTTTTAGAAGAACGCGCTGCACTCACTATTAATAATGTCATCTCTAGCGAGAATGATTCACCCCAGGCAATGGTTGAAGCATATCGCCGTCAAGCCAGGGAAAATGCCCAATTATCAGTTGAACTCCAGGGCATCGATGCTGCGATCGCAGCTTTGGAATTCCAGATCAAACAAAAACAAGGTAAGTTAGTGCGATCGCAAGTTGCATCAAAACAACTTATCCAACAGCAGGAGTTAGAAGAAGCGAAAGAAGTGGCACAGGTTCATGCTCAACGCATTAATCAACTGGCTGGAGAATTGGCGGCAGAAGTCCGTTTTCTTAAAGCTTGTGCCAATGAACTGAGTCCAATGTATTGGCAGATTTATTACAAGCCTTTCATTACTGGGTTCAAAACAATCTCTGTTCCTTATGTCCGCTCTGATTTAGAAGTGTGGACAATTGTCAACCGGATTGTTTAATTCTGTGAGCTACAGCATTAAGCGAAAACACATCTAATTTGTATAGGGACTTGCAAAAAATAAATGATCCCAAATTATTTATAGATTTTTAGGGGCGCAAGACCTTGCGCCCCTACGACGGGATATTTTTTTGGAAGTCCCATAACCAAATTTCATCAACTTAACTCTTGGGAACAGCAGCACAGTTTAATGCCTGTAGCACCTGAACAGGAGATTTATCTGTTATTAACTCAATTTTGCCGTCAGCATTGCGATGCCAAGAAGTGGCTTGGACAAGAACCTCTGAGGATGGGGGAATTTGGGCTTGTACTGGCTGTGTTTTGCGATATGCAGAGATGTCGCGGATATCAGACCAAGTGCGATCGCTCATTACTTCCTGAGTGGGATTTTGTGGCACACCACCCCGTCCTGTTGCCACAAAAGTACTACCTTCATTTACAGAACAACCACTGGCTATTTGTTGAGATGAATCGACGACATTTGCTGGTAGTTCAACTAAGCCAGAATTTGGATCGACACCGATAGTATTAACTTGAACAGTGCCACTTACCCCAAATTGTGAACTGGCGGTGATATCACTATCGGTAGTGAGTTGGTCACGGAATTCCAATCCGAAGATGCCTTGAGTAGTGATTTGGATGTTGCCGCCTTGTCCGAGTACAGCATTTGCTGAAATGTCACTGTTTTCTGTTGGGACAGCGATAATAGACCCTGCACTAATATCAATGTTGCCTCCTGTAGAAGCACCACGAGCATTAGTGATGATGCTACTGCCACGCCGCAACAAGAGAAAATCACTTGCTTGGAGACGGATGTTACCACGACTACCTCCATTCACTTCAGCTCGCAGGTTTGCTCCATTATCCAAAAAGATATTACGAGCGTTAATATTGAGATTACCCGCATCCCCTGTTCCAGAATTGCTGACGGTAATTTCCGCCCCATCACGAACACTCAAGCTGTCAGCTGTGATATTTACTGACCGAGCAGTAAAGGCATTTGCTGAGGATGCAGTGATAGTACTGGGCAGTATCCGACCATCAGCTAAAGGTTGAGAGATGCCCTGCACATCAATATTATTAACCCGTAAATTAACACTGCCAGCAGATCCTTGTCCCAAGCTGGATGAGGTGATCTGTCCACCGTCGAAAACACGCAGGCGTTCAGCTTGCAGGTTAATATTTCCACCCTGACCAACTCCATCCTTAGCTACTGCAACACTGATACCACTAAATGTATTGCTAAAACTATCGATCGCAGGGTCGCTGACTTCTACATCTTTTGCATAAATCTCGATATTTCCAGCTTTGCCAGTACCTGATAGCGCACTAGATATAGCCCCGCCATCTGCTACTTGCAAATGTCCAGTGTCGATAGTGATATTGCCGCCTGAACCTTTTGCAAAACCTTGAATTGCACTGATGACAGCACCAGTCAACCCAGAAGGTGTGACTCCCTTAATTTCGAGACTCTCAGCAGATCGGATCGAGATGTCCCCTGCATTGCCAGTAGTAATGGACTCAAAACCAGGAAAGTTAAAGCCAAGGATATCTGTACTGATGCGACCTCCGTTGAGCAGACGAACTCGATCTGCCTCAATGGTGATCCTGCCACTATTATTCCTGTTACCACCATTTACCAAAGTAGTAATAGCGCTAGGTCGGAAATTAGGAATACCAGTAAAAGGAGAAGGAAATGGGTTGTATCCGTTCACTTCCACATCTTTAGCACGAACAGTAATATTTCCAGTACTAGTATCGTTGATTGGGGTTAACTGAAAAGTCGAAAAGTTAAAGGCAAAGCCATTATTAATGGACTGCAACCAAGCTCCATTCAGAATCCGTAAACGTTCAGTTTCAATGGTAATGTCTCCTGCTTTTGCCCCAGTTCCCGATACATTAGTGAATAATCCAGGGGTGTCATAATTCTCTGGGTCAGAGGCTCCCAACAAATCTACAAATTCTGTGGTTTTGACGGTGATACCCTGCCCTTGTCCAAAATTACCAGTAGCAGAACTAATTCCTGAACCATCGGCAACGGTCAAACCCCGCCCCCGAATGTTGATTGCTCCGCCATTAATCCCACTTGTATCGATAAGTGAAGATTGTCTGAGCGAAACTGTTCCCCAGTCAGCCAAAGCAGGGCTAGTTAGTTGCAATCCAGCTTGATTATTCAAACCAACCTCAGCATTCCGCAATGCCCATAATTCAACTCTTCCGTCAGGATTAGCAAGGCTGGTTTGATTGATGTCGATTTCACTACCCACCAACGCCACAGTTTTAGCCTTGAACATTTGTGATGGGCGAAAAAAGAAATTGAGTGCTGGGGTTCCTTGGGTGCGAATGGTTCCGGCATTGGCTCCAAGTTGCAATCCAACTGGCACACTCATAGTTAATAAGGCCGGTGGTGTGGCATCATTGGCATTAAACTTGAATCCGTCCGCAAATTTTATGCTCTCGGCAGTAGTCCCAACAAATGACCCACTAATATTTAAGCTGGCATTAGAGCCAAAGAGAATGCCGCTAGGATTAAGGAGAAATAGACTAACAGGGTTGGTGCTATTAAGAGTCTGAATCAAGCCATCTATATTAGAAACACTACCCCCTGTGACTCGGCTGAAAATTGTGGAGATGTTCGGGGTGTTAATTAAATTGAATGTGGCTGAACCACCAGTGGGAACAGAAAACTGCCCAAAGCTGTGAAAGAGATTACTGCCTGCGGCACTACCATTGGTAATTGTGAATTTATTGCCATTCTGGGAAACGGTGGTGTTGAGGCTGCCATCTGAGGTGATTTGAGCATTGACAGAGCCACTCCAAAGAAATATTGTTCCTAATGGCAATAGCATGACACTTGTCAACATTCCATTAACCAAACCCAATCCAACAGAGCGTGTTTTCATCACTTGGTCTCATTTCATCTAAGTTTCATTATTCCCTAGGCGCGATCGCTCTTAACATCAGCTTGCAGGTCAATATTTAAGTATTTGGAATACTTGCGATCGCTATTAAGCTATTGGAATTTCTGGGGCAAATTAACTTTTGCCAATAGCAGCACAGTCTAATGCCTGTTGCACCTGAACGGGAGATTTATCTGTTTGTTATTAACTCAATTTTGCCGTCAGCATTGCGATGCCAAGAAGTGGCTTGAACAAGAACCCCTGATGATGTGGGAATTTGTGCTTTGACTTCGCCAGTTTTGCGGTATGCAGAGATGTCGCGGATATCAGACCAAGTGCGATCGCTGCCAATTTCCTGCGTTGGATTTTGCGGTATACCACCCCTTCCGGTAGTGACAAAACTGCTGCCAGTAGTACTAGAACAACTTGTAGCAATTTGCTGTGATGAGTCTGTTAATTTTACTGGTAATTCTACTAAGCCGGAATTGGGGTCAACTCCAAAATTGTTAATATCTACCGTACCATTAACACCAAATTGGGAACTAGCAGTAATATCATTTTCAGCAGTAATTTAAGGACGATATTGTAAGCCAATAATTTCCCGTGTGGCAATTTGAATATTACCCCCACGTCCTTTAAATGCATTAGCAATAATGTCGCTGTTTTCTAAACCAGCAACAATAGGTGCATTAATATTGATATTGCCCCCATCCCCCGAACCGCCAGCCGTTGCAGTTACTTGGCTGCGATCGCGAATCAACAACAACTTTTCTACTTGTAATTTGATTTAATCGACTGCAATCGCTGATTTGGATAGATTCTGTCGCATTTACTCTAATATCTCCCCCATTACCGATAAAAAACGAAGTTCCGGCCACCACTCCTCCATCTAACAGTTGTAACCTCGCAGTATCCAGCGTTAAGGTTTTGGCGCTGCCAGTACCGTAGGTGAGGACGCTAATATTGCTGTAAAGTCCGGCGGGGTTGTCACCTCTAACTGTAGTATCTCTGTTGCGGATGTTTACCTGACCGCTAGAGCCTTGACCAAAGGTAATAGAAGATAATGCGGCACCATCAGACACTAGTAAGCTATCGGAATTGACAGATATATCACCTGCTGTTTTGAGAGATTGTGGTGTTGAGGATGCTATCAGGAGTTATTTGGGCACTCACAAAGCCGCACCAAAGTGGCATTACTATTAACGGTATTATTCCACCACACAGAACTAACCAAAGAGGGGTCGTACTCATCGTCAAGCCTTTATTTATACTTTGTATTTTAAAATATTGATACTGTAGGCAGGGGAGTGTGGGGATTGTGCGGGGTCAGATTTCTTCCCCATCCTCCCACACCTCCCACACTCCTTGATTTCTCACATGTGAGAAATCAAGGTCAAAATGGCGAATAGCGGAGTGAGAAGTACAAGCCATTTTCTTGGAGCGATCGCTTTTCACCATCCACCGAGATTAAAGGAATACCCCAATCGAGGCGAGCCGATAAGTCATCACCCTGTTTCCACAACAGCCCCAACCCAGTACTAACAAGGGTGCTGGGCGATGGATTTTCGCCGTTGACGTTCCAACCTTTACCCACATCAATGAAGGGTGTCAGTTGCAGCACCCCGTTAATCTTTTTCGCGCGGACAATAGGAACTCGAAATTCTGCCGAAAACAACAGACCATTATCTGTAAGTAATGCGTCTTGGCGATAGCCCCGGACACTGAGTTGTCCCCCAAGACCAAATTGCTCTAAAGGCACTAAGGAATCTGCCGCTAATTGGAAATCGCCCCTAACTAAAAATAATGTGTCTGGTGCTAATTGTCGCACCCACTGCGCCTGTCCCCGCCATGCAAAAAAGCGGCTATCTGGTTCATTCTCACTGACATTGGCATCGAACCAATCTACCCCAAAACTCAATTGCGATCGCGCCGCGAAGACATAGTGGTTACTTCGCTGGGTATATTCTTGAAAAAAGCGCAAAGCCGAAATATTCGTTTTTCCGTTCTCATCTGCACCTGGGGAGAGGCGAAACGGCCCAATATTATCAATACCCAACTCAGTTTGGCTTGATTGGCGCGAAAATGACAGCCCAACTGCCAACTCTTGGGTTGGTTTTTGCACTAGTGGTTGGCGATATCCTAATTCATAAGATTGAGAATCTGATTGGATATCAAGGACACTGAATGGTTCTTCAATAACATGGTTCCATCCCTGGCTAAAGCCAAAGGAGATAGTGCCATTGTGGGCATTAATCGGTAGTGTGTAATTGGCATTAATGCTATTACTACCATCAGTATTGGCGTATCCTACACTCAGGGTATCGCCCAAACCTAATAAATTGGCTTCTTGCAGATCCACTCCCCGGCGAAAACTACCCACACTTGGCGATCGCCCATTATCTAAGCTTGCCGTCAGTTTAAAAGTATCTGCTTCTTCAACCTCAACTTGTAATACATTGCTTCCGGGATGCACGCCTGTTTGTAATTCGGCTGAGAGGTTTTGGATGCGTGGATCGAGGCGGAGTAGTTGGAGTTTTTCTAGGAGGCGGGGTACGTTTAGGGGTTTACCAGCACCAAGTTGAATGCGATCGCGAATGTATTGACTACGTAATCGTCTGTTACCAATGATTTTGATTTCTTGCAGACTGCCTTCGATTACCTGAATCTTTACTGTTCCTGCTTCTAGTGTCTGCGGTGTAATCAATGCACCTGTGGTTACATAACCATTATCAATGTAAAGCTTGGCGATCGCATCTTTGATTTGCAATAATTCTGCAAATGTCACTTCTTGGCCGACAAAGGGATTGGTAATCGCGGCAAATTGCTCTGGTTTGAAAACTGTACTACCAACAACTTCAATCCGCTCTACCCGAAATTTCGCATTCGAGTTATCCTGATTTGGAATTGACTCATCTGGTATTGTGGGCAAAGGGACTAATTGGTTGTTATCTGTTGGTTTTGGCAACACGTCAGTGGGTAAGGGTGTTACCGGAACTTCTTCTAACCGACCGGGTGGTAGGGTGTCAGGATTTGGAGTTTGGGCAATGACTTGCTGATAATTAGATAATACGGCTGCTAAAATGAAGCCGAATGCCAGAGGTCGTAGTCCAGAGATTATACTTACAGGCTTGTTTAATATTTGTTGCTTAGAAAATACTGAACTAATAATAGAGTTCTCAATAATAACTTGTTTCACCAACACCATTCTCCTTAAATTTACAAAAAAGAATTCAGGAATCACGAGCAAAGCCGGAGACGCTCCGCTAAGGGGTCAGAATTCAGTTGGTTATTCCGACCGAATAAGCGGTGCTTCTTAGCAGTAGGGAGTCAGTAAATATCTGAATAAAGGGGTTTAACTATCTTGTGTCACTTTAGGAGAATTCAATCAATGAAAGGATTACAAGGTTTTGAATTTTATTTTTTGTCTACAAATCTTAGTTTTTATTAGAAAATAAAGCCTTAGTACTTGACGAAATCAAATTCCCCGAATCTGGCTTCGATTATTATTTTCTAAAAGTGACAAAATAGAGTTAACACTGACACTAAATAAGATTATTTAGTAGTATTAGTTTTGACTTATGAATTCTAAATTTGGAATTTTTATTCAATGATTATTTATGTTTATCTAGTTAATCCCCGATATCGTGGTGTACTAAGTAATATCTTGCTACTTAATGATGACTATCTTTTTTACCGCTATCATCAGGGTAAATACTGTTTTTGTACCGATTTTTAAACCTAAAAGATTATTGAATTTGAGGGCGGCTATTTTATAGAAGACGAATTTTATTTGAGTAGAAAGCCATCTTGTTCTGCCGGAGAACCAGTAAGTGTAGTTGCGCTTACAGTGGTCAAGATAAGCTGTTGCACTCTATAAGATAGTTCAGTCAGGAAATTAACAAGCCAGCCTGACAAAAGCTTCTTAAAAGTGATTTAAGCTATCAATTTACTTAATGAAAAATTTATTTGGTCATATTTTCTAAGATTAACTTTGAATACAAAAAAATCAAATTAGGAAAATCCTTACAATATTTAAGGATTTTCCTTATTAGCTTTTTAACTGTATCCTCCAACGAATCGGAATACACTCGACAGATGCGATCGCTTGAGCATTTGCACTGATTGAAGCAATCATTGTACCGTGTGGCTTATGTGCCATCGATTGGGACAGAGAGTGGTGTTGATCGATCTAATAGCTGGGGTTGAGATTAAAGGCGACGAGGGGATGATTCTGGTTTCGGCGGAATTCTCCTAGCATAATGTATCTCACATTAAGGGGATTCTCAAACTGACCATCCTACTTGATGAATTTTCTCTGTGGATTTTGGGAAAATATCTCACTCAATTCAGACTGTCTAATAATTCGCGGCAACCACTGGAGGATAGTCAGAGGGTCAAGTACTATCGATTGAATACTGAGGATGTCGCGTTTGCCAACCCGTATCACCAATGATTTTGGAATCTCTTGTCTAACGTTGAGTTTTTTGTTGATAAATTTGCGGCGCAAGAATAACTTGAATTTGCTTTTCTTGGCATCTTTGAGAAAAAACGCTAATTTGCTCAGACTCGTCTCCTTCAATTGACAAAGATCGTAAAAATCCTTGAAATCCTAAAAAAGCTAATTCGTAAATGGCTTTTTGACTAAAACCACCTCCAAAATAGCCTGTGTGGGTATCAATACCTTGAGGATCTCTATTGTTAATAGACTTCCGAATAAATGCCAAGGTTAGGAGAATATAATTTCCAAAATTTATCGCTGGCTTTTGGATGGCAGAACTAACAATTCCGATCTGATCCATCCGGTCATCTTTATAATCTGTACAGTCAAAATATGTAAATAAATCTGCGGGTTGTACCCACTCTTCTGACATTTTAGTTATCTCTTCAAGTTTTCTATGTTCGCTACTAGAAGAACGGATTTCTAAATATTTATAAGGGTTGTCAAGTCTATAACCTTTGCCATAGTCTTGCTTTTGCAAATTAACAACTCCATATCTGGGTGCGTGACCCACTAAATCATTTTTATTGTTGAAATGCTTAACTGTTATATTACCAAGCCTGTATCCACTAATACGAGTTCGCGCTGGAAAACTAAAATAATTTGCGGCAGTAGAGGTAAATCGTAATGCTAAGTCTCCCTCATTACAAAATATATAAGCTTCTTCGCAGCGACGTAAAGATGAACGAAGAAAATTAGCACGTCCTGGAAAGATACTTTCTACAGGAATATCAGGTGCAACTAGCACAAGTCTGCCTAATCTAAATACATTGCCAATATCCGAATCCGGTTTTTTATTAATAGATTTTACATCAAAAACATCAGAGAGAATACGAATTACATTTGTAACTACAAAACATCCCATACTATGACTAATAAAAGATAACTTAATCCGTTTATTTCGAGGCAGTTTTACAGTATAATCAAGCTGTCTAATCAATTCAACTAAATCTGTAACTCCGTAATTAGTCGCTCTATAAGTATCACGAAAATAAGTAGATAACCTAAGAATAATTAATGTAAAAATAATTGCAGATACAATGCCAGATAAAATTAACATCGCTGTGAAAAAGTGGACAGCGCCATTACTCAAAATATTTAGGAACAATAAAGCTATGGCAGACCATATACTAATTGTTAGTCCCAGAGCTAAATTGATAGCTAGTAAAGTTGGTAGAGAAGAAAGTGCGTTGATTAGCTTTTGCCCAAAAGAACCAGACTCATCCGTTTTTGTGGGATTTTCCGATGGCCATCTATATCCAATAAAAATATACTTATTTGGTTGCTGAATAGACGTATTAATATATTCATAAATCTTTTTGCACCCTGTCTCTGTATCCGATGGTGTAGAACTATATCCATGAATATTTATAATAATTTCTGGTTCGGGGCTTGATTCCAAAGTTTTAGCAATTTTCTCAATCATGTCTTGGGTTGAAGGTTCGGCTTGTCCATCATTGATATTAAAAAGCTTTTTATTAGCAACTAATGATAAATACCTATTAGAATTATGTTCTTCTGTCTCAACGTTCAGTTTGGCAGTACTAACTACTAAATAGCCAGGGATTTTTTCCTGATTGTTTTTTTTAAATTCGTAAATTTTATACGGTTGATTGTCTGGCAGATTTTGATTGTCACAATAGTTCATCAGGTATATTTCCTTTTACAATTTAGGTTCAGATATCGTAATCGCTTTTTGTTGATTTGAGTGGTGTGCAATCACTAAACACTCATTTTTGACCCTAGAAAGCATATCGTTAAAAGCAAGAGTATAACAACCATCTTTATCAACAACCTTACGGAGAGTATACTCACCAGCCCTAGAAAGTCCACCGAACCAAACGTTATTTCTGTGCCAAATATCTCCATTAAGAGAATTTTTGTTTTGGGACATTGTACAACTTACAATCAATGTTGAAATTGGTATTCCCAGCAAAATAGGGATGATTTGAGCTTGTTGCAACGTTTCATCTTCAAATTGAATTTTATAAGTTACTTTAAACCATTGAATTAAACGTAGTAATATCCAACCCGCAATCGAGTTATGAAAAGTCCACTGTAACGGTGAAAAAATTGGTAAAACCAAAGTTCTATTCTGTGTGTCCCATTCCAAATTGTACATAGTAATGCAAGTATCTGGTAGGGGATTACCATCCATAAAGAACACACCCTTCAGGATAGATGGTAAGTTTGTTTCTTTGATTGGAATCATCCAGGTTGCAATATTATCGAGTTGCTTTTTTTCAATTAATTCAGCCATAGTGATTTTTAGTTCGTAATGGGCTACGCCCCGCTACGCTAACGTAATTCGTAATTAATACACATTCAAAAAACACTTTACAAACATCCTCTAATTCAAAATTTCCAATCCTAACTTTATTACTCACAGTCGTTGAGTAAAACCTTGTAGCACTAAATTATTAGGAGTAACGGCAGTCACTTTTTCAAAATCCCATTTGACTTCTGTAATTGAGTCCCATTGATAGTTCTGGAACAGATGTAAACAGAAAATCTTGATAAAGCCAATTGATAAGGATTTACCAGGACAGGCTCGCTCATGCCCTTCACCATTCCAAGATAAAATATCTGAAAAATTCCGTGTTAGGTCAAAATCATCTGGATTTTGGTATCTGTTGGCATCTCGATTAGCCGTAAGAATAGAGCCAAGCAAACGAGTACCTTTTTGGAATGGACATTTTTGTTCTCCAATCTCAACTTCACCCCCTTCAGTAGTGAGTTGGCTAACAAATCGCACAGGTGGATAAAGACGAGCCGTTTCTAGAATCACTTGATTGAGAAGTGTTAACTGTTCTAGAGCGTCTGGGTCTAAAGTTTTCTTACCATTCCAGGCTACATTAATTTCTGACACTACATCATTTCTGAGGGCATTATTCAAGCAGAGAACACCAATAACTGATCCTAAAAGCGTAGCTGGCGATCGTGACCTTTGAGAACTTTATCTTTAAGTGTCATAATATTTACTGTTATTTGTCATTTGTCATTTGTCATTTGTCATTTGCCATTTGTCATTTGTCATTTGTCATTTGTCATTTGTCATTTGTCATTTGTCATTTGTCATTTGTCATTGGTCATTTGTCATTGGTCATTTGTCATTTATTATTTGTCCCTAATTCAGATATTGATGCTCTGAGGAATTTTAGAAGGAAGTAGATACTCATAGGGTGGACGGTGCAAATTACGTTGCTTGATGGTATCTTCTACCTGCTGAAGATTACTTTGGAATGCCTGCAACAATGGTTTTATTTTTTGGTCTGTAAAATATCCTTGCTGATATTCGCCCAGCTTGTTGTAGTATACAGACCCTAATAAGCTGAGTAGGTTGTATTGTCGTTGCGCCTGATCTAAAGGGGGGAGCAAATTAAGGTAGTCTTGTTCAGTAACTTCTCTTTTAAGAGTTGAGGCTGGTAAATAACCTGCCATTGGTATAGCTGCGGCGTAGCCCATCAAATCTTTTTGCGGAAAGTTAACGGCTGCATGTTGGGCACTGGCAGTAAAAATAATCAGTGTAGTGGCATCAATTAGGTAATTTAGGGTTTTTATGCCCCCATCTTCGCCAAAATCGGGGATACGACCACCATCGTAAGCTGAGATTTCGGCTGCCCACGCTTGCAGGGCTGTGTCTTGATGAATGTCTTCATCGGTGGTGTAGTAAAGGTTTAAGTAGTCCCAAACCCATTGATGAATAGCATCCCATACTAATAATGCGTCATCCCGGTAAGGATAAATAGGCAAGAGATTAGGATCATCCACACCGCGCTGTTGGAATTGCTTAGGTAAGATGGCACTATTGAAACCATAGCTTTGTAACCCTAGCACCGCTAAAACGCGAGAATTATCGATTGATGCTGAGAGTAATCTATCGACACCACCGCCTGGAGCAATGAGAGTACGTTGGGCAGCATCGTTAATTGCTAATGTGCTGTCAAAATGAGGGCGCAGCAGGATTCTCAGGGGATGTGTGAGTGGCAATTGTCGAGCGGTGGCGATCGCAAAAACACCAACAAACAAGTGAGTTCTTGCTAGGTGAGTAACAGCTTCGTGGATGTTAGCATCTGCTATTTGGACAACTGTTTTGGCAAAAATCCAAGCGTATTTACCGGAGTTAGGGGTAACAATTGGATAATCTGTACCTGGGGTTTGACCGCATTGAATGGCTATTGGACGCAATAGACGGGTGGGGTCTGAACCTTTGGGTAAGGCAAACAGTGCTAGGGGAGCATAGAGATATTTTTGCTCGTCTGGGAATGTACCGTTGATCGCATCATCTAAAATTTTATAGTCAGCTAAGTAGAGTCTTCCTTCAAGCCCGGCTGCTGCTAATGAATCGTCATTTCCCATCACTGCTTGATAATGTTCGTCTGTGACTGGGAAGCGATCGCTTGGAGTAGTTACTCGCTCAATCATTACGGGATTGTAGCCAGCCACTCTCATGTACGCAAATACTTCATCTTCCTGGTAAGTTTTAGCAATGGCTGGTAGACTAATCACCGGAAACAAATTTTCGTAGTCCTTGAGACTAGTTGCATGTCCTGTAGGCTGTCCTTCATATAGAAGGTTAATTATCCTATTTAGAGCATCTCTAAGGATCACAAGTCCGTTTTCTTTCAGAATAGAATGAAAAAGCTCGTCAAGTTCTCTAAAATCCTTAGATATCCCTTTGAGCAAAAGCTGAGGGATAATTTGCAGGATTCTTGCCAGGATGCTGATTCGGGCTGGTACTGCTCCCTTAAGCAAGGCTTCTAAAATAAATCTTTCGACATCATCACGAATCGATTTAGAATCTTGATTGCCTCTATTGACAATCAAGGTATTGATAAAAATAACTCGTAACTGCTGGGCTAATAAAAAATACCAGTTAGTGGTGAACTCTTCCGTAATAGAAAGTTGATCCACCATCGCAATAGATGGAATATGGTTGTAGTTATATTGATACTCTTGCCTAGCTATATCTAAAGTATGAGTACTTGATGAACTGATTGAATGATCTGGTGATAAAGCAGTCATTGGCTCTACTCATGTGTAGTACTGGGAAATTTAACACTTGAGGATAAACAGGTTTGAGTTACTAACTTTCGGCCAAAGGAACAGGCAACAGTGAAGATTTTTGGTTAGATGCGGATCTTGTTCGCTCGACCTTTCATCGGGTCAGAAGCCCCGTCCCAATGACACGATTGTGTTGGACGGGTTAACAGTACCCTTCCAACTCCTGCCCTATTCCCTATTGCCTTTACCTAAACTTATTATCGCAATCAAGTTTGAAATTTTGATTTTTCTAAAGAAATTTTCTGGAATTTCTCAACTTCTGAGCCACACGCTAAATGTTTCGAAATTTTGCAAGGAATATTTAGCACTACAAATGATACTTGCCAAGATTTAGAAACAATTCTCTAATAACACTTTCGGACTAAGGCACTGTGTTGGAGTTGACATTTTAACTACTGAAACAACATCAGGAAGACGACTATTAGATTCTTCTGCTTCCTATGTCTCCAATTTTTCCTTTACTTACACAGTGATGGAATATTCTTTTCTCTTACCCTCTCTTATCAAAAATCTATCTCTACTTGACAGCTTTTCTCCTTCAACAGTTAGAAGCAGCGAATTTTGCTCCCATGCAAAGCTAGCTATCAGGGCAAGTTCTCATACTGTGGCAAAAGGATTAATTTGTGGATATTAACAGACGAGATTTACTGAAGCTAGTTTCTGCTTCTGGTTTAGGTGGAGCTGGGGTATTTGCTTTACAAGGTTTCACTAAACAGGTTTTAGCGCAAAATCAGCCTACCCCACTCCAGATAAAAAAAGGTGAAATGCTCTACAGGCAACTAGGACGCACCGGAGAACAAGTATCTGTAATTGGTCTAGGTGGTCATCATATTGGTAGACCAAAAGATGAGCAAGAGGGTATTAATCTGATCCATACTGCCCTCGATCGCGGGATTAATTTTATGGATAATAGCTGGGATTACCATAACGGAGGTAGCGAAATTCGTATGGGTAAAGCTCTGCAAAATGGTTATCGTCAAAAAGCTTTTCTGATGACTAAAATTGACGGTCGCACAAAGGCGGCCGCTACTAAACAAATTGATGAATCTTTAAAACGTTTGCAAACAGACCGCATTGATTTATTGCAGCATCATGAAGTCATTCGTATGGAAGACCCAGACCGGATTTTTGCCCCTGGTGGTGCGATGGAAGCAGTTGTGGAAGCACAAAAAGCTGGCAAGATTCGCTACATAGGCTTTACTGGACACAAAGATCCTTTAGTACACCTGAGAATGTTGGAAGTTGCCAATCAGAACAACTTCCGTTTTGATGCAGTGCAGATGCCGTTAAATGTTATGGATGCCCATTTCCGCAGTTTTGAGAGGCAAGTTTTACCCAAACTGGTTAAGGACGGAATTGCTGTATTGGGGATGAAATCAATGGGCGACCAAAACATCCTCAAAAGCAATGTGGTCAAACCTATCGAATGTCTGCATTACGCGATGAATCTGCCAACTTCAACGGTGATTACAGGCATTGAAAGTATGCCCATCTTAAACCAGGCTTTCGAGGCAGTACGTACTTTTACACCTATGAGCCAGGAACAAGTTAAAGCATTACTGAATCGGACTCGCCAAGCTGCTCTTAAAGGTCAGTATGAACTGTTTAAAACCACTAGCCAATTTGATAGTACAGCCAAAAATCCTGAGTGGTTAGGATAAGTTTTAACCAAACGGATCTTGGGTTTAAGACCCCCACTCAATCAAACGCGGGCTTTGGTAATATGACCATCTAATAGAGCCGCAGCAGATTGTTGTACCCAATTGGTTAAGACATCTAAGCATTCATCCCGCCATCAACATCAAGTGTTGCACCGGTGATGAAAGCTGCGTCAGGACTGGCGAGAAAAGCGACCGCAGCTGCAACTTCCTCTGGCTTACCGTAGCGGTTGAGCGCTGTGGCTGCTTTTTGGATTACCGCAAAATCACTATCAGATGGGTTCATATCAGTTTCAATTGGGCCTGGCTGTACAACGTTAACTGTGATCGCCCTCGATCCCAGGTCACGTGCCCATCCGCGCGTGTAGCCAGCGATCGCAGATTTAGTTGCTGAATAATCGGAGATTCCTGGCCAAAGCGAATGGGTTCCAACACAGGAGCCGATGGAGATGATCCGTCCACCTTCAGTCATGAGTGGTGCAGCAGCGCGGACGGCAGCCACTACGCCACCGACATTGATCGCAAACTGCCGTTCTAGGGATGCAATATCGCTTGCAGGATCGCCAACTACACCAAGGACAAATACACCAGCGTTGTTCACGAGAATATCGAGACGACCAAAGCGTTCGGCGACCATCTTAACCAAATTCCCAACCTGGAGAGGATCGGCTTGGTCGGCTTTGAAGGCGGCGGCCCTAACGCCTTTTTCTTCGAGTTCCCGGACAACGATCGCGGCCGTTTCGGATGAGTTGGCGTAACTGATGGCAATGTCTGCGCCGTCTTCAGCCAGACGTTTTGCGATCGCAGCACCAATACCCCGTGAACCACCTGTAATGAGGGCAACTTTACCTGTGAGTTTCTTAATATTGCTATTCATGATTTTTACTCCTTCGTTGTTGAACCTGTCACCTCAGTTATTTGACAATCGGGTAATTTTGTCAAGATTTTGACAACGCTATCAACAAATCAGCAATAATAACCAAGCCTAATGTGTTTTACCCAAATAGGACTTACGCAAAAACCCTCTAAAACTCTCATTCCTCCGTGACCTCTGCGCCCTCTGTGGTTTGTTTTCCGTTACCCATACGTAAGTCCAAATTTGAAAAATCGCAATGCGTATTTACTGATAATCGTTCACTTCAGTACAAATCTGTATTTGTGGTTCTTAGACTGACGCAAGTAGGTAAATTCGCCAGTTATTTAGCATAACTAGACTTAGACTATTACGTAAATAAACGAACTGTACACACTGTCAGAGAAAGTTTATAGTCATTGCGTGGTGCTAAAGATTAGCGAGGCTAATCTTTATTTAATTAGCATTTGAAGAGTTAACTTGACTTGAATTCTGGGAACTATCATAGTAACTACCAAAATTTATTAAAAAACAACATTCAGACAAGTATTAATGTTTAAATTAATTGCTCACATCCCTGACTATAGTATTACAAGTTTAATTTATGAAGCTGCTGCCACAGTAATTTATCGAGCATACTCCAAGGCTAACGGACACTCAGTTGTTATCAAACTGCTCAAAGCAGAGTATCCCAGTATCAAAGAGATTGCCCAACTCAAGCACGAATACGAAATCATCCAAAATCTGAATATTGCAGGTGTAATTAAAGCCCATGAATTAATCAGTTATGACAACGGCTACAATAATGGTCTAGCACTGGTTTTAGAAGACTTTGGTGGAGAAAGCTTAAAACATCAGATATCTACGACAGGGATTGAACTTACAAAATTTCTGAATATTGCCAATCAAATTACTGAAACATTGGGAGAGTTACATACCCATCACATTATCCATAAGGATATTAAGCCCGAAAACATTCTTTATAACCCCAATACCGAAAAAATAAAACTGATTGATTTCAGCATCGCTTCGCTGTTATCCAAAGAAAGTCCAGAAATTACTAGCCTCAACCTTCTAGAAGGAACACTGGCTTATATGTCGCCAGAGCAAACCGGACGTATCAACCGAACCTTAGATTATCGGACAGATTTTTACTCATTAGGTGTCAGTTTCTACGAAATGCTGACTGGTCAGCTTCCCTTCCCCAATGCTCAAGACTCAATGGAGTTGGTGCATTGTCACATTGCGAAAATTCCTGTAGCTCCGCACGAGATTAATCCTAATGTACCATTGGGAATCTCTGCGATCGCTATGAAACTTCTCAGCAAAACTGCTGAAGACCGTTATCAGAGTGCTTACGGGTTAAAGGCTGATTTAGAGCAAGCAGCAATACAACTACAAACAAAAGGCAGCATTGACCTTTTTAACTTAGGTCAGCAAGATTTTTCGCATCAATTCCAAATAGCTCAAAAACTTTACGGTCGGGAAGTAGAAGTGGCGGCTTTAATGGCTGCCTTCGATAAAGTTAGCCTTGGTTCGAGCGAAATTGTGTTGGTAGGAGGATATTCAGGTATCGGCAAATCCTCACTAGTTAACGAAGTTCACAAACCGATTGTGCGACAACGTGGTTACTTCATCGGTGGCAAATTTGATCAACTCAAGCGAGATATTCCTTATGCTTCTTTGATTCAAGCATTTCGAGAATTGATGCGACAACTGTTAGCTGAAAGCCAAACCAGAGTTGAAGTTTGGAAAAATAAATTACTACAAGCATTGGGAGTTAATGGTCAAGTTATTATTGATGTCATCCCGGAAGTAGAACTGATTATTGGGCAGCAAGCGCCTGTACCGCAGTTGGGTGTTGCTGAGTCTCAAAACCGTTTTAATCGGGTGTTTAAGCAATTTATCCATGCCTTTACTGCTGCGGAACATCCCTTAGTACTGTTTTTAGATGACCTGCAATGGGCTGATGCTGCCTCTATCAAGCTAGTCGAGAATTTGATGACTGACCCAGAAAGTCAGTATCTATTGCTGATTGGAGCTTACCGAGATAACGAAGTTAGTCCCACCCATCCACTGATGCTAATGCTAGAGGCAATTCAAGCATTTGGGGCAACTGTTGAAGAGTTACTTTTGAAGCCATTAGCAACACCTCATATTACTCAACTGGTCACTGACACGTTCAATTGCGAATCATCTCAAGCAGAACCTTTAGCTGATTTGCTGTTTCAAAAAACCCAAGGTAATCCCTTTTTCTTAACTCAGTTACTCAAAGTATTGCATCAAGATAATCTCTTGACATTTGATTATCGTTCGGGTTTATGGCAGTGGGATCTTAACAGAATTCAGGAACAAGCCATTACCGATAATGTAGTCGATTTAATGGTGAATAAAATTCAGAGATTGTCAGAAGCAACGCAGCAAGTTTTACAATTAGCTGCTTGTGTTGGCAACCGTTTTAATTTAGAAACTCTAGCTGTAGTCAACGAAAAATCTCCATCAGCAACAGCAATTGATTTATGGTCAGCTTTGCGGGCGGGATTAATTCTACCCTTAAGCGATACTTACAAAATTCCTCAGTTGTTGAATCAGTCGGAATTGGCAACTTACTGCGATACTGCGGTACAAGTTGACTATAAGTTTTTGCACGATCGCGTTCAACAAGCTGCCTATTCTTTAATTCCAATCGTTCAGCAAAAACAAGTACACCTAAAGGTAGGCAAATTACTATTACATAATACTGAAAAATCCCAGTTGGAAGAACATCTTTTTGATATCGTCAACCATCTCAATGCTGGCGGTTCATTGATTGTGGAAACAGTAGAAAAATATGAACTGGCAGAATTAAATCTGAAAGCAGGTCAACGGGCAAAATCATCTTCGGCGTTTGTCACTGCACTCAAATTGCTAGAAACAGGGATGAATTACCTACCTGTAAATAGCTGGAAAGATAAATACTTACTGACATTAACTTTATATTTACAAGTAGGAGAAGCAGAATTTTTAAATGGTAACTATGAAAAAGCCTTGCTGATTTTAGAGCAAACTTTCAACAAGGTTCAAACTACTCTTGATATGTGTCGAGTCAATGAATATCGGATTATGTGTTATCGGATGGAGAATGATTTAAACTCCGCCTATAAAATTGGGTTAAACACCTTGGAACTTTTAGGTTTTGAGTTTGCAGCTTACCCCGATGATGCATATCTATTGGAAAAACTTAATCAAACCAAAAAAGTTATTGGCGATCGCACAACTTTTAGTCTCGCAGAATTACCGCAAATGCAAGACGAGGAGAAGTTAATGGCTCAACGCATCTTAAAAGAAGTTTGGCCCATTGCCTACTTTTTAGGATCTAAAGCGTTGCATATTACATCAATGAATATAACTCAACTTTCAGTTCAGTATGGCAACTCAAGAATTTCTGTATTTGGTTACATGCTGTATTCTTTCAACTTAGTATTTGAATATGGTGAGGTAGATTCAGGTTATGAATTTGGTGAATTATCTCTGCGTTTGCATGAGATTTTAAGAACGAAGGAATTGGAAGCGAATATTTTGAATATGTGGGGAGGTTTAATCTGTCACTACAAAGACCATATTAGCCAGGGTAAGCCTTATTTATTAAAAGGATTTAATAGTGGTTTAGAAACAGGTTCTTATCAATGGTCTGGTTATTGTTCAGTTAATTTTTTATGGCAATGCTTATTTGGCAATGAATCTTTAGAAAAAACCGCAGAAGTAGCCAAAGATTTTATTCCTAGCCTCCGCAAGATTGACAAAAATATGTTGAACTACCATCTGCTGGCGATGGAAGCGATCGCTAACTTGACTAAGCCAGCAGGTAAGATTGACCAACTTGTGGGCACTTGGGCAGATGAACGGCAAGTGCTAGAGTTTGCATTGGCATCTTCGGATATGTTGAGTGCATTTGTAGTTTACATCTATAAACTGGCACTCTGTAACTGGTATGGAGAGTATAGCAAAGCTGTTGAGTATGCAGAGAATGCCGAAAAATTTGTTGCGGGAGCGCGAGGAATTTTTATTAATCCTGTTTTCTATTTTCACCAAAGTATTGCCTTAGCAGGGGCTTATGTGGAGGCAGATACCGCAACTCAAGTTATTTATCTGCATAAACTAAATGCCAACTTAGAAAAATTCCAGCAATGGGCAATGCACTGCCCAACTAATTATCAACACAAGTTTCTGCTGATTCAAGCTGAAATTGCTCGGATTTATAAACAAGATTATCAGGCAATGGAGCTGTACGATCTAGCGATCGCTTCTGCTGCCGAAAACGGTTATTTACAAAATGAAGCCTTAGCAAACGAACTCGCATTTCGATTTTACTTGGACAAGGATAGAATAAACTTTGCCAAAGTTTATTTTAAAGAAGCCCGCTATCGCTATCTCAAATGGGAAGCTACAGGTAAAGTTCGGCAACTGGATGAACAATATTCTCAACTTTTTAGAGATCCAGCCGGGGAGGTAAATGGGCGTAGTACGGCTACAAAGCAGATTCGGGATATTTCTGAAGCTAAAACCCAAACTTTAGATTTAAGCACAGCAATTAAAGCATCGCAGGCTCTCTCAAGCGAGATGGAGCTAAATCCGCTGCTGGAGAAAATGATGACGATCGCGATCGAGAATGCTGGTGCCCAAATGGGTTATCTACTTGTAAAACGAGAGAACCAGTGGGTGATTGAAGCCGAAGGAAGCATTGATCGAGATGAGGTGACAGTGCGATCGTCTAGTCTGTTTCAAGTAAAGCATAAGCTACCAGTTTTGCTGATTAACTATGTTGAAAGAACAAAAGAAAATTTGGTTTTAGACGATGCTAGCCACACAGAGCGTTTTGTAAGTGACAATTATATTGTTGCCAATCAACCCAAATCAATTTTGTGTTTGCCTTTCTCTCATCAGGGTAAGCTGACTGGAGTTCTTTACCTGGAAAATAACCTCACTACCGGAGTCTTTACCGCAGATCGATTAGAAGTACTGAATTTATTAACTTCGCAAGTTTCCATCTCTATAGAAAATGCTCGGCTCTACACAAATTTGCACATATACTCCCAGGAGTTAGAAATTTCGGAAACACAAGCGCGTGAGAAAGCAAAGCAGCTAGAACACACGCTTGATGAATTGAAGCTTACCCAGTCTCAGATGGTGCAAAGCGAAAAAATGTCTAGCCTAGGGCAGTTGGTGGCAGGTGTTGCTCACGAAATTAATAACCCAGTCAGCTTTATCTACGGCAACCTGACTTACGTAAATAATTATGTCAAAGACTTGATGAGTGTAGTACAACTTTATCAGCAGCAAAACCAGAATTTACCACCTCAAGTTCAAAATGAAATAGATGAAATTGACTTAGATTTTTTGATGGAAGACTTACCGAAGCTGTTAGCTTCCATGCAAGTGGGAACCGATCGCATTCGTCAAATTGTATTATCTTTACGAAACTTTTCCCGCCTAGACGAAGCTGATGTTAAAGCCGTTAATATCCATGAGGGCATTGATAGTACCCTAATGATTTTGCAAAATCGGCTAAAACCCCAACCAGATTCTCCCGGAATTCAGGTAATACAGGAATATGGCAACCTGCCACCTGTAGAGTGCTACCCTGGACAACTGAATCAGGTATTTATGAACCTGCTCGCAAATGCGATCGACTCTTTAGAGGAATTTAACGAACATCGGACTTATGCCGATATCGCACTTCAGCCAAGTATCATTACAATTCGTACTACTGTTGAAGGCGATTTCGCCGTCATTCGCATTGCTGACAATGGTTCTGGTATCAGTGAAAATGTGCGATCGCAACTCTTCACACCCTTTTTTACTACCAAAGCTGTTGGTAAAGGCACTGGTTTAGGGCTATCTATTAGTTACCAAATTGTGACTAAAAAGCATCGAGGACAGTTAGAATGTGTATCCGTTTTAGGACAAGGGGCTGAATTTATTGTTTCTATCCCCCTTCAGGCAAGGCTAGTACCGCAAGGCGGAATTAAAAATTAAAAATTAAAAATGAATACAGCGTAAGCATTTCATTTATTTATGAGTGGTTTATTTCCGCCGTTTTGTACTAGAAGCAAGAAGATTACACTGAGCAACAAAATACGAGGTGCTATTTTTAGCACCAAAAAATATGATTTCCAATTTACCTAATGGTAGTTTTCTCCTTTGACGAACCCAAACGGGCTGAATCTCAACTGAATCTCAAAACTATCTATCGCGTTTAGGAAAGGCAACTTTTTCTCGCAGCAAAATCCGGTGGCAACTGCGATCGCTTTCATACAACGAGTTAATTTTTGCTTTGTGCCTTTTGCAGCAAATATTGACGCTTCTTCTATTGTCAAGGCAGTGAGTGCGATCGCTCTTTAGACAACCTACTTGGGTATCAGCCAAGGGTGTTGCATAAATGCAGGGTGAATCAGTTACTTTTGGGGGTAAGACTTCTTCCCCATCCTCCCACACCTCCCACACTCCTTGGATTTCTCACTTGTGAGAAATTCAGGGTAACGGCAATACTTGTCGGGTTTTGGGGAAAAGGAGAAAGAAAAAACCTTTAACCTTTTTCCCAAACCCAATTCCGAAATTTTGGGTTTTTGAGACGCGATAAATCGCCGTCTCTACAAGTGTTTTGGTCTTATCTGAACTGTATTGAGTTAAAATCGACTAAAATTGAGCTAAATAGCAGTTAATACTTTGTAATGAATCCCTACGCTATCCTTAATCAGACCAAACTTCAGCGTGTTAGTGATGGCATAACCCGACCTCTACTAGAAAATTGCGGAACTGCCTCACATATTCTTATTTTAGTCTGGCCACAACTTGGGGATTTTGATAGTCTTGAATATGCGTGGTGGTTACAGCGCGAAGCTAAAAAATTGCCTCCCGAAAAACTCGCTATTCGTGCAGTCGGAATTGGCGATCGCACTTCTGGAACAAAATTCTGCGAATATACAGGATTTCCAGCCGAAAATTTATTTGTTGAACCTAATGCAGAACTACATCAACAACTCAAACTTTATTCAGGTCTGAATCTCCCTGTCCCTGGAATTTCCCCTACTCAGAAAGCTTGGCTAAATCTACTGTTCATGTGTGCAGGGTTTGGAAGTCCTGGAACCCTAAGAGAAGTTTTTCGGGGATACAGGGGCGATCGTCAAGCCCCTCAACTCATTGAAGATGATGAAATTATTCAAGGTACTCCTCTACCTGCGTTTCAAGGCTCGTTTTTCCAATTAGCTGGTGGAATTGGGTTTCAACGTCCCTTTGAATTAGCTACTCTACGGCTACGGAATATGGTGGAAGTTCTGAGCAATTGGCATACTTATGTACCTAATTCTGCCTACTTAACTCAGCGTGGTGGAACTTTTCTGTTTGATACCCAAGGTCAGTTACTTTACGAACATCGAGATCCAGGAATTTTGGGCTTTGCTGCTAATATGAGTCAGCCCCTATCATTTTTATCCCTTATCGAAACAGATAGCTTTACCTCAATTCATAATTCATAATTCATAATTGCTATTTCAATAATATCTAACCTAACAAAGTTGTGAAATTGAACGATTTTGTGTGCATTTGCCCCATAACAGATGTACATCATCTGGTTGCCTGTTGTAGTTAACTATCTTCATATTTAATACAAGTACTTTTATTACTTTTGCTCTCTTCAAGTTTGTGAAGTATGAACTATATGGTTACTCAATTTAAGTATTAAATAAAATCATTACCAATAGTTTAGGAAAAGCAAAGACGTGAACCGTTTCAAAAAGCTATCCTCAATTGTGTTCTTGCTATTAGCTTTTATTTATCCACCTGGTTTGGCTGAAGCCAAGGATAACACTCTCAATAATGTTCTCAATGAACAGGCTCTTGACGCACAGACAAAATTAGTTGGAGAGCAAAGTGAAGAGCTTTTGTTAGCTCACCGACGGACTCGACGACGTTATCATAGACGGCAACGAACTGGAAAATATTATTATCAACGCCAGAGGAATCGACGACATTATTATAGACGACGCTATCGCTCTGTAAATTATCACGGACAACCATATCGTCATGGAGGATGGGAACTTGTGCGCGATCGTCATGGACGATTAATATATGATTGGCAGCGTTAATAGTAAACTTTACAGCCAATTTTGCCAGAGAATCTTTATGTGTAAATCCTAACTTAGGCAGACTTGTTCGAGACAAAACAGTGGGTATTTCCCATGTATATTTTTAGTCATTAATTGTTCCATCAGGCATGACTGCACCACGCAAATTTGCACCCGTCAGATTTGTACTACTCATTTCTGCTCTGATCAAATTTGCCTTACTTAAATTAGCACCAGTCAAGTCTGTTCTAGCAAGATAGGCATCAACTAAGTCTGTTTCCGTGAGGTTAGCCTGACGCAGGTTAGCCCGACTTAAATCAACTCTATTTAGCCTTGCAAAACTCAGGTTTACTCCACTCATCTGACATCTAGTCAGTTTAGCATCTGCCATAATTGCACCATACAAATTAACACCTGTAAGTTCGGCATCAATGAGATTTGAACGTTCTAATCTAGCGTTCATCAGGTTAGCACCTTTCAAATTAGCACCACCGATGTTAGTATCTGCCAGAGATGCATTATGCAAAATCGCTTCACTTAAATTGGCATCACTCAAATCGGCATAACGTAGCGTTGCCTCACTCAAGTTAGCACCACTCAAATCAACTTTAGATAAGTCTACACCAGTTAAATCAGCGCCCCGTAGGTCAGCCTTATGAAGATTAGCACCCCGTAAACTAGCAGAGTACATTCTCTTTTCTTCTCGCAGGTTAGCCCCACGCAGGCACGCACCAGTTAAATTTGCACCACTCAAATCTGCGCCACGTAAATCGGCATTCATCAAGTTAGTATCTAGCATATATGCCAAAGTTAAATTTGCATTACGCAAATCAGCACCCTGCAAAGTTGCACCATGTAAATTAGCATCATGCAAGTTGGCGCTGATTAAACTTGCCTGATTTAGGTTCGCACCACTTAGCTTTGTACAAACTAGGTTTGCGTGATTCAGAATTCCCCGACTTAGATAGCTAAAAATTAGGATAGCATTACCCAAATCTGCTTTATTCAAAGCTATGCCAATCAAGTCTGCACCAAACAAATTTATTCCATTTAAGTTGGCCTCAATAAATTTTGTTTCTCCATTCTCATAGCGCTTTAGAAGTTCATTGGCATCCATATTTTTTCCTATCAACTACCACAAATATTTAAATTTTTCTCGGATTAACAATAATCAAAAATTACCATTATTCTTTGGGAGGAGGTGCTAGAAATTGACAGGTATTACCATCATCATTGAGTCCAGTTTTCTGATAAGGATTAACTGGTGTTTTCGTTTCTGGAGATGAATCGTTGTTAAACGGGTTATATCCATTGGCACTGGGTGATATATCGCCATATAAAGCTCGCATAGATTGGATAATTGCACTAGCTGCTTGAATATTTTCATCCGGCTTCCCTAGAGATATAACAGCACTATTTAATTTAGATTCAAGCTCTCTAAGAGTTGGACAGATATTAAATAATTTCAGCAATAAATCATCAAGTTTTTGAGTCTTGAGTTTCAACCAGTCTTCTTCATTGAAAGTAAATTTTTTGTCAAGTGCGGAAAATAGAACTATTTTAGCCCTAAGTGGGTTAGTATATTTCATAATATTTTGTCGTAAATCAAACTGATTATATTGATATTTGATTCGACTGTTTGGAGATTTATCTATAGAATTTAATGATATTGGTTCCTCGTTTCGAGGTTGATTTAAAAATATTCCTGTTGATTCTTCTTGATGAGGTTTATTTAAAAATATTCCTGTTGGTTCTTCAGGCGTTATATATAGCTTCTGCATTTGATGAAAAATAACATTGGCGATTATGGCGTATTCAGCTTGTTTGTTAAGAGTTTTTACAACTTCAGATAAACTATAATTTAAGTTGTTGGTAGTAGGATTCAATCTAAATAATTCTTGAATTAATTCTTGTAATTTAAACCTATCTAGCGTCTCTTCATCATTCTCCCAAATATTTTTACAAGCAGAGTATATTAATTTTTTAATCCGTTTCGAGTTTTCATGCTGTTCTAAATGTTTAGTTACTGCATCGAGACTAGATATAGTTTTCATCGGCAAATCTCCAGCACAAGTATTAAATAGGAAAAAATGATAAAGTTAACCTTTTCAACGTAACTCGTAAAATCTTTTTCTCGGAACATTGTCTGTGTCAAAAGTGGCTTATAAGTTATTTATTTAACCGCAGAGGCACAGCAGAAAGTCTGAGAGCAGGCATCAGATCTTCTAAAATAGAGAAGATATACAAAAGAGGTTTAGAGAGGAATTGACTTTCGATAATTTCTACTCACTTTGAAAGGGCTGGTCTTATGTTATACCCTTTTTATCTAGCTTGTGTAGTCATGCCAAAGCACTTTGCCTAGGGTTGATACAAGGTAAGGATGCCTACAGTTTCAAGGTAATCTCAAGTAATACCGCATCCATTGACGACATACGCAATTGCCGAAAGACCTGCTGATGTCGGCTATTGGAGTTATGAGTGGCGTGTTGGTGGTAAATCTGGCGCGAAGTCGCAGAAATTGCCTGAAAAAAGGCGAATCATCTAGCTCAAACTCTAAATTAGCTGTTTTAGTAGGTAGCTGCTGATATTGTCGCTATTTTAAGCACAAGCTCCGGTTGTATAAATATTCTAATTATTTGAGCCAGGTTCCCATCGCTTACACTGGCTTGTTATATTACAGTTGCTAGTTATGTATTACTTATATTAGTATTGGTTGACAAGTTGTTGGACATATTGCTTGGACGAGCCATAGCTGACGATCGCTACATCAAGATCAGCATCCTTGTAAAGGTTCAAGGCACGTTGGATTCCTCCAATAATCCAATCGGTTTCGTTGCCAAATGCTCCACCACCGAGAAGCGTAAGAAACAATCTGTTGTTTCCATTTCTGATTGAATTCAAGATTGCAGTACAAATAGTTGCCTCATAGGATGCCTCTAAAACAAGGCGTGCAAATTCCGTCCAAAGATTTGAGGAATGACGAGAGTAGTTAACTGGCAAGGCAGAGCAATAGGCTTGTGATATCGTATGCTTGCAATCATTGAGCGTTACTTGCGTACTCCATTGAATGCCGATTCGTAATAACTCTCGCAATCCATCAAGTTCACTCTCGCTTGCTGCTCGAAGTCGATTTGAAATCTCGACCAAACCGTTATGTGATGCTAAAGCATAACCGTTTCTCATTTCCCAAAGACGGCTTTTGGAATTTCCCAATGCTACTCCTATATCTGCAAGACAATCGATTTGGTTTGTTGTTGATTGTCCGGTTTGCCCATTTACGGTTGCAAAGTAGTTTCGATAAATCGTTCCTGCACCAGCCGCGATCGCACACGCTGGCCCCTGGGTAGGATCATTCTCATAAATCCCTACACCACTCTCAGGCGTTACATTTGGAGATACCATTTCAAGCAGATTAAACTGGGAAGCTACTTGAAAAAGCGAATCAGCATTCGATTCATTGATGTGCAAATACTGGACGTTGGCAACTATTTCACGTACCGATATTTTTCCAACCTCATATCCACTCGAATGGACACGTTCTCTGAGTTCGGCTAAAGACGGTGTTTCCAACTGACCGCAAACCATTACTTTCCCATTCACACGAGATTTCAATACCTTACCGTCAACAGTGATATTCTGCCAAACCAGTTGTGGGGACTCTTCAGGAAAACCGGTCAATGTTTCAAACCACGTCATTGGATAAAATCAAACGACAGACATAACTATTTATTGTACGGAAAGTTTTCGTATAATTTTTTTCTTTTTGAAGGATTTGCCCAGCGATCGCTCTTATGACTAATATCCACAAAAGGCTGCACCAAACAATGTACTAAATGCGACACGCCCTTTTTCAAAGAAGAAAGCTCTTAGTTGGGGGAATAACTGTTGAGTGTTGACTTTCGGGTAGCCGTACTAGGCGTTTGAGGCACTGGCTTGATTAAGAAGGTCAATAGCATCTTGGTCGAGCTTTATATTGACAGCTTTGATGATATCGTTGAGTTGCTCAACCTTTGTTGCACTAACAATAGGAGCAGTAATGCTGGGATTAGCAATGAGCCACGCCAGAGAAACTTGGGTGGGAGTAGAATTATAAGTCGTTGCCACCCGATCAATTGCCTCTAGAATTCGCAAGCCACGAGGGTTTAAATATCTTTTTACAGAATTACCACGGAGACTAATAGATAAATCTTTTTCTGAGCGATATTTACCAGAGAGAAAACCACTGCACAGAGAGGAATAGTTAATCACGCCAATTTCCTGTTCTTGGGAAATTTGTTGTAAATCCTGTTCATAACCATCTCGGTCATACAAGTTATAACGGGGCTGAAGGCTTTCGTAGCGAGGATAGCCATGCTGACGGCTAATTTCTAATGCCAGTGCCAAACGCTCTGCACTATAGTTTGAAGCACCAATTGCACGTACTTTTCCCTGACGAATCAATTCTGCGTAGGTTTCAAGGGTTTCTTCAAGTGGAGTGTTTTCATCGTCGATATGCGATTGATATAGATCGATATAATCGGTTTGTAACCTCTGCAACGAGTCTTCAACAGCTTGTTGAATGTGTTTACGAGAAAGCCCTTGGCCTCTAACACCCATATCGTTGCCAACCTTAGTTGCAATCACCACTTGGTCACGATGACCGCGCTGCTTGAGCCATTTTCCTAAAATTGTCTCAGACTCTCCACCTTGATTTCCTGGAACCCACTTGGAATAGACATCAGCTGTGTCAATAAAATTACCTCCAGCCTCTATGAAACTATCTAAAATCTCAAATGAACTATTTTCATCAATAGTCCAGCCAAATACGTTGCCACCAAAAGATATTGGTGATACTTCTAGTTCTGAACGTCCAAGTTTACGCCTTTGTGTAATGACCATGAGTTTTTCTTAAGACAGTTTTAGAATTACTTATGCTAACTCAAATTAAAAATACAGTATGCTATTAAAACTACTATAAAGCTATTGATGAACCGTATTTTTAAGAGATTAACGTAGGTTATCACGGAAAATCATGTCAAATCAAGCCTTTTTATCGTTGAGCGTTCTTAAGCATACTTATTTTAAACATTACCGCCTATTTGGTCTGCGTTAACAGTGTTGGCAATATAGCACTCCTACTCAATACTTGTCGGGTTTTGGGTTAAAAGGGAAAAACCTTATATATCAAGTCTTCCACTCCTTTTCCCCTTACACTTTTCCCTTTAACCGAGCAGCATTGCAATCCTACTTATTAAACATCTAAGGAATGGGGATTCACTCAAACTCCGGACAGTAGCCCATCGTAGACATCGCTCAATAACGTTACAATAATTAATTGTTACTAATTAACGGTAATTACTTATGAGTCAACTTGAAAAGATTCAAGCTGAGTATGAAAAGTTTACTGAAGAATTCGAGAGTGTAATTATTAGCACCGTGAACGCCCAAGCAATACCAAATGCTAGTTATGCTCCCTTTGTAATGGATAATTCCAAAAACATCTATATTTATGTCAGTGGTCTTTCAAGTCATACCAAAAATATCTATACCAATCCTCATGTAAGTGTCTTATTTATCGAGGATGAAGCCAAGAGTAATCTAATTTTTGCCCGTCGTCGTTTGAGTTTTGATTGTACGGCAACTTTGATAGAGCGTGAAACTGACAAGTGGAATCAAATTGTTGAGCAATTTCAAGGGCGATTTGGTGAAATTATCGAGGTTTTGCGCGGCTTGTCTGACTTTCGGATTTTTCAGCTAATTCCTAGTGAAGGGCGTTTTGTAGTTGGTTTTGGGGCAGCTTATCATATTAGTGGCGATAACCTCCATCAACTTGTTCAGATCACAGGAGATAGTAATCAAAAGTAAAAATGAATTATGAATTAGTTTGACTGTATAGAAATTAAATATTAAATAGCTTAGGACAGAAAAATTTTACTTACTCTGATATTTATCGGTAAGCTTAAATTTATACCTCTTAATTTTGCCTTCGGGTAAAGTGCCATTAAACTATACTTTTTAATTTTATGCTTCAGTTTCAACCTCCTGGCTTTGGACATAAACTTATCCATACATCCTTGGGGGCAATGGTTTACTATACCCAAACGAATACACCTTGGGCGTTCGCTGATACTGAAGATTTACCTCCACTACTGTTTCTCCATAACTTTGGTGGTGGGGCATCTGCGTATGAATGGTCTAAAGTTTACCCGGCTTTTGCCTCTAATTACCACATTTTAGCTCCTGATCTAATCGGCTGGGGAGAATCGGCTCATCCAGTCCGGGATTATAAAATTAGGGATTATCTCAGTACGATCGCAGAGTTTATCATCGAAACTTGTCGTCAGCCAGTGACGGTGGTAGCCTCTTCTCTGACAGCCGCTTTTGTTATCCGTCTAGCTATTGTTCAACCCAATTTATTCAAAGCACTGTTTTTGGTTTCCCCATCTGGATTTGATGATTTTGGGCAGGGTGCTGGACGCAGACTTCCGCTTTCGGTAATCAATACGCCTCTGTTGGACAATTTTATTTATATGCTTGGTGCTGAAAATGAAATTGCAGTCCGAAATTTTTTACAAAGTTTTCTGTTTGCTAAGTCAGAACGAGTATCTCAAGAAATAGTGGATGCTTATTTAACCTCTGCACAACAACCTAATGCCAAATTTTCCGCCTTGGCATTTTTACGAGGCGATCTTTACTTTGATCTGAGTTTATATATTCAGCAACTGACAATTCCCACTGTGATGTTTTGGGGAGAGAAGGCACAATTTACCAATATCAAACTAGGACAACGTTTGGCCAATTTAAATCAAAGGGCAATTCAAGATTTTTATGCGATCGCAGATGCAGGAATATTACCTCATTTAGAAATACCAGAAGTTGTCATTGGTTTATTGCAACGATATCTTCGGTAACTGGGGACTGGGGATTGGGACTGGGGACTGGGGAAGACGAGGGGGATGAGGGAGACAAATAACAAATGACAAATGACAAATGACAAATGACAAATGACTACTTAGAGAGTAAATGTGCATTTAATGCTTTGGTTATGCGATCGCCAGAAGCTTCTAAATGGGCTAGGGTGTAAATATCAAGGCTTTCACTCAGTTGTTTGAGTCTGACATCAATAGCTTTTTGCAGTTGGCGCAATTCATACCAAGCCAATGTCCGGCCATCTTCAGGTGTATCGGTAGTACCCAACATCATCTCTAGCAAAATATTCAGATATTCCCGTTGCAGTGAACGACGGATGCTAGAAATTGGCTTTGGTTCTCCTGGGGTTAAAACTTCTGCCCAGATGCCTGTTTGTAGGGTATCGAACAGTTCCGGGATAGAAAGTGCTTCCCCAGGCAGAGTTTTTAATTCTATATCTTGTAAACGATTGAGGCGATCGCTGTCTAGTAGCGATCGCAGCACCGCACTTTGAAACTTCAAAATATTTTCGTGAATTGGATAATCAAGGCGGTTGTTAGGTACAGAACTACCCCAATGTTCCCAGCGTGATGGTGCTAGTTTATTGAGCAATTGTGGTGAAAAACTGAAAGCATTCTCAGAAAAAACATACTCTTGCAATTTTGTCAATGCCTGACGTTGTTTTAAAAGTGAAACAGGTACAAATGTCCAAGAAGCATTATCACTAGCATGGAGACGCAGAAACGATTGTCCACCAATATATTTGGAAAGCAAGGTGGCGTTCCGAAAATAATATTTAAGCACTCTATTGAATGAGACGCGCAGGTTACTATAGCTTTCTCCTTTTGATAGATAACCCTTATCCAGGCGCTGCCACATAACGCGGGCATTATCCATTTGCCACTGCGAATAAAGTAGCACATCACTACTCATATCCCAGACATTCGCCAAAGGATTAATGTCCCAGATATCCTCATCAGTTGCATAAGACAATTCTGGTTGAGGCGACGCTAGTGCAATCTGCTCTAAAAAACTTTTTTCTGATTCTGGAATTATCCCCTCAAGCGCTGCTGATGGGCTTGTTTTATAACCATACTCAATTGCCCATTCGTCATAAGGCCCAACAACTCCTGGAAAATAGTCACCTTGCTGTACTCCCTGCGGTGCTATATTCACCGGTAGATAGTCCATTACCGAACCCACTAAGCCTTTAGTGTGAGTGATTTCAGTATTATTTAATTCTTCAGGTGCTAACATTGTGCTGCCATGAAAGTTGTGGCGCAAACCGAGAGTATGCCCGACTTCGTGAGCAATGAGAGAACGCAAATATTGATGCACATACTCCTTCATCGTTTCACTACTGGCTGTAGTATTTGGCAAAATTGACAACGCCAGCTTCCCCATCGCGGCTTGATTTGAAGACTCCATACCATAGCAAAACTCAGAGTCCGGTAGAAGAGAATTATTAACTCCTGGCTTTTGGCTTCCCCAAAGGGCTTGACATAGATTTTTGCCCGCTAAAGATGGATTTACTTCCATCAATGCGTGATATTCTTGCTGAATTGATAGCACCATATTGGCATCTACCATAATGTCTGCATCCAATATTTCCCCAGTGAATGGGTTGACGCGCATTGGCCCTCTAGCAAAACCTGCATCCAAAGAGTTGAACCAGCGAATAGTATTGTAATGTACATCTGCGGGTTGCCAATCAGCATCATCTGGCATTTGCTGTACTTCAATAGCATTTTGAAATCCAGCTTTTTCAAATGCTTTGTTCCACATCAAAACACCTTCACGAATCGCATCGCGGTACTCTAGTGGCACAGCATTTTCAATCCAATACACAATTGGCTTTTTAGGTGGAGATAAGGGAGCATTCGGATCGGATGGCTCTAGATGCCAACGATTGATGTAACGTACAAATGATTCATGAGGATTCTTATTAGATAAATCTTGAAAAGCAGTAATAAAATATCCCACTCTATCATCAGCAAGTCGGGGAATATAATCATTGTTTTCTCTAAGTTGAGAAAAACTGTAGTGTACCTTGAGAGTGAGTGCCCTACTATCAGGTACGGTAACTAAATTTGCTCCTTCTAATGATGAAAAACCGTAAATAGAATCAATCTCTATATTTTCTGAGAAGCTGTTAACATCAGCAAAATATGACTTGTGTGCATCCAAGTGGTAATCAGCCTGCAAAGAGTATTTCAAAATGGTAGTTAATCCAGGTAAATCCTGCATTAGCAGTTCATTCAGGTTGATCAGAATATTTTCATTCTGTGGATCGATATTGGCTATTTCGAGTGAATAAAGAACAGAGTCGCTAAATGAACGAGCAAGCGATCGCTGTTCTGGTCTACTTTCTGCATGAAATTTCACATTACGCACCACAAAGTGCAATCTATTGTTTACTCGTTGGAAGTAAAAGATAAAATCAGAAAGAGGTAATCCACTATAAATTCCACTTTCCCCAACGCCGGATTCTAATGTAACTATAGCTAGGTAGTTTTTATTTAACTGTTCTGGTTTAATTTCTAAGTAAATTTTTCCCGAATTATCAGTGCAATAAAGTGTGAAGAGTCCTTCTACTTTATTTATCCCTTTGGCAACCTCATTAAATCGGCAAAAATTTTCCTTTCTATTCTTAGCAAGATCGTTGTCAGTATTTGCTAAGTTTTCAACTACTGGGAGTCCATTTACTTGCTGTGCATCAATATTTGAAAGTTGATTTGCTCCTGCATAATCACTACAGATGAACAAGTTATACAGTAATACTATAAAGATTGCTAATTTCCTGATCCAGTATTTCATCCTTTGGCTTTCCAGGTGAAGCAGTTCTTGTATTGAGGAAAAAATGTGGATTAATTTGTCCTCTGTAAGCCCTGCAAATATCTAGGGATTACGGTATAAATCCACTCAGTCAGACAATATCTCTAACCTAAAAGTCTTGTGACTATTGATTGTTATTGGTAGCTATTTAGGAATTTCCGTCAATTATCTATATCTTTAGATAGATAATTTTTATAACTACAGATATATGTTTTTTTAAACTATATCTGTATTAAAAACCAAATGTAGCATTAAAAATGTATTTAGTGCTACATTTGGCAGCCGAAGGAATCTTAAGCATGATTTATAAACAAAGAGTAAGAATCCTAAAAAAGCTGTTATTGAGCATTTAAATACTTTTTTAGGATGAATTATGGAGATTTATGGTAATCCCAACTGTTTTCTCACGCGGTCAATTGGTTCTTCCCAATGGTCTTCAAAGCGTTAGCCCAAAAAAATCAGCTTTTTTACATAGTTCTCACCCTTTCGCCAGGTTGACGAAAATCGCTTTGGTTTGTTGAGGAGCCAGGATGGGATAGAGCAATATAGCCAACCACAAACTGATTTGGAGTGATTTGCCGTAATTTTATGTAGCAGCAAAAGAAAGTACGCCAATCTCTCCCGCATAACTAGTGTCAAAATCGAGCAAATAGATTAGTTTAGCAATGTCTTCTAGTTCAGGGCTGATATTTAAAAGTTTTAGTTGATTTTTCACCATATAAACCTCGTCTACCTTGAGAACCGTAGTTTTGTAAGTTGGGTGCAGCGATAGCGTAACTCAACATAAATAAGGTGGTAATTTTGGGTTGCATTTCACTCCACCCAACCTACATAAATATATCTTTTAAAAAACTCTATATTTCAACATAGATGAGGTTTAATTGATATATTATCCTCCAAATTAGCCTTGAGGATATTGGCTTAATTGGTTCAAGCAATATCCCACTATTAGTTGTAATTTTGAGGTAATTTTCAATAAACTTAAATACCAAAATAATCAGATTCCAGAATAGCAATATCAACCAAATTCACTGAGTTTCTGTAAGCTATAATCACTTGGAATTGTGGGAGTTTTTTAGCATCATGATTTTACTGATTAGATTGACAATACTTGATAATAGTGAAGTGTAGCCCTTTATCTTATTTCTCATAAAAATTTAATTTATTCAGCAGTGGCTCTCTCTCGCTTATTATGTAAAATATCTAGGGAAAGGCAGTATTGCTCGTTGCTCTTGCACATAAATGAATGCAAATATCTATTTATCTCGCGAACCACCTCCTCCCCAAGGTTTAAAAAGTATTTCTTTTTTATAACTGAGATATGCCTTTTGTTAGAAGGATAATTACCCTTTTATAGTTAATGTTTATTTGTACTCAAAAAACAAGCTAATTGGCATGATAAATTTGATTTCTAGAAAGATTGGTAACATCAGTTCCGCACTTAAAGGACTTCAGGTAACACGTTTTTTGGCTGTTGTCCTAGTTGGTTTTCTAGTGCTGACAACGAATGTTAATTATGAGCAGGGGCAGAATGATAAAGGCTTAAAGGAGAGAGTCCGCGAACAGGTAGAGCAAAATGATGCTGAAAGACCGAAAACAGTAGGGCAATGGTTTAAGGATGCTCGTGAAACCGAAGATTCTCCTGGTGAACGACTTCAGAAGATTGGGCAACAGTCAGGAGAAGCCTTTAAAGAGTTTGGAGGTGGATACGTAAAGGGCGCTAAAGACACTGCTAATGATGTAGGAAACAGTGCAGCACAGACAGGCAAAAATATCTCTAACCAAGTTCGACGCTAAGAGATTGTTTGAAAAGTGTTTCACTGTAACTTTAGGCACTTTTAAATCCCCCTAATGCCCTTAAATCACGAACTCTAATACTTGGATAACGCCCTTACCCTTGCTGGTAAAAGATTGTAGCGTTTTTCAGGTGCATAAAATATAGGTCTTTAGTAGGGGCGTACAGCTAGCTGTACGCCCCTACTGCGTGTTACATCTAAAAAAATTGCTAATTTTGAGAAGCGCAGGTGGCGTAGCAATACTTCTCGCTTTGTGCATTTTTAACTTGGAATCGGGTTTGGGTTAAAGGTTTTTTCTTGCCCTTTTTCCCAAAACCCGAGAAGTATTGCACTCTAAAATCCAGATCAATACCAGATAAGAAATAACTTTAAGTAATATTTAGGCACTTTGCATAAATAAAGTGAACTATTAAGGCAAGTCATTTATTATTTGCAAGTAGTAAAAAACACTTGATGTGTAAGCATCGCAGCTTACCGTAGTGGAAAGAAAAGAGTTATGTTTGTTTATACCCACTTATCTAAATCTTATAAGATAATTAAGTATCTTTTTTTACCAAGAATTGAACATTTTAATAACAGTTAAGTAACTGTTGAATAACTGTTTTAAAACATGAAACAATGGGGAGATAGTTAAGGCAGTAAAGAAAAAAACAGATAGATGATTAGCAATATGAAGCAATCTAAGAGTACGCGAAAGCGAGGAATTGTCCTAACGATCGCTGGATTGAAGCGTTTACAAGCTGCGATTCTGGCTATGGAAAAGGTTCAAAACAATGGCAATCACTTCACTCTAGAAGATTTAGGCGATCGCATGAATGTTTCAACCAAAACCCTGAACCGATTATGGTCGTTGAATACAGGCGTGGATCAAAAAACCTTAAAATTGTGCTTTACCGCCTTTAACCTAGAATTACACAGGGAAGACTACACAATTTTGAGTGAACCGAATACTACTGTAGTCTCTCCAACTCGATTGTCGAGTTTAGATACCGGAGAAAAGAAATTATCTCCGCATTTATCCTTAGAATCCTTTGTTACCCAGCACCATAACCAACTCGAAAATCTTTGGTCATACCCAGATGGTCCAGTAGCCCTAGACTCCCCCTTCTATGTCGAACGTCCTCCCATTGAAGAACTAGTTTATCGAGAAATAATTCAACCAGGCTGTGTGATCCGAATTCGAGCGCCAAGAGAGATGGGAAAAACGTCTCTTGTGTTGCGGCTATTGGCTTTTGCCCAGATGCAAGGTTATCGCGCTGTGAACCTGAATTGCAAGCAAATGGATGCAACCTGTCTGACAGACTTAAACAAGTTTTTGCGTTCTTTTTGCTGGCAAATTGCAACAGAATTAGGCATAGACCCCAAGCTAGATGAAAACTGGGATGAGGAAATAGGCTGTAAGTTAAGTTGCAGTTTATACTTACAATCCTACTTACTGAAGCAGAGTAAAAGTCCAGTGGTTTTAGTGTTAAATGAAGTTGACCACTTTTTTGAATATCCTCAAATTGCTCAGGAGTTCTTTGGTTTGTTACGCTCTTGGTATGAAGAAGCGCGACAAGATGCTAACTTGCAGAAGCTTAGGCTACTGGTGGTTTATTCCACAGAAGTTTACGTCTCTCTAGATATCAACCGTTCCCCATTTAATATTGGACTACCGATCCGTCTGCCAGAATTTACTAAGCATCAAGTAGAGTATTTGGCCCAACGGCATGGGCTAGACTGGACTTCTCAGAACGAGGTTACGCAACTGATGTCTCTAGTGGGGGGACATCCAGCGCTAATTCGGATTGCTCTGTATTATATATGCTGTCAAGGAATCACCTTAGAGGAAGTAATACATGAGGCGATCGCTAACGGTGGTATCTACCGTTATCATTTATGGCGACACTGGGCAATTCTGCAAGAAAATTCCAGTTTGGTAAAGGCATATATTGAAGTTGTTAGCTCAAAGCAAAGCGTTTCTTTGAATCCCATTGATGCTCATAAACTCGAAAGCTTGGGATTAATCACTTATGAAGGCGATAGCATCCTACCGCGTTGCCAACTCTACCGCGCTTACTTTAAAAAACAACTAGGTGTTGCTGAATTTGAATATAACTCATTGCAAAAACGTGCTTGAAAAACTATCAGGTACATTTTCTCTCACGCTTCGATGCTTACCGAAATTATGGGCGGAGTTTTTCTTTGCTCAAATTTATCTGGAGCGTGAGCTTTTTTATCTTGAATTAGCAACACCAAGAACTATCTACATTTTTAAATGATGGTGGCTGGAAAAGATTTTAAACTAATTAACTAGCTGACCAATAAAGTTGATAATCCTCGATAAAAAATATTCCATTATTAGAAGACATTTTGAAAAAGAAGTAATAATCTCCTGGCTCCCAAATACTAAATTCTTGTTCTTGTTCTTGAACAGTAGCTGTAGAGCCACCGTTGGGAATAGTCATGCTAGCAGTTTGTGTTCTGTTCTGTGCTTTGAGCAGAAAAACTTCCAGTAGGCAAAAACCCTGTAGTTCGGCAGAATAACGAATTTTGAAGCGGATTTTCCCTCCATCTCGGAGAGTATTTTGAATAAAAAATTTTTCAGTTTGAATAGGATTACCAGACAGTTTAATATCTTTATCTTGTGTTAAGATATAGGTATATTTTTGCTCTAACGAACTCACTAATTTTTCTCCTTAAAAAGAATCAACTCTATTGGGATAATTGCATTTCTGACAAATAATTTTTGCTGTCACGTTGTATTCTGCCGTCATCGCCAACAAAATGCAATGACAGATAAGACAGTTAAGAAAATAGTTAAAAAATTGATTGCAACAAACAAAAATAATTGAAATTGGCAACAAATTTTAAATGTATAGACTACATCTAGGGCAAGGAGCAAGGTGTGGTATAGTCTCTTAATTTGAAAACTACTGTAAGTGTGAACTAAATAGTTGCGATCTGACCAAGATTGCCAAAACTCCATGTTGCCAGTCCTACCACTTGCGGTATCGACAGATTTGGCATTTTCTCTGACACTATTCTTGTCCACTGCTTGAGGTACTCATTTTTTACCATTTGAGCCCCTGCTCCCTTGCCTCTTTATTTCCATTCGCCTTGTAGAGTGAAAGGTGCCCAGTAATAGGGTGCAGCATATTTTTGAGTGCGCCATATTTCTATTTGTGCTGTCCGCAAAGCTGCTGCTGGCTTTAATCCTTCTTGCAGCATCTTTTTGTAAAATACCTTCATAAGTTCAGATGTTGCCTGGTCATCTACACTCCACAGGCTAACTACGACTCGCGGGCTGCCTGCATACATAAACCCTCTGGTTAACCCTACCAATCCTTCTCCCTTAACTTCTTCTCCCAGTCCGGTTTTACAGGCGCTGAGTACTACCAGTTCTGCTTGCAGGTTGAGGTTGAAGATATCGTGCAAGCGCAAAAAGCCATTTTGTGGTATTCCCTTGTCGTCAAATAGCGATAACACCACTCCTGATAATTCTGGATGCTTGCTGTTGAGAATGCCATGCGTAGCGAAATGGATGATGCGATATTGACTCAAATTTTCGCTGCTTGCAGTTGTACGACTAGCGTTAAAATCAAAAGCTTGCTTGCGATCGCTAATTGGTACAAGAGAAAGAATTTGCTCGGCTTCTTGACGTGTAAAGCGCAGACGTTCAAAGCTAATGTCTGAGTCTTGGGCGGATCTGGTTAAAGCCAGGTTGTCTAAATTGCTCTCTGGCGCAGGTAGGCGAGATACTTGTGCTTTCTTTTGGAGACGCTCATCATCACTATTAAAAATCGGATCTGCCAATACAACTAGGGTTTTAGGAGCAGATTTACGTCCTTTGTGTTCGCTTCTGAGGATAGCTAATGTAGACGCTGAAGGGAGAGTAATGATTTCGTGATTGAGCAGTAATGGTTCATAATTGCGACTGCTACCTGTTGTGAGGACAGCAAATGGCACATATTGCAAAGCACCATCGCTGGCGATCGCTAAACGTTTCTTTTGCAGTTGCTGGGCTACTGGTGCAAGTATTTGTTGAGATAGAACATATAGAGACGGACTATGCTTTAGATACGGGGTAGTGATTTCTTGACGGAACTTTTGCACTGTAGCTTCAATATCTGCACGCTTGGGTAGTTCGTAACTGGTGATACTCTTATTAGTAACTGCCCAAAGATAACTGCGCTTTTCCCCCAAGGAATATTCTAAAAGCAGAGTGTTTTCATCAAGTACTTGCTGTTGAATTTGCACGAGTGAGAGAGGCTGAGGTTGAGTCAGCGCTGCATAACGCGGACTAGTGGCACGAATTTTTGCCTGGACTTGTTTATACTGTTCTAGAAGTACCTCGGTGTCTTCTTCTAAAGCTTGCACCTGCGCTTCGGTATGCTTACCGCCTAATACTTGTATCCGACGTTTTTCTAAAACATCGAGTTGTTGCTGCAACTTATGTTCTTGAGCAAGTAACTTTGGCTCTACACCTTGGCGAATATCAGCATTAGCTTCTGCAAGTAGTTCCAAAAGACTGCGGGCGCGGGCGCGTTCGCTGGCTTGCAGTGCTAAAGCATCATATCCTTGAGATGGTTGCTGTTTGTGTAACTGCATCAGCAAATCGACATAAAACTCATAATAATTCTGCACTGTGGCAAAATAGGAAGTGCGGAGTTCCTGAGAGTCAATTTTGATACGAAGGTCTTCAACAATTTTGATGACTCTCTCTATCTGAGTCAGGGCAGACTGAAAATTGCCTGCGTCGTGTTGAACAAAAGCGATGTTATAGAGTGTACGTGCTTCCCTTGCCTTGTTCCCTGTCTGTTGATATAGCAGCAAAGATTGGCTGTAATAATCTAGCGCCTTTTGGTGTTCTCCTAAATTTGAGTAAGCTTTGCCAATATTGTTTAGAGCAGTTGCTATCCCTCCTTTGTCTCCCGCCTGTCGGTATAAAATCAGGGCTTGGCTAAAGTATGAGAGTGCTTTTTGCTGTTCTGCTAACTCTAAATAAACTGTGCCAATATTGCTCAGAGCAGTTGGTATTCCTTCTTTCTCTGCGTCTTTAGCCTGTTGGTATAAAGATAGGGCTTGGCTGAAGTATGAGAGTGCTTTTTGCTTCTCTCCTAAATCTAAGTAGACTTTGCCAATGTTGTTCAGAGTAGTCGCTATCCCTGCCTTGTTTCCCACCTGTCGTTTGAGAGACAGCGATTGGTTATAGTAATCCAACGCCTTTTGCTTTTCTCCGAGGAAATGGTAGACAGAGCCGATATTATTGAGACTAATAGCTTCCCCATTTTTGTCTCCCACTTGTCGCCTTAAGGATATGGATTGGTTGTAGTAATCCAGCGCCTTTTGCTTTTCTGCTAACTCTGAGTAGATTTTGCCAATGTTATTTAGCGTAGTACCTTGGGCTTGTTTGTCCCCCACTTGTTCAAATAGAGGTAAGGATTGCTTGTAATAATCGAGTGCCTTCTGCTTTTCTCCTAAATTTGAGTAGATTTTGCCAATATAAACGAGGGTGTCAGCTTCTAAGGAGCTTAGGTTTTGCCCATTGGAGCGATCGCTCGCTTGACGATATAGTAAAAGTGCTTGCTCAAATTTTGCGATCGCTTTTAACAGAGATTCTGCTGTTCCTTGCTGATATAGTTGCTTCCCTTCTTGATATGCAAGTTTAGCAACAGCCAGAGTCGCATCTGGCGAATTTGTCTGCGTCATCTGTGCAACATTTATCGGCTGCTGTCTAGCAATCGCCACATTTGATTCTGAAAATAACAAAATGCTGCTAAAAATAACAATAGTGCGACCCATTACCAAGGGCAGAAATTGCCATTGTCTTGAGTCATGTATATTAAATTGAGTCATATACATCTGCGGTTTCTATAGCTGATTAGATTTAGAATTCCCAAAATCAAGCAAAAAAACCGTAGATTAAGTAATTGTATGTAATAGGCTTATACACGGCGAGCTGGCAGAGGTTTTCCATATAACTCTCTACTCAACCCGCTTAACTTCAAATCCCCGCAACCCTTCCGGTACTTCATACTCAACCACAACATCTTTAACCACAGCAGCAGGTGGCCCAGAGTGACACCAGCGAACCATATCATCTACAACCTCTCGCGCCCCTTCAAAAACTGCCTCTACTCGATTATCAGGGAGATTTCGCACCCAACCGGTTAATCCCAACTGCCTAGCCGTATCGACAGTGGAATAGCGATAACCCACTCCTTGGACTCGGCCAGAAATGAATACATGGGCGCGGATGATCTTTGGCAGTGCTGTAGAATTCTGCATAAACTGGTCTAATCTTTACGATTCCAGTTTACCTAGTTTGTGTATACACAATCTGTTTTTACCTCTAAGCGTTATGCCCTGAAGGTGCGATCGCAATTATCCCTATATTTGGGAGTGTAGCAGAGTAATGATAAAGTATTTTTCACTACTCTGCTAATTGTTGTGAATTTAATTAATTAGTAGTCCGTTTTTCAACCTGGAATTTTGAATTGCTTATGTCTAACCTGCCACCACTCAATACAGCAACAATTTGGGCAATTCTTGACGATAAACTTGATGATACCACAGTCAATCAGTTGCTATGGCATTATTTAGGCTATCGCTATGATTCTTCAACTGCACAATGGGACATTAGCCAAGTTGCACCAGAATGGCAAGAGGAGTACCCACAACCACCAAATTTCATAGAATCTCGCCCAGCAACAGTGAAGTTAACTCGTTCCATCCCTGCTGAAAACAAACAAATGCTAAAAGAAAAGCTGGGTTTCAAAGGGTACAAAATTGGTGAATTTGGGCCACGGCAAACTCGCAGAGCAACGGCGGCTAATTGGTTTTTAAGTTATCTACAACAAACTAACGGCAAAATTGAATAATCTGATCCAGCAGATATTTAGACAAAAACATATTATTTTTACTAAATATCTGCTATTTTAAAAAAATCATAAGAAAGTCATTAACTTATTTATATAAATTTTGTAACTTGATTAATAGCATTTTAGCTTTAGTAGTTTTATCGGTAAAAAGTAAATGCGATAAACAGTCAAAAATTGCCAAAAAATAGTAATTTTTACGAAATATTTATAAATTCATCCTCAAGAGAGAAGCGCTGGTTAAATAATTATTTCTCTAGACCGATTTGTAAATTCAATTAACCATCAGAGAATACGTCTATCAACCCTTGATATTACAAACACTTCTATGGCAAAGCCAATTGAATTTAATTTATTTGCACCATACAATAAGGGAGCCGCATTAATTGGTTCTTTTTCTGATTGGCAAGAAATACCAATGGAAAAAGGTGATGATGGTTATTTTCGCACAAGTGTTGAACTAGAAGACGGCGCTTATCAATATAAATTTCGCATCCAGTCAAATTCATGGTTTTTTGAACCAGAACAATGGGTTGATGTTACAGACCCTTATGCAACTGATATAGATGAACTGAGTGGAAAAGATGATAGTGTTATCCATGTAAAAGATGGTGAAAGAATTACTGATACTTATGTCTGGCAACATGATGATAAACCTTTACCTGCTGACCACGAATTAGTAATTTATGAATTGCACGTTGGTGACTTTTCTGGCGGCGAGGATGATCCTTATGCACGAGGTAAGTATAAACACGTCATTGAAAAGTTAGATTATTTGGGTGAACTAGGAATCAATGCTATTGAGTTGATGCCACTTAAAGAATATCCTGGTGATTATAGTTGGGGTTATAATCCTCGCCACTTCTTTGCAACAGAATCAAGCTATGGTTCTACTGCTGAGTTAAAAAAATTGATTGATGAGTGTCATGCCAGAGGAATTCGTGTAATTCTTGACGGTATTTATAACCACTCAGAAGCATCTGCTCCTCTAACACAAATTGACCACGATTATTGGTATCATCACGAACCTCGTGACCCTGATAATAACTGGGGGCCTGAGTTTAATTATGAACATTATGACGAAAAATTAGATATTAAGCCAGCCTGGAAATTTACTGGTGAGGCAATCCGTTTTTGGATATCAGAATATCATCTTGATGGTATTCGCTATGATGCAGCACGGCAAATTGCAAATTATGACTTCATGCACTGGATTGTTCAAGAAGCCAAAAAAACTGCTGGTGCAAAGCCTTTTTACAACGTTGCTGAACACATTCCTGAAACTACCAGCATTACCAATGTAGACGGGCCAATGGATGGTTGCTGGCATGATAGTTTCTATCACTGCATTCTAGAACATATCTGCGGTGATACATTTGATTTAGAGCGTCTCAAAGATGTCATTGACTGCAAACGCCAAGGCTTCTTGGGTGCTACGAATGTAGTAAATTACCTCACCAACCATGACCATAACCATGTCATGGTTGAATTGGGGAACCGTGAGATTTTTGACGAAGAAGCCTTTAGACGGGCTAAATTAGGAGTAGCCATCCTAATGACTGCTGTTGGCGTACCTTTGATTTGGATGGGAGAGGAATTTGGTGAGTACAAACCCAAACAACCTGAATCATCAAAAATTGATTGGACTCTGCTAGGTAACGATCTCAATCGTAGTTTATTTGAATCATACAAAGGCTTAACCAACCTGCGTAAAAGTAATCACGCTCTCTACACAGAAAATATTGACTTTATCCACGAAAATCCAGAGGCAAAAGTATTAGCTTATACTCGTTGGAATGATGAAGGTTCTCGTGTAGTCGTAATCGCAAATTTCTCAGAAAACTTCCTAGCTGGCTATCATGTTCCTAACTTTCCGAGTGCTGGTACATGGCATGAATGGACAGGCAATTATGATGTCGAATCTGGTGATGATGGTATACTAACTGACTTAGGGCCATACGAAGCCAAAGTGTTTGTATGGCAGTAATTATATACACTAACACTGAGTCAGTAATCCAATAGCAAAAAGAAAGGGGAGAAATATTCTCTCCTTTTTAAGTTATTACATTTCCCGAATACAGTGTAATTAGAAATTTGTCAAGCACAAAATAAGCTATTTTAAAATTTCATTGGTTTGTGTTACACTTTTGAGTTGAAGTGCGTATATAAAATTGCCAAAGCATCCCCATGCACAACAAATTATTTAATACTAATATCGACAACGCTAACATTGAGAACGATCGCATTTTATTAACTCCCAATGAAATAAAATCAAAATTACCTTTAACACAATTAGCCGAACAAAGAGTTTTAGCATACAGACAGGAAATAGAAGATATCCTGGATTTTCAGGATCGGAGAAAGTTTATAGTAGTTGGCCCATGCTCAATCCACGATCCAAAAGCAGCGCTCGAATATTCTGAAAGGTTGAAAGCGTTGTCTGAGCAAGTTAAGGATAAGCTGCTACTAATAATGCGTGTATACTTTGAAAAGCCAAGAACAACCGTCGGTTGGAAAGGATTAATTAACGATCCAGACATGGATGATTCTTTCCATGTAGAGAATGGTTTATTAATTGCACGCGATCTGTTATTAAAAATTACAGAATTGGGATTACCTGCGGGTACAGAAGCACTAGATCCAATCATACCTCAATACATTAGTGAACTGATTACATGGTCTGCTATTGGGGCACGCACGACCGAATCACAAACTCACCGTGAAATGGCAAGTGGACTTTCGATGCCTGTGGGTTTTAAAAACGGTACTGATGGCAATATTCAAGTAGCTTTGAATGCCCTACAATCAGCTAGAAACCCGCATAATTTTCTGGGAATTAATCAAAACGGACAAGTCAGCGTCTTTCAAACTAAAGGGAATGGCTATGGTCACGTAATTTTAAGAGGTGGTAGTCAACCCAACTTTGATGCAGCAAATGTCAAATTAGTAGAAGATAAATTAAAACAGGCGAATTTACCACCAAGAATTGTTATCGACTGTAGCCACGGAAATACTAATAAAGATTACAAATTACAAGGTGCTGTTTTAGAAAATATTATTCAGCAAATAGTAGATGGCAATACATCAATAGTTGGCATGATGCTGGAATCACATTTATATGAAGGTAGTCAACCAATTACTGGTAAAGAAGAATTAAAATATGGAGTTTCTGTAACTGATAAATGTATTAGTTGGGAAGAAACCGAAAAAATTATTTTAGCTGCTTACGAAAAACTTAAGTAAATACCATAATTGGGATTTCCAGAGGGTTTGAATCTTAATCACCAACGCTTGTAGTAATAACGTGTAAAATTTTACACGTTATTTAGTATTTATCAGAAACGACTATGAACACAATAACTTTTTTGCCTTCCTCGTTTTTCCTATAGATGCTGTTTCATATCTATTGGTATTGTGATATCAGTCTATTATTATTTGCTGTAAGAATAAATCTCGGTTTTCCAGCCAGGTATAACCCAATACGGTTCAGTGAAGAAAAATAGTAGGTTGCGTTGAGGAATAGCGAAACCCAAGCTACACCACTTTTGGTTTTTACCCTTAACTAAACCGTATTTAGGTATAATCTGGCTTATCTAATCTTTTAGAACTCAAAAATATTGTTAACTACTTCACCTACTATTATCTGAAAACTACTTGTAGATAAAATCATTTTTCAGACTATTGATAGACCCTCATATCAGTATAAAGATAGAAAGAATACTTTTAGTCAATCAGGTAATATCAATTTTAATCCTAATAATTGCTGTGTTTCTTAAAATTTTATTTAAGTGATGTTACACAACAAATGTAGGTAGCGGTAAATATTACCCCGTTTCTCCTGCGGGGTTTTTCTTTGAGTTACCGATGTCTACAGAGAGTTACCTTAGCCAAGCAAATCTACTAAGCTTGTAATGCCTTAAACCACTTATTTAAAACTGTGCTGATGGTTTTCTTAATCTGATGATTACGGCTCCACTTCTGGAATGCTATTTCATACTCTTCGCCTTTGATTTGAAAAGTATTCCATACATCCAGTCCTACAGGTAATCCGCAGAATAGCAAAATGTACAGCGACCAAGAAATTCCGCCACCAGTTAGTAAATTTAACAGTATAAAAAAGCCATTAAAAATTGCATAATTCCCTAGGCGCTTCTGAAATCTTCTAATCCGGTAAGCGTCAAAAGCTTTTCGCTGTTGGACTTGACCTTGTTGTACTAACCAGTCGCGCTCGGCTAATTTTAAAGAATCAGGTGAAATTTCTAACTCAGCAGCAATTTCTAATATCTGCTCATAAGAAAATTCTGTATTTTTGTCATTAGCTTGACGAGCGATCGCTAAGTGTAGAATTTGTTGGACATCTTCTTGGCTATAAGAGCGGATGCTGTGAGGTTCAAACGCCGTCATAATTCTTTCTCTTATTATTACTTTTAATAGAAATTTGCTGCCCGATAGATTGTAAGTAGCTATGCCAGTACTATTTCCATTATCTCTACATTAGCAAATCTAGATGTTGTCGTGCGTCTAATGTGTTGATATACTACTCAGGACTCATGACTAGTAGTCTGCCAACCCAAAAATGCGCTTGTGAGGTCTGGGGAAAGGGGAAAGGGTAAGGGATTTAAAACCTTTCCCCCTTCCCCCTTCCCCTTTACCCCGCTTTCGTCACGAAAGCGAACTACTAGTAGACTGTGATTGTCGATAGGCTTGGCACTCTCCAGGCTGGAGCGTCTTTGTGAGGAGCAGGGTAGCCACGAACGATTCTTTAATCTTAAGACATAAGTTGCTCAAATCTTGCTGGCGCTAAGTTGAGTAGATGACTCATCTCCTCCACTTTCCCCTCAATATAAAGACTCTCCAAATATCCGAATCCGATCGGATGCAGCAGAGCATAATATCGAAAGAACAAGCACTAACAAGGATGTAACTCAATGGTTGAAGAAAATGGATCGATTCGTACCCTATCGGTTGATATTGGTGGTAGTGGCGTTAAGGCTATGGTTTTAGATATTACAGGAAGTCCTGTAACAGAAAGAGCGCGTTTAGATACACCTCAACCTGCTACACCAGACGTTGTAATTAATGCAATTGTTGTGTTGGCTGCGGCTCAAGGTGAATTTCATCGTGTTTCGGTGGGTTTTCCTGGCGTGGTGCGATGTGGAGTCACGGAAACGGCGGTAAACTTACATCCAGATTGGATTGGATTTGATTTGGAAACAGCATTATTAAAACACTTAAACAAGCCTGTACGGGTGATTAATGATGCAGACATGCAGGGGTTTGGGGCGATCGCAGGTAAAGGTGTAGAACTGGTGATTACTCTCGGTACAGGGTTTGGTTCAGCTTTATTTGTAGACGGTAAGCTAGTACCAAATATGGAAATGGGACATCATCCGTTTCGCAAAGGAGAGACTTTTGAGCAGCAGTTAGGGCGTGCAGAGTTAGAAAAAATTGGTGAGAAAAGATGGAATAGGCGTTTAGAAAAGGCGATCGCATCCTTACAACATCTGTTCAATTATGATTACCTTTACATTGGCGGTGGTGAAGCTGTAAGAGTGAATTTCCAGCTACCTTTAAATGTAAAACTCATCCCTAATATTACTGGTTTATTAGGTGGTATTGCTTTGTGGCGAGATGAAAAAAGGTAAAAAGTTTTTCAACATCCACAACTAAGCGTACTAAGCAATGTCTAAGGGCGAGCTACACCTACGCGCTCATAAGGTGCATCCTTTCTTAACATTTAAAAATGTTATAAAAATTAACACAGGTTAAGCAGAGAATTGTATACACATTATTTACATTGCTACCATCTAACTTTGTCATGCAGTAGTCTCAACTCTAGTTTAAATTCAAGACCGTACAACAACGTTGTGCGGTTTCATCTTCTTGAGGTCGAAGTATGTGTTTTCTGAGAATAGGGCGAAGGAGCCATATAAATTCAATTACAAAGCAAATATTTAGGAAACATAGCTGAATATTTCCAGATTAAAGTTGACAAAACTAGATAATGGTGTGACGACCAGCATGTATCCTGCGATATAAAAGTGAATGATAAAAAGTTGATAACCCCCTCTAAAGGAGGACAAATTGTTTAAAATCAAGAGTTTATCATTATTGTCAAATCTTGCATTGATAAATGCTTAAAAAACAGACTCAGAGAATTCACAGGATTTTTGCTGGTAGTATAAATATGCTAAAAGTAGCATCAGCATATCAAGCATGAGCCAAAGGTAACGAGAAAAATTTCTTTGATGGCATTCCCAGAGAATCATATAGTATGTTATTGTCTAAACCGTTGATTTAAATAGCATATTTTAGAAGTTAGTGGCTTGATTGAAGATAAAAAAGGCACAAAACTAATAATATTAGTCTCATTAAATGGAATCGGAGGTGAGCAAATATGAGCATGATAATATTATCTGAAAAATTAGTACATGACTTTTTTATTTAGTCAGTATGTATTATCCTGAACAGCAGCAATGTTGTTAGTTAAAAGAAATATTGGTTAAAGTAAAATGAACTACAATGACTGAAATTGGCCTGATGATGACGGGCGTATTAACAATAAGACAAGCATTTGGAACCAATTTGCCACAACAGCAATTAGTTCAGATGGAAAATGACGAAAAGCAGTCAAAACAGAATGAGTCGGAGATAACTGCTCAAGTCACACCACCTGAATTTATGCAGACAAATGAGATTTCCCAAGCTTCTCCCTCAGCGATCGCACTAGAGAAAGGACACATATTTCAGAAAATCAGCAAAAATAATCAGTTCCTAGCTTCTTCTAACTTAGGTAAGTCTAAAAAGCATTCTCAGTCTGTAGGTAAAGTCCGCATAAAGGTTACAGGACGTTTCCAGAGGTTTAGTAGCCAACCTATGCCGACTCTTTATTTCGGTAGCTCTGGTCTTGCTGTCAGAGTCTTACAACGGCTGTTAGTGGCTAATGGCTATGCCGTAAGAGTGGATGGGATTTATGGCGCACTGACAGAAACTGCTGTCAAAGCCTTTCAAAACCAGCAGAATTTAGGAACGGATGGAATAGTTGGTCAGCGAACTTGGCGAGCGTTGACAACTTAGTCATTTGTCCTTGGCCATAACAAATGACAAATGACAAATGACAAATGACAAATTACCGATACTTATGCTGCTCTAATAGTTGTTGCGCTCTTGGCTTATAAATTAAATAGAACAAAGCCTCAAGATAACGTAACAAATCTTCCCGATTCTCCTTCGAGGTAAAGTTCCAGAAGCCATAAATCCGCGCTAATGATAACAGCTTGCTAGTGTGAATTTTCCAAGTATAGGTGCTGTAAACACGGTCAATTCCTCGATGCGAAATTTCATTCCAATAGTTAGGATTCTGTTCGCATTTTGTGATGAAGTCCACAATTTTTGTGGCTGTCTCATCTAAATTTGTTGGGTTAATCAAAAAGCCATTAACCTTATCTTGAATAATCTCTAGTGGCCCACCAAACTGTGTGGCAAAAGTCGGTAATCCTGAAACCATCGACTCTAAAATTGTCAAACCAAAAGCTTCAAATAAAGCTGGTTGTACAAAAATTCCTTGATGATCGGCAATGACTCGGTAAATTTCACCAGAATCAGTTTTAGTTAGGCGCACACCCAGCCAACGAATCTTTCCGTGGAGATTGTACTCCTCAATGATTTGATAGAGTTTGATAATTTCGTCACGTTCTTCGTTGTCCCCTGATTCCTCTACACGTAACTTACCCGCCACCAAAATTAAATTGCAATGCTCCTGTAATTCTTTACTTTGACCATAACATTCAGCTAAACCTGTGAGGTTTTTGATGTGGTCAAGACGCGCCATTGAGAAGAGAGGGCGCTTGTTAGGATCGTCGAGTTTGCCAAAGATTTGGGTGGGGTCTTCCAGAGTAAAGAGTATTTCCGCAAGGCGTTGGCGATCGCTCTCGACTCTATCTTTAGTCCGGGTGTAGGGGAAGTAATTATTTTCGTTTACTCCCGGCGGTACAACATTAAATTTGGGACTAAATAATTCAATGCCATTGGTAACATGGTACAACTCCGGCATGGTGAAGCACTTATAAGACTCATACTGTCCAACGCTATCCGGTGTACCGACAATTTCTTGGTAGGTGCTGCTGACAACAAAATTGGCAGCATTCATCGCAATCAAGTCAGCTGTGAATTGCAATGAAAAATGATATTTATCCTCTAATTCTTGCCAGTAGAGGTTACTGAACAAGTATTTAGATTTTTCCAAAGCATGAGCAACATTGCATTGGGTAACTTTTAGCCGTCGCGCCAGCAAGAATGCTATTAAATTCCCATCAGTATAGTTTCCAACTATTAAATCAGGTGTGCCGTGGAATTCTGCCCGTAGTTCTCTTTCTGAATCAATGGCGAAGGTTTCTAGGTAAGGCCAAAACTCAAACCGGGAAATCCAGTTTTGAGTCATGTTAGGGTTAAATTCCCGCAAAGGCACTCGCAAAATCCAGGCATTTTCGGTACCGTGGACTTTTTCTAGCCGTTGATTACAAAGAGTGCCATCACTATTGGGAATCAAGCGGGTGAGAATAATTACCTTTGGCTCGACATTCAATTTCTCTAAACCAGCTAGCAGGACATCTTCTTGTAGCTGCTTCTCTAGGCTCTTAGCCTGGTCAAGGACGTAAACAACCTGACCGCCAGTATCGGGACGACCCAACACTCCCTCTTGCCCAAACCAGCCGTGAGCCGACACTAAGACGATTCTAAAAATCATCGGGATACGAGAAATGAAGGCTTCTAGGGTCTGGGGATCGGCAGAATCAATCAATTCATCGAGAATATTTAAAGTTTCCCGCACGCGTGCTGCGGTGTTACCCCAACCCGGCTCAAAACCCATTGACTGCAATTGGAACCGGAATTGCTCGTAGGGTTCATCTTCGGGGCGATTATTAACAAAGCCGATAGCTTTCTTAACTTGCTCGGAAAGTTGCTGCTGCGATTGAATACGATCGTTGACTAGCAGTTGGACACCGTTGTAATGGTGCAGACGCAAGAAATTTAATAAGCTGTCCAGCAATTGCTTGGAGTCTTGAAATATTTTGCTGGATAGATAGCGGTTGAGAAATTGTACCCCTTTACCAATATTTTTGGGGTCGCGGATGATTGGGGTGTAGTCGTAAAATGGGCCGAAGTCTAATTCTAGCAGGTCGCCGTCGTTGGGATGAAATTTGTTCACCAAGCGATCGCGCAAATCCAGCAAATCCTGTACGGTCATCGGCTCAATGCTCAAGTCTGATGTCAACCAATAAACTTCTTGGCTAGCAATCTTCGAACGGATGATGAAACAGAAGTTGGAATCTTCTTGAATAATTTCCTGAGTATAGTAAATCAGTTTGCCTAACTCAGAGTTAGTGTAATAAGCCTCTGGTTTCTGGGACTTTGAGCAATACTCACTATATACATTGAGTATGTCGTTCCGCAGCAAGTACTTCTTTTCTTGTTGGCGTAATTCACTAAGAAAGGAACGCAAATCACTTCTTTCTTCACTATCTAAGACTGCTTGAAGCAATTCAGACATGGCAACTCCACTAGATGACGATGTTTGCATTGTTGACTTTCAAGGCGAGACTAAATAAGCCTCTACCTTTTGTTAGACCAGATATAAACATGAAATAATAGAGATAAATATGATTTATCTATGTACCTAAAAGTATCAATTTTTAAATAGGTACTTAAATCATGTTCTACTTTACTTAAAGTATCTATGACTCAGTATTTTTGGCTCTAACTAAAGGAATACAATTTTTATTTCTTTTGACAGATGTTATTAAAAAAGCTCATAGTAATTTAGGCGCGATCTATTGTGCCTTAAAATTATTTATTTAATCTTTACTATATAATTTATTCGCGTATATCGGATGATTATCATACCGAGATATCAAGATTTAGCTAAAAACTTCTGTAATGCTTGTAAGTCAATACTTTTTTCGGTTTCCCCAGGATGCTAATATTCATTTTTTTAGTGGTGTAGATGATATATTATGCAATTTTGATCGTTGCCAACATTCTGAGAATTCAGATATAGATTATTCTATTGCTATTATCTATATCTAAATACATGAAACAAAAGTTAATAATTTATTTTTAACATAAACTATAATAAATTAAAATCAATTTTTGTTTAAATATAGACTAATCATTATTTGCATTAGTTATAGTTTAAGCAAAAGTTGTTTAAGTAGGGTCTGTTTATATGGCTACTAATACACATAAGTTAATAGCTTCTGACCACAGTATAGGCAACATTTTGATTATCTCCTTGCTAGCCTTTTGTGGGCTGACTTTTATCATCCTTCTAGGAATTTTCTAACGGCTAAATGTGCGTTCAAAAACTTCTGAGGCTTAGATTCCTGATTTTTCTAAAAAGTCAGGAATCTTATTAATATAAATAGTTAATGTATCCGAGATTGACGAAAAAGGATTATCAAGCTTTCTGCACTATCGAGGTTGCTTAGATATGTACTTCTGCAAAAAAACAACATTTTGTAAAAGAGAAGTGAACATTGCACACTTAATTTTCTTTTAGCAAGTAGATTTGCTTATATACATCAAAACCTTTATAATATATTCTTATGAATTATGGCAGATTTGCGATCCTTCCAAGTTCATTAACTTGTAGGTGACAGTTACTTGCTAAAGTAATGGTTATGAATTATCACAACCGCAACCAATCTTTTATAAGAACTTATGGATCATTATGAAATTATATAGGGCGAACGACGGGACTCGAACCCGCGAATGGTGGTACCACAAACCACTGCCTTAACCACTTGGCTACGCTCGCCATTCAACAATTTAAATTATAGCAATAATTTGGCAAACGATCAAGAGTTTATGTTCAAGGAACGGACTCAGCTGATTTAGAGTCTCTGAAATCTAACGATTACAATGTATTTTACTTGGCAAACATGAAACCCCTAACCATCATTGCATATACTGGAGCAGCAGCAGGACTCGCCGCCTTGGGTGTGACAATGGCAAAGACTAATCCCAGTCAGGTTGAATATGAAGAATATGCAGTGCAACGGTTGACAGAATACTTAAAAACCGATGTATGCAAAAAAACTACGAATATTATAGAAAATTTAATCCATTTTAATTGTGATAAGTTGGTTGACTCAGCTAACCCACAAATCCAAGGAATTATTGCCAGGACTACAGAAAGACAAAATTTTATGATTTTTAGCATTTACCGTACAGATTTAAAAATAAATTCTTGGATACCTTCATACAAATTTGAAACGGTGGGAGCTTTTGATCAATTTTATACTTACACTGCCGAAGAACAATAGCGCAATCAGAAGTGGAAGAATATAAAAGTGATTTAGAATACTTGTATTTAGTAATTTATAATAGTTTCAATAATCACCAGAGTAATTATTACCACCAGCTTAATATTAAGTAAAATATGAACATTAGTCACTGAGAGTTCAAGCTTTGCCGATGTCATCTGCCTATTTGCTAGTATCTCACGGAAGTCGCGATCCGCGCCCAGAAGTTGCTATGCAGCAATTAGCAAAGCTGGTATGCAACAAATTACCAAACAACTACAACCCATCAAGTAGTGAACATCTGGTTGGCATAGCAGCTTTAGAAATGAGTCCTCAGCCTTTACATGAGCAGATTCAAAAATTTGCCAAGAGCGCTTTTGGCGATGCCGGGGTTGGGCTACACCAACTATCTCAAAACGAGAATCACCTCAAAATTGTACCGCTATTTCTGTTGCCGGGAGTCCATGTGATGACAGATATTCCCGCCGAAGTAGCACTAGCACAACAGGCTATTGGTCAATATATCATCATTGAGTTGCAGCCACATTTAGGCTCTCACCCCAATTTAGAGAAATTACTGGCCAAGCAAATATCTACTATTAAAGCAGAAGCATGGATTCTCTTAGCTCATGGTAGCCGTCGCCCAGGTTCCAAAGAAACTGTGGAAGCAATGGCGGCGAGTTTGTCAGCAGTGGCTGCTTATTGGGCTGGGCCTCCTAGTTTAGAATCACGGGTGAAAGAGTTGGTAGCCGCTGGTTATAGCGAAATTGCAATTTTGCCATACTTTTTATTCGCAGGTGGAATAACTGATGCGATCGCGGCCTCCATAGAGGAGCTAAAATTACAATTTTCTGCGGTGAATTTCCGGTTGGCGCAGCCACTGGGAGCAAGTGCAGAATTAGCCGAGCTTATTTGGGATTTAACGGATAGATGAACCGCACAGAAAAACAGGAGAACGAGTATTTGGGAAAGGTTTATTTAGTAGGTGCGGGGCCAGGAGATCCAGGATTAATAACCCTGAAGGCGAAAGGTTTGTTGGAATGTGCAGATGTAGTTATCTATGATGCCTTAGTGAGTCCGGCAATTCTGGCAATGATTAATCCCCAAGCCGAACAAATTAACGCTGGTAAGCGCCGGGGGAAACATTCGCTGTTCCAGGAAGAAACAACTCAATTAATGATTGAGAAAGCGCAGGATCATGCAATTGTAGTGCGGTTAAAGGGTGGCGATCCGTTTATCTTTGGTCGCGGTGGCGAAGAGATGGAAGAATTAGTCAACGCTGGGATATCAACTGAAGTTGTGCCCGGTATCACATCGGGGATTGCTGCGGCGGCTTATGCCGGTATTCCATTGACTCATCGGCTGTATAGCTCATCAGTGACATTTGTAACTGGTCATGAAGCGGCGGGTAAGTATAGACCGAAAGTGAATTGGAATGCGATCGCGCACGGTTCAGAAACCATTGTAATTTATATGGGAATTCACAATCTCCCTTATATTGTGGAACAGTTAAGTGCAGCTGGGTTAGATGTAGAAACGCCCATTGCTTTAGTGCGCTGGGGTACGCGCCCAGAACAAGAAGAATTGATTGGAACCTTAGAGACAATTGTAGAACAGGTAGAGCAAACTGGATTTGGTGCGCCTGCGATCGCAGTTATTGGAGAAGTAGTAAATATGCACAGCATTTTGTCTAGTTGTCGTCCAGTTTAATGGCTGGCGCAAATGTGAAATCTACTATCCTTTAGTTTCTCGAATCCAAAATGCCAATCCTCCTCCACGACCACGAGCTGCAATGAAATCTTCTGTCACTAAAAAGAAGGCAAAGAAGGGTAATTGCGCTATGGGCTGGTTGTAGAAATCTTCTGTTTGAACTTTACCAGAACGAATTGGTCTGTTGTAAACAACACGACCAAACAGACTAATAAGCATTTGGTTAAAATCAAACGCCAATAAATTTTTCTTACCTATATATTGCACTGGCCCCGTGAGCTTTAATAAAACTGGCCCCAATTCAACCTGATTACAAATTTCGCCTCTATCCAAATCATGTTCTAAAGTAGCATCAAAGGAAACATGGATTTTTATAAACTTGGGTACATACAAACCCTTGCCTAATACAATTCCTCCATGTTCTCTGGCTTTCTTAGTGCCAGTAGCAAAGCAAAGTTGCCATTTACCTAGAAGAGACTCAAAGGGATAAGTTAACCGTTCCTGCTTGGCAGATTTTTCTGATTGTAGCAACGCATTGACTAATCTTTCAGCAATAGGGCGTGTATCTCTTTGTCGTCGATATGCAGCTGCCGCCTGTGATAGCACGGTAACAAAGTCAAATTTCGCTACAGGTGTCAAATTAGCTGTCATAATTTAACTATTTCTTTGCTTTTCTGATAGATTGTAGCGTCATAGAGAGTCAGAATTGCATATCGAGAAGAGGGATTTTTATAATCGGTTGTTAGATTTTTCGTGATTGAGAGTCTTCCATAAGGTAGGTTAATTATTAGCCCCCTAGGTGTAACTGGTTTTTGAGTAAGGTTACGGCCAGATGTGCCTACCGCTACCTCCCCTACTAAAGCTCTTGTTAATGACCAAATTCTGTGACAATGGTTAACAATCTGACAATTCATGCAATATGGAAAAGTTAATGCGGAACCTAACGCCCCAACTTTTGTAGGGAATGGCGAAAATTCAAAGTCTCTCAACAGGAGGAGAGAGGAAGGAAGTCAGGTTTTCCAAATTTTGTGAAAAGTTAGAGTTAACAATAAGCCGGAATCTGAATCTAAGGTACTCATGAGCCAGAGTTCTCAAAACAGCCCTTTGCCACGCAAACCTGTTCAATCATATTTCCATTGGTTATACGCTTTCTGGAAATTCTCTCGCCCTCACACGATTATTGGTACAAGTCTGAGTGTGTTGAGTTTGTATTTAATTGCTATCGCCATTAGTAATAATACTGCTTCATTATTCACTACTCCCGGCTCCCTAACCCCTGTTTTCGGCGCATGGATTGCTTGTCTATGTGGCAATGTTTACATTGTAGGGTTGAATCAATTAGAAGATGTTGATATTGACAAGATTAATAAACCTCATTTACCGTTGGCATCAGGTGAGTTTTCTCAACAGACAGGACAATTAATTGTCGCGTCTACTGGGATTTTGGCGCTAATTGTGGCGTGGCTAACTGGGCCATTCTTATTTGGTATGGTAGCAATTAGTTTGGCAATTGGTACTGCTTACTCTTTACCACCAATTCGTTTAAAACAGTTTCCCTTTTGGGCAGCGCTGTGTATTTTTTCGGTACGGGGTACGATTGTTAATTTAGGATTGTATCTGCACTATAGTTGGGCACTCAAACAAAGCCAAACAATTCCGCTTGTGGTGTGGGTGCTGACATTGTTTATTTTGGTGTTTACCTTTGCGATCGCAATCTTTAAAGATATCCCAGATATAGAAGGCGATCGCCTCTACAATATTACTACTTTCACGATTAAACTAGGGCCCCAAGCTGTGTTTAATCTAGCTCTTTGGGTGATAACAGTCTGTTATCTAGGGATGATTCTGGTTGGGGTGCTACACGTAGCCTCAATTAACCCCATCTTTCTGGTAATTGCCCATTTAGGGCTGTTAGTTTGGATGTGGTGGCGGAGTTTGGCGGTAGACTTACAAGATAAAAGTGCGATCGCTCAATTCTACCAATTTATCTGGAAACTCTTTTTTATGGAATATCTGATTTTTCCTATCGCCTGCTTTTTGGCTTAGACAATGCTAGAAACCTTTCCTACCAGTTCTATTATCGCTGCGATCGCAGTTATTTTGAGTTTGTCGATCCTAGGCTATTTCGCTTGGAAAACTTTGATTACTTCAGACTTGTTTCAAAAAGGAATCAATCTTGCTCAAGCAAAAGATTACCAAGGTGCAGAAACAGCCTTTCGCAAAGTGATTTCCCTCAACTCTACTAATGATGTAGTGCGCTTGTTTTTGGGAGATGTTTTAAACCAGCAAGGCCAAGTAGAGGAAGCAACAGAATTATTCCGGGAAGTGATTCGCCGCAGTCCAAAAAATCCCGATGCTTACTTGCGTCTGGCCAATATTCTTATGCAGCAAGAGCGAGAAGAAGAAGCTAAAACTAACCTGCTACAAGCTAAAGATTTATTGCAAAAACAACGCCAACCCGAAAAAGCTAACAAAATCACTCAAGTGTTAGATAAAATGAGTATTAAGTCAAGTCAATCTTAAGTTGAGTGAGAATTGCAGAAATTCATTTTTCCTGTTGCGTCTCCTAATTTTTTTACCATTCCCATCATTATTATGGTGAGAATGGTTTTATTTTGGAATTATCAGTGTTTACTGTAATTATGTCCGCAATTTTCGTAAGTTTGATTGATGCAAAAACCCTTTACAACTCTCTTACCTTTGCGCTCTTTGTGTCCTACCCTGCGGGAAGCCACTCCGCGTCTATGCGGTTCGTTTATTCATTCTCTTATTCCTATCTTCAGACAAGATAAAAGTAAATTTCAAAAGTGCAAAAAGTTGTCTAATTAAAGGCATTTACTAGTAGATTTTATATATTCAAAATAATCCAGCATTTATGTCAGAGTTTATATCAGAATTGTGGACTAACTTTTTTACATCAGGATCGTTTATTCCACATGGACATTGTTATCTATGGCAAACGAATTTAGTTTGGTTACATATATTATCTGACGCGTTCATTGCACTAGCTTACTATTCGATTCCAGCTACCCTATTTTACTTTGTTCGCAAGCGGCAGGATTTACCTTTTGATTGGATTTTTCTGCTATTTAGTGCATTTATCGTAGCTTGTGGCACTACTCATTTAATAGAGATTTGGACACTTTGGCATCCAACTTATTGGGTATCGGGGTTTGTCAAAGCAGTAACTGCCATGATATCTGTAATTACAGCAGTACAACTTGTGTCTCTAGTTCCACAAGCATTAGCACTTCCTAGCCCTGCTCAAATAGAACAAGCAAATCAAGAACTTCAAACACAAATAGCCGAACGCTTAAGGGTAGAAAAGGAACTGCGAAAATACCAAAATCATTTAGAAGAAATGGTTGCTATTCGCACCAATGAGATTACCAAAACCAACGAGCAATTACAACAAGAAATCCTTGAACGCCAACGAATTTTAGAAGTTCTCCGACAAAGTGAAGAGCGTTATCGTTATCTAGCTGAGGCAATTCCTCAACTTGTATGGACAACTAATGCTAACGGCGAATGTGATTTTTTTAATCAAAATTGGTGCGAATATACTGGGTTAACATTAAAGCAGTCCTTGGGTTCTGGTTGGTTAGCTGCATTGCATCCAGATGATATCCAAAATGCTGATGAAGTATGGTCTAATGCTGTAAAAAATGGCACTATATATAACAATGAATATCGCTTCAAACGGGCTTTTGATGGTTCCTATCGTTGGCAATTGGCACGAGCTTTACCGCTTAAAGATGAGCAAGGTATTGTAGTTAAGTGGTTTGGGACATGTACAGATATCCACGAACAAAAACAAATACTTGAAGAACGGGCGCACCTGCTGGAATTAGAACAAATAGCACGAGCTAAAGCAGAAACAGCCAATCGAATTAAAGATGAATTTCTAGCTGTCCTATCTCACGAACTACGCACTCCACTAAACGCAATTCTCGGTTGGTCAAAATTATTGCAAAGTCGTAGGTTAGACCAAGCAAAGACATCGGAAGCACTAGCCACAATCGAGAGGAATGCAAATTTACAAGTTCAACTCATCGAAGACTTGCTGGATATCTCTAGAATTTTACAAGGCAAACTGACGCTAGATATTACGAAAATTAACCTGGAGTCTACGATATTGTCGGCACTAGAAACAATGCGTTTAGCGGCAGAAACAAAGTTAATTGAGGTGAGTACAGTATTTGAACCGGATGTGGGGCAAGTTATGGGCGACTCGACTCGTTTGCAGCAAGTCGTCTGGAATCTCCTTTCTAACGCTCTCAAATTTACACCCAAGGGAGGAAAAATAGAAGTGCGATTAGAGCAAGCCGATGGTTATGCTCAAATTATAGTTAGCGATACAGGTAAGGGAATCAGCCCTGAGTTTTTGCCATTCGTCTTTGATTACTTTCGTCAAGCAGATAGCACCTCTACGAGAAATTTTGGTGGATTAGGATTGGGGTTGGCAATTGTGCGTAATATCGTCGAAATACATGGCGGTATTGTCAAAGCGAAGAGTGAAGGTGAGGGTAAAGGGGCAATATTTACTGTTAGTTTGCCGCTTCTGCCAGATGAAAGCCGAAGCCTGACGGATAAACAAAACTATGCTGTACTCTTAACTTCTAACTCCTTACCCCTCAGTGGCATCCGGATTTTAGTTGTAGATGATGATACCGATTCACGAGATTTTGTTGCTTTTGTATTAGAGGAAGATGGGGCTTTTGTGATTGCGGTATCTTCCGCTTATGAAGCATTACAAACCCTAGCACTGGTCAAGCCAGATGTCTTGGTCAGCGATATTAGTATGCCTGAGATGGATGGCTATATGTTAATACATCAAGTGAGAACTTTGACACCAGAACAAGGTGGACAAATCCCAGCAATTGCCTTGACTGCTTTTGCTAGAAACGATGACCAGCAAGAAGCACTAAAAGCTGGGTTTCAAATGCATTTATCCAAGCCTGTTAACCCAGAAGAATTAATTGCAGCCATTACTCGAATTGTCGAAACAAAAGTGTAAATAATTACTTAGTAAACAACTTTTTACTCGTAATAAAGCCTCATATTTTGTATGCAAATGGACAATTAGATGAGAATCCACTTGTATCAAGTTAGGCTAATAACTTATAATTCCTCCTATAACTACGCCAAAGCTATACAAGTCAATATTATATATAAACCAAGCAAGTAAGGTAATAAAAATGCTGAAAAACAAGAATGTACTGGTAGCAGCTATTATCTGCTTGTGTTTGAGTAACGGCAATACTGCTTTTGGTAAAGATGTTGGCGTTGTTTTATCAAAAATTCCAGACTCAAATCGAGCAGCACTTCCTGGCAACAAAAACGCAGTTGCTAACTTTGAGCAAGGAACCAATCTATACAAACGAGGAGATTTCAAAGGAGCAGAGGCGGCTTTTCGAAAAGCGATTGAACTTGAACCCAATTTTGTACAAGCTTATATTGCTTTGGCAAATACTCTCGACGATCAAGGCAAACCCCAAGAAGCGATCGCACATTACAAAAAAGCCATCAGCCTCGATCCTCATGACTCTGGGGCCTACTTTAATTTGGGTTTAACTTTAGCAAGGCTCAATCAGTTAGAACCTGCGATCGCGCAATACAAAAAAGCCCTCAGCCTTGAACCCAACTATGCAGACGCTCACTATAACTTAGGAAATGCTCTCTACACTCAAGGTAAGCTAACCGAAGCAGTCACCGAATATACAGCAGCTATTCGCCTCAAACCCAGTTATGCCCCAACTTACACGCGTCTGGGAAATGCTCTGTACGATCAAGGTGAGCTAGCAGAAGCAGTGACTCAGTACAAAAAATCCATTAGCTTTGATCCCAACTATGCAGACGCTCACTATTACTTAGGCAATGCTTTGTACGCTCAAGGAAAGTCAGCTGAAGCGATCGCCGAATATACAGCAGCCATTCGCCTCTCTCCAAAAAATCCCGCAGGTTATAATGCCTTGGGAAATACTCTCTACGCTCAAGGCAAACTAGAAGAAGCGATCGCACAATACAAACAAGCCCTGAGCCTTGAACCCAACTATGCAGACGCTCACTATAATTTAGCAAGCGCTTTTTACGCTCAAGGCAAGCTAACTGAAGCGATCGCCGACTATACCGAAGCGATTCGCATCGATCCTAAACACGCACAAGCTTACACAGGTTTAGCAAATGCGATGGACGATCAAGGTAAACCCCAAGAAGCGATCGCACATTACAAAAAAGCCATTAGCCTCGTACCCAACGATGCATTCACTTACTATAATTTGGGAATCACTTTAGGAAGAGAACAACAGCTAGAAGAAGCGATCGTTAATCTCAAAAAAGCTAAAGAGTTATTCCAAGCTGAAGACAACAAGGAAATGGTTGAGCAAGTCGATCAGCTAATCCAAAAAATTAATATCCGAACGAATTGAATTTAGGGAATTGGGCATGGGGCATGGGGCATTGGGAAGTAATAACCAATGACAAATGACCAATGACCAATAACAAATGACAAATGACAAATGACAAATGATAAATGACAAATGACCAAGATTGAAGAAAAGGGCAAAGTCTACCTTGTGGGTGCTGGCCCTGGAGATGTGGCATACCTGACGGTAAAAGCTTACAATCTCTTGGCTGCTGCTCAGGTTTTAGTCTACGATGCCCTGGTAGATGCTCAATTATTACAGTGTGTACCACCTGATTGCTTGAAATTGGATGTTGGCAAACGCGGTGGTCAACCTAGTACAACCCAAACTGAGATTAACAAGTTACTAGTAAAACATTGCCAGCAAGGAAAACAAGTTGTAAGGCTCAAATCAGGTGATCCATTAATTTTTGGGCGTTGCACTTCTGAAATTGAAGCGTTGAAAGCATCGGGTTGTGATTTTGAACTGATACCAGGAATTTCTTCTGCCCTTGCAGCACCCTTGTTTGCAGGAATTCCCCTGACAGATCCGGTGTTGAGTCGTTGTTTTGCAGTGCTTACAGCTCATGAACCAGAGGTTTTAGACTGGGAGGCACTCTCACGCTTAGAGACACTGGTAATTTTGATGGGAGGGCAACATCTGCCAGAGATTGTACATCAACTGGTGCAACACGGGCGATCGCACTTAACACCCATTGCAATCATCCGTTGGGCAGGAACTCCTCGTCAACAAATTTGGACAGCGCAACTGGGCAATATTTTGGAACAAACCACCGGATTATCACTTTCCCCAGCGGTAATTGTTGTTGGCGAAGTTGTTGGGCTACATAAGTACTTACAACCTGAGAAAATAGATTGTCAGGATTCGACTACAGCCCAAACTCCAATGTTAAAGAACCTCTCCGCTTCTTCCCAACCCCTCACAGGTAAAATAATCTTGGTGACACGTTCAGTTGGACAGTCGAGTACATTTAGCGATCGCCTCATCACATTAGGTGCAACAGTCATCGAAATGCCTACCTTAGAAATCGGCCCACCCTCCAGTTGGGAAGCTTTGGATGATGCGATCGCTCATTTATCTCAGTTCGACTGGTTAATTCTCACTTCTAGCAATGGCATAGATTACTTTTTTGAAAGGTTAATTGCCCAAGGTAAAGATACCCGTGCCTTAGCAGGTGTAAAAATTGCCGTCGTTGGCGAAAAAACAGCCAATAGTCTCAAACAATACTCTCTCCAAGCAGATTTTATTCCCCCCAACTTTGTTGCCGATTCTTTAATAGAAAATTTTCCAGAGGAACTGAATGGTAAAAAAGTTTTATTTCCCAGAGTTGAAAGCGGTGGAAGAGAAGTTTTGGTTAAGGAATTAACTCTCAAGGGAGCAAAAGTAATTGAAGTTGCTGCATATCAATCTTGTTGTCCTAGTGATATTCCACCTGCGGCAGAGTTAGCTATCCAAAACCGTAAGGTAAATGTAATTACTTTTGCCAGTTCTAAAACTGTGCAATTTTTCTATCAGCTTACTGACAAGATATTGTCCCAAAACTCTAATGTTAGTCAACTCTTAGAGAGCGTTTGTATTGCCTCTATCGGTCCTCAAACCTCTAAAACTTGTCATGCTTTATTCGGACGTGTAGATGTAGAAGCCCAAGAATATACTTTAGATGGTTTAACCCAAGCATTGGTAACATGGGCCATTAATTCTTAATCTTAAATGACCAATGACAAATGACAAATGACAAATGACAAAACGTATAATCGGCTTAACCGGAGGTATTGCCACAGGCAAAACCACTGTCACCAATTATTTAGCTAGCGCTTATAACCTGCCGATTCTGGATGCAGATATTTATGCAAGAGAGGCAGTATCTTTAGGTTCGCCTATTCTTGGTGCGATCGCTAAACGTTACGGGGAACAAATTTTATTACCAGATGGCAGCCTCAACCGCCAAAAGCTAGGCGAAATTATCTTTAATTGTCAAGATGAACGCAACTGGATAGACAATTTGATTCATCCTGATGTGCGCGATCGCTTCCTCAAAGCAATTGACCAATCTTCCTTACAAACACTGGTGTTAGTAGTGCCTCTATTATTTGAAGCGGGAATGACTGATTTGGTTACAGAAATTTGGGTAGTGTGTTGTTCTCAAGAGCAACAACTAGAAAGATTGATACAACGAAACCATTTAAATAGAGAACAGGCGCAAGCCAGGATCAACAGCCAATTATCTATCGAAGAAAAAGTGGCTCGTGCAGATATAGTTTTAGATAACTCTTCTACCCTAGAAGGACTACTGAAGCACATAGATGCCGCTCTAAAAACTACAAGTAGGGACTAGAAGCTATCTATATTAAAAAATATACATAGATTGCATTCTCAAGACATAAAATCTTTATCATTTTAGATGATCTAGTCCATTAAAAAATATTATATCTGACCAGCCTTATATAATAATTCGGTGATTTTACAGTTGAATCTGCGGTTGATGATACTGTAAATTTAAATGATTGTTGATAAAAAGATATATAGAGTAAAATTAAAGACTAATAATTAAGAATTAAGAAAAATTAATTGCAAATTATTAATCTCATTTTAATATTACTTTTAAGTATCTTATCGACGACCTGCTTGTAATTTAATTTTGCTAGTTATTCTGTGCAGGCACTTAATTGGACATTGGGCTATAAATTTCTTTACTAACTGTCAATTTGGTTGATTTCTAACTAGATTATCCACCTGTTCGATTCTGGATTGGTGATTTAAAAATGATTGAGATTCACCTAGAGTCCAAAACTCTTCGTTATAGATTTCTTCTTTGGGAGAACTCATTTATGTCTTTGATCAGGACAGGTATGAACTTAAGTTTTAGTTTTTTAAGCAAGTTAGCTCTAGTGAGCTTTCCAGTAAGTGAATTAAAGAAGAAAAATAAAATACACGATTATAGCCAACTAGCCTGGGGAAGTGACTACGTATTTGAGCGCCTCAACCAAGGAATGCTCGGATATCTGACCGGAGTAGGGAAAGGCGTTAAACCCTGCGATCGCATTATTTTACGAGAAGGTTGTGAATCTTATCAATATCAAGTAGAAGAAGTTGATTATTATTCCGATCCATCTGATATGTGGATAGCTTTGCTTAAGCAAGTACCGATTGACTAAATATTAAAGTCAACCAGTTACTTCAATTCTATCTGTGAAGATTTTCCCTCTCTTACTAGACGAATAAGAGAGAGAATATATCTATTTTAAATCAATCAAAAAATGAGCTATTAAAGTATTTCTTTCGTAGGATAGCAAGTAAAGATGCAGAAGATTTGGGTTATCTTTATCAAGGTGCATCACTGAACCATCAACAGCTAAATGGTGATGATCTATCCACCTCTCCTGCGAATCTAGTAAAAAACTGAAGTATGGGCTGACATCTGGATGATTTTTTGTTAATTCATCGTAGCTTTGATAAAAAGGAGGTATCCCAATACCCATAGGCATATATAAACCTTTAGGATAATCTTCTACAGGCAATTGAGGAAGCTTTTTAAGATTAATGCCACTGATGAGCAATCTATTTTGCTCACCAGTCTTAGTATCTGTGAATACTAACTCAATTTCTTGTAAATTTTGTTCAATGCCAATCGGTTTAATGTTCCTTAAAATGGTTTTATCAAATTTACCTATTCTCCAGTATTGATTTCCCCAAGGCTTATTTTGATCGTAAAATCCTGGTGGTCGAAAACTGGCAAATTTAATTTCATTTTTAGTGTCGTAAAAGTCTCTCCATGTTGTAATATTTTTCGCTAGTGTAGTTCTAACTTTTCTACTCTGCTCTCCCGACACAATTATCTTTTCATCAAGGGGGAATTGAGTAGCAACTTCTTTTTGATCGATTACCTTTCTCAGAAGATTACTCTTGACTATTGTGCTACTTGGATCTTGCCAGTGTTCTAATTTCCACCAATGCTTCCAATAAGAAATATTATTAATTTTTTCAAAAATATTTTTGTAATGTCCCATCGGGAAGGTAAACCAACTTTGATAATAAAGGGATTTATTACCATCCTCTTTAGTGAAAAGTAAAATTTCCCAAAATCCTGCATTTAAACAATTATTAGCCAAAGCCACTTCTACCAGATTTTGCTTTTCAAAACCGTCTCCACCGCTAATTTCTATATTTGGTGAGTTAGCAGGAAAACTAACCTGTTGTCTGTTCCACTCCCGGTCGGTAAAAGCGATTATTTCTAAACCTTGATCTTTTTTAACCCATTCTGGTGCTTTAGGAACTAATAGCTCTAAATCAACATTTTTTATAATGATTTTCGCCGTTTTGTTGTCTGTTGGCTCAATCACAAAATCGAAATGTGTATCATCTCTCTTAATAATTGTTAATTTTCGCTGAGAATATCTTTGAAAATTTTTACCCAAGGGTGCGGGATTGACTGGATAATCGACATTAGATAATTCTTGCAGGTTTACACTCATCTTATTATCAAATTTATATCTGGATTTAAACCAGAAGCCAGCCAATCCGAGCAAACCAAGACATAGAATAAGGGTGCTAAATAAAATCTGTTTATTCGTGACTCTAAAATTAAGCTTGCCAAATCGGAAAATGCCTGCATTGTTTTCCTTTGCAGAAGTGTTTTTCATGGGATAGATTAATTTTTATGAGAATGGTACTTAACAGCATACCGTTATGTGAAACTGATTTTTCATTCCCATTATCAAAGGTCACATTAATAAACAATTATCTGAAATTAAGGGGTTTAATATCCATTTCATGCTGACTTTTCACGGGTTCTGGAAAACCTCTCTCTAAATCTCTTTCTTTCTAGGCTACGGTATACACATAAGTCTTTTAAAGTTGTCCTACAACCTTTTGATCCACTCCACCCAGTCCCGCGATAAATTGGTGGCAAAAACCTCTCAAAGTCCTCCAATTTATCGGAGGATTTAGGAGGAACTACAACATTTTGGTTTTGTAAAGAGATGTGTATACACCTTAGCCTAGAAGAAGAGAGACTTTGAATTTCCTCCCAGTCAGAATTTTAGTGACGAGTGTAGGAACGCTCAAAGTGAGTTTTGAGTGTCTGAGCCATAGCGGATATTATAATTGCTGTTATAGAAACCGATATTGCTGCTATTCTGATTCTAGAATCATCTGCAAGTATCCCTACAGCAGCTAAAGCGATCGCTACACCGATACAACTTTGTCTGACTTTATTTGTCACTTGATAAGCTTGATTGCACGAATGACAAATAATTGTATGTTGCGAAAATCGGTCTAATGTTATCAACTTCTCATCGGACTCGCTATTACCGACATTTTTTGAGGTGGAATAACCTTGATAAAAGGGTAAAGATGATCCAAATTTATCTAGCCACTTGCGATACTCAACCACCAAAGTATCAGATGTCTTTAGAGGTAAATACACTTCTTTGAGATTTTTTTTCAAACGCTCAATTTGTGCTTTTTGTTCAACAACTAATTGCAAATCACCTTCCAAGATTTTGTTTCTTATCAAAATGTGATCTAACCAGGGAGGTATCAGCTTGGTTTTTTGGGGAAAAGAGTTACTATAATTTCTGATGAGAATCCGACATCTATTCTTACCTAGTGGAATTGAATACAAGGCTGTGCCCCCAAATTTCCCTTGCTGTCCATTACTAAATTTGTAGAGAATCAAATTAGGAGCAATGAAATCTAATGAAATCCAAGGCAGATTGGGTTTCCGTGTTCGTCGCCACCTTCCCTTAATTCCCTGAATATTGCTTTCAATGACTTCTATTTCCAACGCTTGGGCATCTTCTCGACTTCCCATGATGCCATCATGACTGATTGGAACATGAGCCGGGTCAATAATATTTTCAATAAAATAGCTTTGGTCGTAAGGTAGGTCACGTACATAGTCTAGGTTGAAGCATTCCGGGTTGTTCCAATCTGGTAGTGATGGAATTAGCTCATCAATAGCTGTTTCAGCTTCACCTGCCCACATCCAAATGATACCTTGACGTTCCAAGACCTTAAAGGATGGGACGCAAGCATTTACCGGAATTTTTGCATCGCTTGGTAACTGGGGAATGTGTAGACATTGACCATTATTGCCAAACTGCCAACCGTGGTACGAACATTCTATTTTGCCGTCAATAATTTGCCCATCAGAAAGTCTAGCTGCACGGTGAGAACAACGATCTGTTAAACAGACAAGCTGTCCATTTTGGTCTTTGAACAAAACGAAGGGTTCTTCATATAGCGAAAAAGTATAAGGACGATTTGTAGGCAAATCTTGCAGAAAACAGACAGGATACCAAGATTGTCTCCAGTTAAATTCCTGCTGATTCTCAGGTGTTTCAAAGGTAGAATTTGATGATGTCGCCTGTAGTATCTCTGTTTCTAATGTCATCGTTTTCTCCAGGTTTATGCCATTCTAACTTTTATAGAAAACTCCTATTTAATTTTTAAACATAAAATTACACATAACGCCTAATTTTTACCCAACAAACGATAATTCTGACTTCTTAATTATTCTTCAACAAAAGCTGCTCATAATCATCTGGAGTATCTAAGTCGAATACACCTTCTGGGAAAGGAATGGCTAAAGCTTCTTGAAAATATTTTTTAATTATATGCTTTGCACCATCTGTACCACTTAGTGTAGTTAGTTTTGCAAATAAAGTGCGGTTAAATAATGCAGGAACACCTAGAGTATCTGCATATTGTGAAGCAACGATTGGTTTAAGAGTAGTTTCGTGAACTTCAACAAGTTGATTGATGAGTTGAGGTGAAATAAAAGGTTGATCGCATACCATCAAAACAACAGCTTTTGCTTCTTTACTGATTATATTCAGAGCTTCTATGCCAACACGAATAGAGGTACTTATTCCCTCACTTAAAAGTGGATTTTCTACAATATGTACTTGTTCTGAGTTAATCTCTGGTTTGATACGTTCAGCGTATGACCCTAATACAACGATAATTGGGTGGCAAACTGAAGCGTTCGCCACTTGAACTACATGCCTAATCAAACTCTGTTCACCGTAACGTAGAAGTTGTTTTGGCGTTCCCATACGAGTGGATGCACCAGCAGCAAGAATAATTAGACCTACATCAGACATTTGATTTTATCTCCATAAATTGAGCCAAGTCGTGACCTCAGCATTCCGCCAGTGCGATTTGCCAGCACTGCTTGAATTTCTGCTACGATTGACAGTGCGATCGCTTCTGTTGAATCTGCATATCTGAATGCTGATGCAGAAGAAGGATAAGCTTTTCTCCATAAGCATTGCAGTGATTTGTGCTATTAAGTAGTGAATAGTTTAGGCGATCGCTATCTCTTGCAGAGATTGTCCAAATATTTCTTGTAGGTAGAAAAAGCTTACTCGTTTATGAAACACTCTTTTTGATCTGAATAAGCTAACACGATAAATTATCAAATAGAAGTTTAGTCAAAGTTTGGGATTAAGGAAGCAAGCTTCTCTCACCAGAGTTAAAACAGTATTAACCTTTCTGGCAAATTTCTGAAATATTACCCAAATGCAATATCACGATCGCCCCAGTGTGACTGGTATTTTATTGCAAGTCCCTAACTTTGCTCTGCTTGCTTGGCAATATACTTCTCAAGCAAGAATTGCTTAAGGTGCGGTTGTTCTAAGTTTAAACCAAGCTCTTGCGCTTTCTGACTAATTTCTTCATAGGTCAGACCTTCGCTAATAGCATTGGAAATCAAGGCAATACCACCAGCCCTTGCTCCAGCCGCGCAGTGAATTAAAATTGGTTTGGGTAAATTTTCAATCTCCTGGATTGCTGCGTCTGTTAGCTCTTGATTTGCTTCTGAAGGCTTTAAAGGGATATTGGCATATTGCAATCCAGCAACTTGGGCTTGCTGCTGTTCATCACTGAGAAAACCTGGTTCATCGGGAGAACGCAGGTTTAGCACCGACTTAAATCCCTCTTGGGCTGCCTGTTTTAAATCTTTAGGAGTTGGTTGTCCAGCAGCGCTCAAGTCTTCACTAACTTTTTTAGTGTTGCTCATAAAATACACCACTTAGATAGGCTTAATGTAGTATATTAGCAATTTCGTTCAAAAATCTAGGGTTTTCCTTAATTCAAGATTCTGTAATAGTTGGCTCAGATCATTTGCCTATATGAGATAATTTCCTATTAATGATTTTATTCCACACAAAGGAAATTAGCTCAGTATGCGTATGCAGCAAAAAGCATCAGATTTTAACATAGAGCTACCAATTCATCTGTGTGCTAAAACAATTGCTCGACGTTTAATGACCGCAGTTATTTGCCTCACCTTAGCAGGCGCTCTAAGTGCCTACTTCTGGTTCACGGAGTTTTCCTTCCCAGCTAGCAAATGGTTTTACGAACTATTTAGCTTAGATGAAGAATTGAATATTCCTGCCTGGTATTCTGCATTCTCTCTATTATTTTGTTCGGGATTACTTAAAGCAATTACCGCTATTAAGACGGAAGACCGCTATTTCTCTGGCTGGAAAACCTTATATTTTATATTTGTATATTTGAGTTTGGATGAAGCATTTAGTTTTCACGAGCTTTTAATAATTCCGTCAGTGCGAGAATCGCTTAATCTCAATCCTATATTTTTCCAAACCTGGGTGATACCTGGTGCTATTCTAGTGGGAGTTTTTGCATTTAAATATCTAAAATTTTGGCTTCATCTCCCTTACAAAACCCGATATTTATTTCTGATTGCCGCAGTTGTTTATGTGAGTGGAACTTTAGGTATGGAAATGGTGGGTGGACTTTTGAGAGAAGATTTTGGGCGACGCGGCCTAATAACGTTAATTGGTATAGTGGTTGAGGAATTTTTGGAAATGACTGGAATTGTGATTTTTACTTATGCGCTGTTAGCTTACCTTAGCAGTTTGAGAAAAAGCATTCAAATTAAAATTTATATATCTGAAAATTAATTTAAACAATTCGTAATTCGTAATAACGCTCTCTACAATACATTATGATCTTTAGATAGCAACACCTATTCCGAGCATTAACACGCATTATTAACTTTTGGTTTGCTCAAAATCTAGTGCATAATTGAATCGCAATTTAAAATTTGCATAAATGTTTGCCAAACAGAAACTGGAATTTAATTGGTGCGCTCCGGTATCTGGGGATGGATTCTATTTAGGTTTGCCCATTTGGGAACGTCCTCCCAGTCTTGAGTATACAGTTGAGATTTTTAAAACAGCAGAACGATTTGGGTTCCGGCAGGTTCTAATTGGTATGGGTTTCAACCACCACATTATGGAGGCTTGGACTTTAGCAACGGCAGTTTTAGCACTTACCATTAGTGCTGGAGCGATGGTAGCTGTGCGTCCAGGGTTTTATTCGGCTCCAGTATTGGCAAAGATGGCTGTTACCTTAGATCATATCAGTAAAGGTCGCCTTTCTCTTAACATTGTCACAGGTGGACGACCAATAGAACAGGCAATGTATGGTGATTATTTAGATCATGATAGCCGCTATCGTCGCACTTGTGAATTTATGCAAATTTGTCGGCAGTTATGGTCAACAACTAATCCCTTTGACTATGAAGGAGAATTTTATCAGCTCCATCAAACTCGGTTAGAAACATTACCTCTGCAACCGTCTGGGCCGCTATTTTATTTCGGTGGTGCAAGCGAGATGGCTCAACAAGTGGGTGCAGAATTTGCAGATGTTTATCTAATGTGGGGAGAAGCACGGCAACAACTAGCTGACCGAATCAACCAGATGCAGCAATTAGTGAGCAATTGTGGACGAAGAAAAGCGGTACGTTATGGATTAAGAATTAATATTATTGCTCGAACAACTGAAATCGAAGCTAGGGAAACAGCAAAAGAAATGCTGGCAAAAATTTCTCCACAAGTATTAGCTAAAGCACGAATTACTGAATTTCCCAATACCAAGCGGGAAAGTGTCGGTCAAAGTCGACAATGGGAATTACGGGGAAATGCTGATGAAGATTGGTATGTTGAACCACTGCTTTGGGCTGGTATTTCTGTGGTGCGAAGTGGTGCGGGAATGGCTATTGTTGGTAGTTATCAGCAAGTGGCAGAGCGTCTTTTAGAATACATAGACTTGGGAATCACAGTTTTTATTTTGTCTGGTTATCCCCATTTAGAAGAGTGCGAAAATGTGGGACGAAATGTTTTACCGTTAGTTAGAGAAAGTTATCTTCAGAGAAAGTAGTAGCAACTTGGAAAGCAAAGGCAACTCTTAAAATCAAAGCTTCACTATAGGAATTACCAACAAGTTGCAATCCTATAGGTAAACCCTGACTACTTCGTCCACAAGGCAGCGATATTGCAGGTAAACCCAGAAAACTGAAAGGTAACATAAATCGCTGATTTAATCGATAGATTTTAGCATCTGCGTCAATAAGAGGTGCAACCATTGGTGTTGTGGGTGTTAGCAAAATATCCACTTCCTGAAACAGTTTTTGCCGTTGCAGAAAACATTCTTCCTGTTTCTGCTTTGCTTTTTTGTAACTGTGATAAGAAATGTTTACTCCTTTAGATAAATCGCTTTGTACTTTAGCTCCAAATATATTTGAGTTTGTAGTATAAGCTGCTTGCAAAGCTTGATGGAATTCATAAAGAGCAATAGTGGAATAAGTCACCTCATCAAATTCCTCTATTAAAAATGGAGAATTTATAGTGATAATTTCAGCTCCAAGTTTTTTAAAGATGGATATGGCATTATAAATTGCCTTAGCAATTTCTGGTTCAATTCCCCGAAATGTATAGTTATTAACTATGCCCAATTTTAAGCCGTTGATATTGGTTGTTAGAGGATACAGTTGTTTGAAATTTGTGGAGAGCGGGAAGAGTACAGCATCAAGTAAAATGGCAATATCTTCTACACAATTTGTCAAAAAACCAACTGTATCAAAACTACGAGCGCGGGGAAAAATACCTTCATTGCTAAGTAATCCGTAAGTTGGGCGTAGTCCTACCACTCCTGACCAACTGGCGGGAACTCGAATTGAACCACCAGTATCAGTACCAATTCCAGCTAAACAAAGGCGTGCAGCAATAGCAGTTGCACTTCCGCTAGAAGAACCTCCTGATGAGTGGTTGTGGTTCCAGAAGTTGCAAGTATTTCCATAAAAAAGATTGTTTCCAGAAAGGTCAGCCGCAAATTCGCTTAAATTTGTCTTACCTAAAATTACCGCACCTGCTGCCTTGAGCTTTTGGACAATTACACTATCAGATAATGGGATGCGATCGCACCAGCCCTGATTTGTCAGTTCGCAAAAAAGTTGTGAACCAACTGTAGTTTTTACTCCTGCTGTATCAATATTGTCTTTGATAACAACAGGAATCCCGTGTATTAATCCGCGCTCTTGACCGTTGCTTCGCTCAAAATCTAGTTTAGTAGCAGTTCCTAGGGCTTGTTTATCCAGAACGGTAATAAAGGCACTGAGTGTAGGATTTAACTTTTGGATACCTTCAAGATAATGCTTGACTAACGTTTTTGAAGTTAGCAAGCCACTTTGCATTTGCTGACTTGCTTGTGCGATCGTTTTAGGGATAGAACCTGCTTCCATGTTGGAAAAAGCGATGAGAGTGGAATGGCACTAAGAAAAGCCTAAACACTTGTGGTTTAAGCAGTTTGTATCTGTTGTGCCTTAAGGAGACAAATGGTACATCTACTGTCGTGCCATAATGGTACGCATCTCGGCTTCTGTGTCTTGAGTCAAATCTCCACTAACATCTACGATCGCACGATAAATCTTGCCCGTAAACTTGAAGGGTGGTTCATAATCAGGTGTTACAGGCGCACCAGGGGCTATGCCACAGGTTACGCCACTGGTCAGACCTAGTGCTAAGGGAGTAGTTACAGGGACATCAGCTTGTCCGACTAATTTCCCATCGATATAAAGTTGGGCGTGACCCGGCGATCCTTTCCCCTTCGCTAAATCCGGCTGACCCGTCACTTTAAACTCAAAGCGCAACTGATGGCGACCCTCCGGGACTGACTCTACAGACTCAACATGATAGAGCGATCGCCCTACATAGTTATGAACCCAGTGAAGTTTACCATTTTTGACATAAAAGGAGTAGCCACTATCATTACCCCCGTGAGCAATTAATACTCCTTCTGCGCCACCGATGGGAATTTCGACATCAGCCGTAATACTATGGGGACGATTTAACACTCTAACGGCACTATTGGCTGGAATCGCCTGAGTATCGGGATAGTAAATATAGCGGGTAAGATTGACAGCAATCTGAGGACGTTCTTCTGCCAATCGTTGCGTGCCACGTCCATCCACGGGCAACACATTATATTTACCCGCCTCTACATACCAAGTAGCAATCATCTCAATTAGCTTAGGGCGGTTGTCAGCAGCAATGTCGTGATTTTCCGCAAAATCCTTAGCGACATGATACAGTTCCCAATGATGGGTATCCAAGTCTGTAAGGGTTTGGGCTGAGATTGGCGCACCAAAAAACTGCCCTGCTTCTGTAAATGATGGCCCAGGCCAAGGACAAACCGCCCGCCAGCCATCATAGTAAAGAGAGCGATGTCCCATCATCTCGAAATACTGGGTAAGATGCTTAGTGGGTGCGTCAGTATGATTAAAAGTATGGGCGAAGCTTACACCTTCAAGGGGGGATTGAGTCACACCCTTGATAGTTGTGGGTGGTTCAATTTCTAGTAGATCAAGCACCGTCGGAACTAGGTCAATGGCATGGGCATACTGAGTTCGGATTTCGCCTTTTGCCTCAATGCCTTTAGTCCAATGGACAATCAAAGGATCGCTGATTCCACCCCGATAGGTTTCCCGTTTCCAACGACGAAAAGGCGTATTACCTGCCCAAGTCCAGCCCCACGCATAATGATTGAAGGTTTCTGGACTGCCTAGCTTGTCGAGTGCCTTGAGATTTTCTTCTAGGGATTCTGCCACATTGTTAAAAAAGAGGTTCTCATTAACCGAACCAGTGGGCCCACCTTCCGAACTTGCCCCGTTGTCCGAGATAACCATAATTACAGTATTGTCGAACTCCCCGATAGATTTGAGGAAGTCGAGTAAGCGACCAATGTGGTAGTCAGTATGGGTTAAAAAGCCAGCAAAGACTTCCATCATACGGGCATAAAGCCGTTTTTCTGCTGCTGAGAGAGTATCCCAGTGAGAGACATCGGGATCATGGCGGGAGAGTTCGGCATCGGCGGGGACAATACCCATTTCCTGCTGACGGGCAAAAACTTTTTCCCTGTAAGCTTCCCAACCATCATCAAACTGTCCGGCGTAGGCATCAGCCCATTCTTTTGGCACATGATGAGGGGCGTGCATCGCCCCAGGACAGAAATACATGAAGAAGGGCTTATCGGGGGCAACCTGCTTGGCATCAGCGATGAAGCTAATTGCTTTATCTGCTAAGTCTTCGGTTAAATGGTAGCCTTGTGCGGGGGTCTTTTCTGGCTTAACGGTGTGGTTATCATAAACCAATTCGGGATAATACTGGTGGGTTTCTCCTCCCAGAAAACCATAAAAACGTTCAAAACCGCGACCGAGAGGCCAGCGATCGTAGGGACCGGCAGCAGAAAGCTGGTCTGAGGGTGTTAAATGCCATTTCCCGATCGCATAGGTGTTATAACCCTTCTGTAGTAATATCTCCGAGAGAAACCCATTTTCAAAGGGAATATTCCCGTTACCACCGGGATAACCGGTAGAAGCTTCTGTAATGCAGGACATGGCATTAGAATGATGATTGCGGCCAGTCAGCAGACAAGAACGGGTGGGTGAACACAACGCTGTCGTGTGTAAATTGTTGTAGCGCAAGCCATTGGCGGCTAATGTGTCTAGGTTGGGTGTTTTGATCGGACTTCCGTAACTCCCAAATTGCCCAAAGCCTGTATCGTCGAAGACGATAAATAGCACGTTTGGTGTGCCTTCTTTGGCTCGCAAAGGTTCTGGCCAAGCAGGACTGGATTTATCAACTGTCCGTCCTATGACACCGGGGAAAGTGTTTCCGGGTTTGTATTCACGCAGAGACATAAACCAAAACTCCTTATCTAGGTTGACGGGTGGCTGACTCATAACGCAATACGGTTCAGTTAAGGCTAAAACTCTGTTACCAAAGTCAATTTTTTAACGAACCGCCAAGGCGCAGAGGACGCAGAGAGAAAAAAGAGATGCTTAACTGAACCGTATTGACTCATAACGAGTTAATTTCCCGACTCTATCCGGCTAATCTGCGCTTATTCCAGATTGAGTAAGGAACACCTACAAAAGCTCCCAAAATTACATAAGCTACTAGCGTCGGAATCACCTGCTGCTGTATATGATTCAAAATAGCGATAAATAAAGCTAAACCAAAATTGCGAGCAATACAGAAAATTGCCAAGATAGACCGCGTATCATCATCAAGTCTGCCTAAAGCGTGTCCAATTCCTAAAGAAGCAATCACCATAATCGCGATCGCTACAAGTGGTAATTGCCAAACTCTGGAAAACAGTGGCAGCCCTAAGATGCACGCTAAAATAACCAGTATTGAAAAGACACCATTAGCAATAAAAGTCAAAGGTTGGGCAATCTTTTCGGCAAATGTAGGAGCGAACTTTTGAATCAAAAGACCGAGACTGACAGGCAATATCTGTACCATAATGACTTGTCGGGCAACTTCTAAAATCGCCACCTTTTGTGAAATACTCTCAAATAAGGCGGCGAAAATCGCCAAGGTGAGGGGAGTAACAAAAACCGCAAGTATTGCCAGGGTTAGCTGAAGACTCGCTGCGTAGGATAAGCTGCCTCCAGCCCTTTGCGTTCGCTTTGTGCTTAGAGGCGCACCTGGTGAAGCTGCCAACAAGGCCAACCCTATCATCACTTCTGATGGTAAGTTAAACAGTTTCAGCAAGAAAATAACCACTAGAGGAACTAGCACAATAACGGCTAGAAGCGCACGGAATACTAAGGCAGGTTTTCGCCAGAAGGAGAGCATTTTTTCAAAAGAAAGGTTGCTCCCGATGGCTAACATCAGAGAAAAAATAGTGATTTTAACGAGAATCAATAGTAAAGGATAATCCATGCCTTTAAAATGGCTAATACTGGGTGTGGCCAAAAATAGTCGCTTCCCAAGTCACAAGTTATGTAATTGGAATTGTCATTTAAAATTTGGCAAAATAAGCTAATCGGCATTTAAAGTGCAATAGAGTCACTGTTTACCTTGTTTCTTTACTAACGATGCAACTTAATGACTAACTCGCCCTGATTCAATAGCTTATCTAGTAAAGATTTCAACTCATCTACTGATTGGAATAAACGACAAGCAATTCATTCTTTACAGAAATACCAGACTAATTTAATGATGTTGTAAGCCGGATTATATGCGGGGAAAAATTTTAGTAGAAAGTTATTGAGTTCTTGGGTAACTAATCTAGCAATATCTTTACGTTGATGAAAACTAGCATTAGAGACTTGCAGAGAAATAAGATACTAGCTAATGTAAAGGTTTGCCACTCAAAGTGGGTGTAAATGGTGGCTAGGCGGTTAAATTATCTGGCTGATGATTATCCCACTGCTGACAACCAATCACAGAAGACGGATTTGCACCCCGGCGCGAAGTTAACAACCACGCATAATGAGTGTATTTGTTTGAGATGATGAAAATTTTACAAATTGTTTTTGGTTTAAGTGAAGCGGAGAATTCAAAGCCTCTCTCCTAAAAAAAAGATAGGTTTGTGAAATGCCCTAAAATTACTGATTATGCGTTGAAAATTTACCATGCTATTTGATGCGTTTAAAAATCGTAAATCTCCTAAAATCGAATTCATTAAGACTGACCCAACCTGGCGCGTAGCTTGGGGAACAGTTGATGAAAGTTATGAAAATATAGCTTGGCGAGATGAAAAATTTTCTGTAGTTTTACCACGTACAGCTTCTGGATTTCTGACGGAGAAATTAGCAATCAGTTCTGGAGGACGATTTGTTGTTGTTGGTGATGTTTGGTTAACTAACCAAGTGCAATTACTGCAAAAGTTAGGGATTGAACCGGATAGCTTTCAAGGAAGTTATCTGCAACTAGTTGCCAATCTTTGGGAACGATGGGGTTTTGAATGTCTTCACCAACTTGTGGGGATGTTTGCGCTAGTGGTTTGGGATAGAGAAAGACAAGTATTGAAGTTGGTTCGCGATCGCATCGGGGTTCGGACTCTCTATTACACTACCACTGGTTCGGTTCGTTGGATTGCGCCTCAACTGAGAACTTTATCACCCTATCGTTCATCAGATTTAGATTTGGTGGCGTTGCGAGATTATCTTTGTTGTGCCTTTGTTCCAGGAGAAAGAACGCTTTGGGAACAGGTGCGAGAACTACGACCTGGAACCGTTTTAGAATTTCCCGACCACAAAGTTGAAGCTTATTGGCAGCTTCAAGAACAGATTGTAGCAGTAGATCAACCCTTAGCATGGCATGGCGATCGCTTGCGAGAACTCCTAGACCAAGTTGTTCAAGAATATTTACCCCCAGCAAACGAACCCGTCGGCGTTTTTCTTTCCGGTGGTTTGGACTCTAGCTGTATCACTGCTTTAGCAGCGAAATTCCACAAAGCACCAGTTCACACCTTCTCGATTCATTTCGGTTCCGAATGTCCCAATGAGTTAGAATTTTCCAGTCTCGTTGCATCCCATTGCCAGACGCAGCACCACATTTTAGAAATTACTTTTAAGGATATGTGGGAACGTCTGCCAGAAACAATGGCGTATTTAGATGACCCCATTGGCGACCCACTGACTGTTCCCAATCTTTTGCTGGGACGACTGGCGAGAGAAAGCGTAGAAGTAGTTTTAAATGGCGAAGGTGGCGACCCCTGTTTTGGTGGGCCAAAAAATCAGCCAATGCTTATCAATAGTTTATATGGCTCTGTCACCAATCAGAATGCTTTGCAAGCTTATTTAATTTCCTTTCAAAAGTGCGCTGTTGACTTACCCGAACTTTTAAAACCAGAAGTTTGGACAGCAGTACAAACAGCACCTTGGGTTTTTGAAGAAGATTTATATTCCCAAGCCAGCTATCTGAATCGTTTGATGGCAATGAACATCAAGTTTAAAGGCGCTGACCAAATTCTGACAAAAGTCAGTAACTTGACTCAAGCAGCTCTTTTGCATGGTCGTTCTCCCCTATTTGACCAACGAGTAGTAGACTTAAGTATGGAAATTCCTCCAGAGTATAAACTTTCTGGAGTGGAAGAAAAAGCAGTCTTAAAGCAAGCGATTACCTACGGTACGTCTCCGACGAACGCAGATATCTTACCAGAGGCAATTATTCATCGTCCCAAAAGCGGCATGATGGTGCCTGTGCAGTTAGGATTTCGGAAATATTGGCAGCAAGAAGCCAAAGATTTATTACTAAATCGGAATGCAGCCATAACTCCTTACTTGAACCAGTTACCTATTCGCAATTGGTTAAACTATCAAGGAGATACTTGGAATCGTTATGGAGTAAAGCTTTGGTTGCTTGTGAGTTTAGAAATTTGGTTACAGGTGAATCAAAAGTGCAGTAGTGAAAGCAAGAAATGAATACGCGACGACTAGAGCCAACTTTGGGGAGTAAATAAGTTTGTAGTAAGGATTTTAACCTTTGTCTTAATAAACACTAAAATACTTACTGCGTACCAACATATTTCTGCCGTACTGTAGTAGTCAATAAAATATTTTTTTTACTACAATATGAACTTCTTCTGGAATTGGAATTTTCTACTGTGTATTTACACGTAGATAACAATCAAATCTAGAACTCTGATAAAAAATTACAGACAGCAAATTAATGACACAACCTAACTCGCAAGATAAAAATAACTTTCTTTACCCTCGTAGTCGATATTATGGTAAATTCCAGCCAGAGACTTTAGCATTTAATGCCAACCTCCAAGAATTTGCCCAAAGAATTACTTACATTTCCTGTCTAGAAACAGGCGGAAAACTATCTCCAGAAGAAGCTTACGAGCAAATTAGGGCGCTTTGGAAAGAGTTGAAACATAGCAAAAAGGAACTGTCTATTGGCGTAAATAAATGAAAGCTAGTTTTTGGGCATAGGGCATGGGCAATAACTAGCAATGCCCAATGCCCAGTTAATTAGCTTCCAGCAAAGTCCAGAAGTAGCCATCTGGCGCAATGAAAGAGAAACTTGTCTCGCCAAACTCATTACTAATAATATTTGTAACTTTTTGCACAGCACTTGCTTGAATGCGATCGCAATACTCCTGTATTCCCTTAACCCGATAGGTATATAAAGACATACCCAAGCTGCCTGGTTGAGCTGCTTCAAAACGCGATTCTAAATTAATAGATTCTGGGAATCGAACAATATAAAGTCTACCACTGCGTGCAGCCATCAGGTCAGACTTAGAAGAACGCGGATCATCAAAAGCAGTAACAATAAACTTTTCACCAGGGTTAAGGTCAAAAATATCTCGACCTGCTGGCGAAGATTCATAGCTAGTTTCGACATCATCACGCACACGCAGCAAACCTAAGACTTCTTCGTAAAACTTGAGAGTTTCTTTGCTGTCATCTTGAGAGATGATTCCTATATGAGTAAACTGACTAGCCTTAAGAGCAGCATTATGATTAACTTGCCCGTAATGGGGTAGTGTATAGCCAAAGCGTTGAAATAAAACTTGTCGAGCTAAGGGTTGAAGTAGCAGCATTTCTCGGACACCAACTGCTGACTCAATAAAAGGACGGCTTTTCCTTTCTTTGTTGTAGATGACTTCCCAATAAGGATTAGAGTGCCTAATAGGAAAACCTGCGGCTTTTGCATCCTCTATATGATTTAAGATACTTAACACATCGGTCGTTAAGCTTGTCGCCCAGCGATTTCCCTTAATTTTCATTGATGCTATTCCCAAACCTTCATGGGTGGGGTTTTGCCAAACCATCAACCGAATCAAACCATGATCTGAATTTTGGTGGTAGAGGCGAATTGAGCGTAAAGACGAATTTACTCCATATAATTGATACGCTACATCTGCGGTTAATTCACCCACTTGACCAATACGATAGCCAAATTGCTCCCAATACTGAATTGCAGAAATTGGTTCCGGGATGCCTATACAGACTTCATAGATACCTTCAATTGCGGTTTGTTGTTCTTGAGCCATAACAATTTTGGATTTTAGATTGGTCAAATAAATAAAGCTTTCGGAAAGATATCTTAGAAAGAATCCGAAAAGCAACAACTTTAGGTTGTAGCTTATGATGTACTTAGAAAATTGGGTATAGAGTTCTTCTGATTGCACGTAATCAAGATCAAGAATCGCCATCAAGTTTTTTTAACAGGAGTTAAGCGATGACGCAGCGACTTACTCAAGAGCAATTAGCACAAATAGTCACAGAAGTAGAAGGTCTGCAAGTGCGTCGAGAAGCGGAACTAGACCAACAGCAGGTTAGAGAAATTTTACAGGAGTTGAATTTACCGCCTGAGTTACTAGATGAAGCGCTGATTCAGTTAAATCGCCGCCAAGCGCTGGAGGTACAGCAACGCCGCAATCGATGGATTACCTCTGGAGTTGTGGCATTCTTAGTGATACTGAGTGCATCTACAATATTTTTCATCCAACGACAGAATTCTGTACTCTCTCGTGTTTCTGCTCAACAAGACCGCATCACCTTGGTATCAAATACTGGCGGTGACTTGAAGACAATTTCCCGCCAAACCAATCCAGAAATTTTTTACCGTGTCACTTTAAAAGATGCACCCTTGGGTAAAAAGCTGGCTCTCTCCTGTAATTGGATTGACCCAAGTGGTCAAATTGTCAAGCAGAACAGTTATCAAACCCGCGAAATTAATACGTCTGTCTGGGATACGCAGTGCCGCTACACGATTAATCCGGCTGCAACTGTAGGCAATTGGAAGGTGCAGATGTTGCTGGAAGGTCGGCAGATTAGTGATGAAACCTTTGAAGTTAAATAGTCCAGATGGGTATCCCGCATCACTTTCTTGGTTATTGGGGTTACGGCGCTCAACAGGAGTTGGAAGCGCTGTTAACTAGTATTGTGGAAAACCTCTCTCCAAACCTCTCCCTTTGTAGGGGAGAGGTTTTGAACTTTCCCCCTTCCCTTGCAGGGAAGGGGGTTAGGGGGTTAGGTCAGAAAAATTATTTCTCTCTACAAGAAAATTATCCTTTTCCTATTTGGAATGTTGTTCATATAGGAATTGATGGAAATTGTCTACCGCTAAAAAATCAAATTGCTGCTATTTCGGCATCAGGATTATTAACTTCACCCGATGTTTGGGTAAGTGTCCAAGAAAATAACTGCCTAATTTTGGGTAGAGAACCTTTCGGAAAGATGCCCTTGTATTGGACTCAGCAAAGAGAAGTTATCTGGTTTGCATCACAACTGCAACTACTCTTGCCGATTTTGCCACAGTCAGAAGTTAGCATTTCTGGGTTATATGGCTATAGCTGTTTTTCTTACGTTCCCACACCCTTAACCCCTGTTAATGGTGTGTTTGCAGTGACGGCGGGAACTGAATTAGTTTGGCAGAGCGATCGCCAATCAGGTATTCTGCAAACACCTGAATCTAAAAAAATCCACTCGTGGCAAGAAGCCCCAGACCAGTTAACAGATGAAGCTACAGCAATTACCGAATTGCAAACCCTCCTTAAAGATTCCATTGAACGACAGATTGCCGATTTAAAGGATGAACCTGTTGCGGTATTTCTCTCTGGCGGACTCGATTCTTCAGTGGTGGCGGCGCTGCTGGTGCAAGCAGGGGTGAAAGTCCGCGCCTACACTCTAGATTTTGGTGATGTAGGTATTTCAGAATATCCATACTCTGAACAAGTTGCCCAGTTTCTCAAAATTCCGCTTATTAAAGTTGCAGTAACGCCAAGTGCCATCAAGAATGCCTTAATTCCAACTGTGCAAGCATTAGATTTACCCTTTGGAGATGGGGTGTGTGTTCCGTTGTATCTCTTATCTGAAAGGGCGAGTCAAGAAACTCAGGTAATTTTTAACGGCGAAGGTGGAGATCAATTATTTGCCGGTTGGACGAACAAACCTTTAATTGCCGCAGGTGTTTATCAGACAGAAAATCCCGCCGGACAGGAAACTTTTATCCAGCAATATCTCCGCACCTTTCACCGTCTTGGGGGATATGAATCTCAGGTTTATCAGCCAGAGGTTTATGCACAGATCCAAAATTTGCATCCTGAAGATTGGCTATTGGCGGCTTTAGATCGCAATGAGTGTCCATCTTTGCTGCATCGACTCCGCCGTGCTAGTTTGATGCTCAAAGGAGCGCAGAATATCCATCCCCGTGCCACTGCATTGGGGTTTGCTCATGGGTTGTGGGTGCGATCGCCTTTTTGTGATTTACCTTTGGCAGAATGGACATTCCGCCTATCTGGAGAACTCTGTTTGCAAGGAGCTTGTGAAAAATATATCCTCAAACGGGCTGTAGAAAATTGGCTCCCGCCTGAAATTGTTTGGCGACAAAAACGGGGGATGGGGGTTCCCCTAACTTCTTGGTGTTTAAATGATTTTTGGCATCAGCTAGGCATCTGGCTCAATCCAGAAACACTTCGCGCTAACAATCACTTTTATCCTCACATTGCTGCCCAAATCGTTGAAGGCAAATTAGGAGCAGCTATTCAAGGCCGACGGATTGGTGAGACTCTCTGGTTACTTATTATGTGGCAACTTTGGCGATCGCACGTCTTAAATGAAGAACTAAGTAAACAGTCCCTGGATCATCCTTTTTGGTTACATCGTTGGCTATGGAGAAAATACAAGATAATTCGTAATTCGTAATTCGTAATTCGTAGTTTACTTTATCAGTATTCTTGGTAAATGGTATCAAATAATTTAACTCAAAATCGCCTTAATCCCCCATTCTCTGAAGAAGTTGCTCAGGAGTTACTGAGTATTTATGGTTCTCCACTTTATGTTTATAATGGCGATCGCTTACGCGAAACTATTGAGCGCATTACTAAAGCAGTCAGTTATCCCCGCACGCAATTTCGGTTTGCAAGCGTTACCAATGGCAATATTGCGTTGTTAAAAATTTTTCGCTCATTTGGGTGGGGACTTCACGCCAATACGCCAGGAGATATCTACCTGGGATTGCAAGCTGGTTTCGATCCTAGTGAGATTGTTTACAGTGGTAGCAATTTGAATCGGGCTGAGATGCTACAAGTCTTGAATTGGGGAGTTACAACTCTCAATCTCGATAGTCTCGCTCAATTACAGTTATGCTGCGAAGTTTTACCCAAACGCAAAGAGAAATCTATTCGGCTAGGTTTGCGCCTCAATTTGCCAGAAATTACCGGAGATAGCCGCATTGGTGTGCGTCCTGAAGAATTTGGTGATGCGATCGCTAAAACTTATGAGGTTGGATTAAAGCTGAGTGGTTTACACTTCTATCGAGGGACTGGAACTAATGCCACAGCCGCTTTCACCCAGGTGATTGACACAGTAATCGCCATTGCACAAAAGTTACCTGATTGGGAATATTTAGATTTTGGTGGTGGCTTTGGCTACCCATATCACCACAACAAAACAGCCTTTGACTGGGAAATATTTGGGGCTGAGTTAACCGAGAGAATTACTCATTTAGGGCGGAAAATTGATTTAGTGATTGAACCGGGACGAAGTGCGATCGCAGGATGTGCAACTTTGCTTGCTCAAGTTGTTTCGGTAAAATGGCAAGGAGAAAAACAGATTGTCGGAGTTGATACCACCGTTGCCAATCTTTCAGTACCATCAGTACACGGTGGCTACCGCGAAATTATCACTTGGAAGCAAGCAGACGATCCATTCACAACAGATATTTGTGGTAACACCACATATTCACGAGATTACCTGGGGAAAAATTGCCAACTCCCAGCATTAGAAATTGGTGATATCGTTGCCATTCTAGATGTTGGTGCTTATGGTTATGCCATGTCGTCTCACTTTTTACACCGCCCCAAACCTGCTGAAGTCTTGCTAGAAAATGGCACACATCGCTTGATTCGTCAGAGAGAAGACTACAGTGTTTTACTAACAAATCAGATACTTGATAGTTCCCCCCTTTCTAAGGCTACCGTGTATACACAAGTTGAATTACCCCCCTTAATCCCCCCTTGTAAAGGGGGGAAACCGGAAAATCTTGTTCCCTCCCCTTTGCAAGGGGAGGGTTAGGGTGGGGTAAAACTGACGCAAAAACCAGGTGAGTAAACTACTTCAGACTTGCGTATACATCGTAGCTTTTTAAGGGAGAATCAAGCCCAATCTCAACCGTATTGACTAACAATTAATAACTAACATCAAACAACCATTATGAAGTGCATTAACTGCGGAACTGACAATAAACTAAAAGACCGGACAGCGAATCAAGGTCGGTGTATAAAATGCAATCATCCCTTTGCTTTTGAACCGACCAGTATGAGTAGTGTTAAGATTACTGACCCTTTTTTTGCAAAGGCGATCGCTGACATTTCTGCAAATAACACTTTGTTTTTTACACCCAAGCAACTGCTTTATTTTCTAGATAATCGTCTTCGGGCTAAATCCTTTTCAGGATTTGTCTGGTTAGTTCCCTTTCTAATAGTTAGCTTTTTTACAGCCATTCCTACTTCTTTTACTGTACCGTTCATTTTAAGTTTTATTCTTTTTATAATATTTTTACAATCTAGTAAGTCTAGAAAGCTCAATAACAAAGCTCGTCAGGCAAATGCCAAGGCTTTACAAATTTTAGGAGGAATCATTCTGACTGGAGGAATTTTATTTAGCATCAGTGTGAATTCATTTCCTCTATTTTTTATTTTCGTTAGTATGGGAATGCTATCGATATATTTAGGAACTCGACAGTTAGGTAGAATAGGATTAGTAACACAAGAATTTTTATTTACTGAATCTCAAGTAAAAGATTGGCTAAGTCGTTGGCAGCAAATCAATGGTTCAATTCTCAAAATTCTTCCTTCACCAAAGCAGGAGAATACACCAGCTACGGTTAATCCTGATGTGACTGCTTACAGTTTCGATAGATTAGTTGTTTGTGATAGTGCTACCATTGCTCAATTATTAATTGCTAATAATTTCCACTTTGAAAATAACTGTGCAATTCTCAGCATTACTGGATATCCCCAAAGTATTTTTGACACCACAATGCAAATGCTGCGCCGCAATCCCGATTTGAAAGTATATGCAGTGCATGATTGCAATCCACGAGGAATTAGTTTAGTTCATCGTCTTAAAACCAATGCTAGTTGGTTTCTCAATAGCGAGATTGCAATTATTGATATCGGATTAACGCCAAGTCAAATAATCGCCACTAAACGCGGAATGTTCATTCAATGTTCTCCAGATTCAGCCCAAGAAGCTAAAGAATTACCTCAAGAAGTTCGTCAAAGTTTGTCTGCTGAAGAATTAGCATGGTTAGAATCTGGAAAGTTTGTGGAATTAGAATCTTTCTCTCCCCAAAGGCTGATTAAAGTCCTGCAAAAGGGTATTGCTGGCAGTCGAAATCTAGAAAGTGATGACAGTAACTTGCTTTTAGTAGGGGATACTGGTAATGATATGTATGTTGTTCAGAGTTTTGGTTGATATAGATAGAATGCAGAGACCTAGCCCGTTGCAGACATCACATTAGAACTTACGCGAAACTAGACACGGTAGGGGCAATACCCTGCGGGAAGCCGCTTTGCGTCTACATGAATTGCCCTTACCTGCGAATCAGGGTTTTAACCATTGTTTGCGTAAGTCCTACACATTTAAAAATATACAAAATTCCCCTCAGACTGTAAATCCATAGCTCATAGTAGAAGGTCGAATTTCTGCTAGAGAGCATTCGCTTTTGCAGGAAAACTTTATACAGCAATGGCAGTTTTGTGTATATTAGTTTACTTATTCCTAACCTTCTGTTAAATTAACCTTAATGTACGCCAAACCCATTGGTTTACTGTACTTGGGTTTTCAGCTACAAACGTGGGTAGCCATCTAGCTCACTGGCAATAGGCGCAAAATTCCATTCTGTCTCTAGGAGGAAAAAGGTAATGGGGCCGATGTTTATTACTGCCAACGATTGGCCACATATAGCGTTTAGATTGTCTTTGGCGCTTCTGGTTGGTTGCCTGATTGGATTTAACCGTCAACAAGGGGGTAGACCAGCAGGGATGAGAACATTTATGCTTGTGAGTATGGGAGCAGCACTATTCGTAATGATTCCTTTGCAGGCTGAAGGTGATAGTCCCTATGCTGCCACCAATGCACTGAGTCGCACCATTCAGGGTGTAGCTACCGGGATAGGATTTCTTGGAGCCGGATTGATTTTACAAGAGTCTCCTAGAAAATCTGCGACACCAAAAGTAAAAGGTTTAACTACAGCCGCCTGTGTCTGGACTGCGGCCGGGTTAGGGGCTGCCATTGGTTGCGGTCTGTGGCAAATGGGATTATTAGGAGGGCTACTGACCCTAATTACCCTCAGTGGGGTAAAGCGACTCAATCGCGCATTTGTATTTTTGACGAATCAGGGTAAACAGGGGACTACTCAGGAGCTAACAACCACCTCTGATGAAGATGATGATTGAGCGTCGCTACACATTCAGATGTATTCAAAATCAAGTCAACTTGATTCCGATTCCTTATAGTGTTTGATTGCAGAATAATTTTTGGTTTCTTAGCTAATTTTAATCACTTTATCAGCGCTAATTCAGAGCGATCGCTGATTATAGTGATTAAGTAGGGAATTCCGTACTGGAGTTGATTGCCCAGTTAACCGGAAAATAGAAAATAATAGATATATGGACAAACGATATTTTTTACAGGCTAGTGCGGTAATAGTCGGCACAGCATTGTTATCAAGGTATATCAACTGGGGGGCAAAAGCGATGACAACTTCTAATAGTGGATTTGAAATTACCAAACCAGAAGAAGAGTGGCGCACGATTTTAACGCCAGAACAGTTTAATGTATTGCGTAAACACGGGACTGAACGCCCTCACACCAGCGCATTAGATAAAGAGTACGACAAGGGTACTTATTATTGTGCCGCGTGTGAACTGCCACTGTTTACCTCTGATACCAAATTTAACAGTGGTACTGGCTGGCCAAGCTTCTTTAACCCGATTGAAGGTGCGATCGCTACTACTGTAGATAAGTCGCTATTTATGACCAGAGTTGAAGTACATTGTAGCCGTTGTGGTGGTCATCTTGGTCATGTTTTTGATGACGGCCCTGCACCTACAGGCAAGCGCTACTGTATGAACGGTGTTTCGCTGAAATTTACTCCCGCCTAATTTACGTTTCACTTTAAGGTTGATACAAATAGGCAGAAGAGAGACAAGGAGGACAAGGAGGTTGACATCCTCACTGCCGTGAACGCACTCTTAAGAAGGAGTAATGAGTAATAAGTAATAAGTAATGAGTAAATACCTATTTTTTATCCACTCATTACTCATTACTCATTACTTTAAAGCCGTGCTGGAAGCACGGGGTTTTAAACCCATTTTTCTGATAAGAGGAATAAGGGAAAATGATTAAACAAGTCTCTTCTTTGTCTCCCCCCTCTCCCTTGTCTTCCTTCTCTCTTCCCCCTGCCCCCTGCCCCCTTCAAAGAAGTTGGGAAATAGCGCTATCAGTGAAGCGAACCTCCTCAACCATCGGGGTATAGCCTAGCCATTGCACTCCTGACTGGGAAAATTGTTGTGGACACCCGCTAACGGCGAAGCGAGTTGGTAGTGGGAGGTGAGTATTTTTTAGGCCTAGCAAGTCTAACTCTTGGGCACAAGCTGCCACGACATGAACAGCTGGGTCAACTAGCTTGACTTGAGAGGGGAGGAGCGATCGCAATACTGGTGTAAGGTGGGGATAATGGGTACATCCATGAACTAAGGTGTCGATTTCTTGGTCTAGTAAAGGCTCTAGGTAGGCTCGTGCCACTTCAGCAGTGTAGGGGTCATGAATCCGGTTTTGCTCAATCAGTGGCACAAACTCTGGACATCCAACTTGCCAGACTTGAACATCAGGAGCAATTTCAAGGATGGCGTGCTTATAAGCATTACTTTTTGCCGTAGCTGGAGTGGCAATTACACCAATCCGCTTCCCTTCCTGCACCGCAGCTTTTGCACCCGGCAGAATTACCCCTAAAATGGGTATGTTGAATTCTTGACGGACGGTTTCTAGGGCTAGGGCAGAACTAGTGTTGCAAGCCATAATTACCATTTTTACCTGCTGCTTTTGTAGCCAGGTAATAATTTCGCGCGTAAATTGTAAAATTTCTGCTTGTGAACGAATTCCGTAAGGAAGTCTAGCTGTATCCCCAAAGTAAACAATTGATTCATTGGGGAGTTGCCGATATATTTGTCGCAGTACCGTCAATCCACCCACACCACTGTCAAAGATGCCAATTGGGGCACGTTGGGGTTCTTGAGCAGAAAAATCGTCCAGATTCGCTTCAAAGATCGAAGATGAATACACAGGCTGATATTAATTTAGGTTTTGGGATTTAAAATACAGAATTTAGCAGACAATCGGCTAATTGACCACTAAATTCTGCACGCCAAAGGATTCTAAATACCACCTTTTAATAGTAATTTGTACTATGTTAACGCTGTAAGTATTTTAGGATGCCACGAGCGATCGCATCTGCCATCTGATTTTGATACTCTCGTGATGCCAATCTGGGATTGTCTTCTCGACCACTCATATAACCTGTTTCTACTAAAATCGAAGGCATAGAGCTTTTTCTGAGAACGTAGAATCTGGCTTTGCGGGTTCCCCGGTCTTTGATTGTACCGATGTTTTGCAGAATGGTATTGCGAACCGCTTCCGCCAAAGCATAACCGCTATCGTAATAATATACTTCTAAGCCATTCACATCCGGGCGATTATCAACAGAATTAGCGTGAATGCTGACAAACGCAGTTGCATTAACTCGCTCGGCAATTTCTACCCGCCCCTGAAGTTCTACGAAAAAGTCAGCATCCCGCGTTAGTACTGCTTGTACACCATTTTGCTCTAAAATTGCTGCTACCCTTTTACCAATAGGCAGAATTACATCCTTTTCTAAAAGTCCACCTAGACCGGGAGCGCCTGAGTCTTTTCCACCATGTCCTGGGTCAATCACAACTAGTAATTTCCCTCTAGGAACTGAGGGGCGCGGCTTTGGTTGAGATATAGGACGAGGATTATCTATGGGGTTGGGGAATTGACCTTGGTTTGGCGATAAAGGAGGTAAATCAATGGGCTGCTGTGTAACGCTACCAGAGCGTTGTAATTCTAGAGCCAAAAGCTGGTCGCCAACTTGGTTAAGTTCGCCAATTCGCACTCCGGCTGCTGGCTGAACCAAGACGTTAACTGTATTAGATTCTTGGGGTTGCAGGCGGACTCGTAGGATAGGGCTATTAGAATTAAAAGTCGGCCCTGTAACTTTGGGAGCTAACCGAGCATTGTTGATGATAATGCGGTACAAACCAGAGCTTCTATCCCAGCCTCCTGTTGCAGATAAAGCTTGGTCTGCTCTAATTAGCAGTTGTGTGCCATTATTAGCCAGTTGCACAGACTCAATAGTCGCTGTACTAGATGGTATGGGGCGTGGACTATTACTATTACCTCCAGGGAACTGGGCAATGCCACGACTGGGCAGAAGCACAAAACCACTACTGTTACTATTAGTTGCTCGCCAATTTTGACTATTTTCATCCACCTGTAAAGTCATGCGAACAGCAGATGGACTTGTTTGTAGTTGGCTGAACTGAATACGGCTGACACCATAACGATTAATCGGCAAATCGCGTTGCTCTAGACTTGGTGATAAAGTAGCGCTGGCAATGTCGATGTTAATTTCTCTTTGATCGTTGCTACGATTTACCTGAATCTGAGGATTAGCACCATTGGTACGGATGAAAAAACCATCGCCTGTAACTTGTAAGTTCTCAATTTGAGTTACCCTAGCGGCAAGCATTCCGTTTTTAGGTGGATTAATAGGGCTTGTTCTCACCACATTGTAAATATCTCTTGGTGAGAACACAGATGGAGATGTTCTCAGTGAAGGTTGTGTTGCTATAGCTTGTTGTTGCCCACCAGTATTTCTTGAGGGAACATTTTCGGCTACTGGCGTGGGTAATTGCACCATCCAGCGATCGCCAGTTCTACCAACAAATTGTACACCCTTGGGGTCTAAAGTATAACCAGGAGTCAGTTCAACGACTATGCGCGTTGTTTGTTCGTCAAATTGTCCAACACGGATAGCACGAATTGCACCGCCCACCTGTTGGGTTAACTGCGGACGGCCAAATGTTGTTTCTGGTAAATCAATTACCAAACGAGTGGGGTTAAAAATTAATTGTGCTTGGGGTTGAACATTCCCTACAGTATTTATTTCCAGCTTGTTTTGATTGACATCAAAACGCCAAGATTCAAGTTTCGCAGCCATTGCGGGCGACGATAGCATGAAGATAGTTCCAATAGTACTGGATAGTAACCAGCGTAATTTCACAGTCTTTTCTCCTGATTCACATTCATGGGAGCCGTCAAAATTTCAATATATTGGCAAATCCTCACACCATCACCGCACACACTTGAGTATTACGCTCTTATTAAGACACAGCTAATGGCGTAAAATATAGCACGCTCCTCTGATTTTGCCATGCCATCCATTCGCCCAGGTAAATTTGACTTGTAAGCATCAGATGACAATAACAAAGATGCTACTCTTGTCCCGCCGCAATAATACTTAAATTGGTTTTACTACTAAATTGGATAAAAACGGTAAAGATTAGATGTATTTACTCAATAATTTCGACTAAATTACTTATCTTCTCTTTAAATACTGAAGGATGCCACGAGCGATCGCATCTGCCATTTGATTTTGGTAAGCGGAGCTTCTGAGTTTAGCGTTATCATCTCGACCAGTCAAATAACCTGTTTCTACAAGAATAGAAGGCATGGAACTTTTTCTGAGGACATAAAATCTGGCTCGCCGCACTCCCCTATCTCTGACATTTACGCTTTGGAGAATACTGTTATGGACAACGCGAGCTAGACCCAAACCACTGTCGTAATAATACGTTTCCAAGCCACTGACATCTGGACGACTTGCACCAGCCGAATTAGCGTGGATGCTAACAAATACATCAGCGTTAGCTCGCTCTGCTAATTGCACCCGTCCGGGAAGGGTGACGAAATAGTCAGAATCCCGCGTCATAACGACTTGTACGCCATTTTGCTGCAAAACCTGAGCTATCCTTTTGCTAATAGGTAAAATAATATCCTTTTCGAGTAATCTCCCAATGCCCACTGCTCCTGAGTCTTTACCGCCATGTCCTGGGTCAATAATGACTACCATTCGTCCATTGGTAACTCGGCGCTGTGGTTGGAATTGGGGCTGAGGATTGGGATTGTTTGGGTCTGGGAATGGCCCCCGGTTTGGCGGCGGTAGCCCAGGTAAACCATAGGAGGGTCTTCCGGGGAGAGAAACAATTCGACGAGAACCTTGTATTGGTATAGCCAAAAGCTGGTCGCCGATTTGCTGGGGTTGATCGAGTTGTACTCCAGGTGCTGGTTGAACTAAAACAACGACTGTGTTGGCTGCTTGGGGTTGCAGACGTACCCGGATAATGGGGCTATTGGGGGCAAAAGTAGGGCCTGTAACTCTGGGAGCTAACTTGGCATTGTTAATTGTGACACGGAACACACCGGATGATCTATCCCAGATTCCCGTAGCAGATAAAGCTTGGTCTGCTCTAATCAGCAGTTGTCTGCCATTATCAGCCAGTTGCACAGACTCAATGGTTGCTGGGGAGTTATTAGCAGCAGATAATCTGCTAGGGAAAGAGGGTGGTTGTGATTGATTGTCCGAATTACTACTTCCAGGCAATCTGACAACGCGACTAGGCAGAACCACCAAACCACCACTGTTACTATTACTGGCTTGCCAATCTGGACTATTTTTATCTACCCGCAAAGTCAAGCGAACGATAGGAGCTTGGTTTTGTAGTTGGGTGAATTCGACGCGGCTAATACCATGTTTGTTAACAGGCTGATTATTCTGTTGCGCCAGACGTGGTGATAAAGATGCGTCAGAGACATCTATGAAGATACTAGCGCGATCGCGGCTGCGAATTGTCTTAATCCCCGGATTGCCACCACTGGTACGGAGGAACAACCCATCGCCTGTTACTGTCAAGCCTTCAATTTGAGTCGCCCCGCGTGTATTAGTGGCAACCCTTGAAATACTAGGTTGTCGGTCAGAGTCTGGGGTAACGACAGTGTAAGCACTTCTGGGAGGTGAGGCGGGAAATGAGGCTACTCGATCAACTTCTGGTCTAGGTAATTGCACCGTCCAGCGATCGCCAGATGTCCCAACAAATTGGACGCGTTTGGGGTCTAAAGTATAACCAGGTGCCAGTTCTACAACTATGCGTGTTGTTTCTGTATCAAACTGCCCAACCCTGATTGAGCGAATTCCCCCGCCCACCTGTTGGGTTAGCTGCGGACGGCCAAATGTAGTTCCTGGCAAATCAATTACCAGCCGAGTCGGGTTGAAAATTAGTTGTGCCTGGGGTTGAACTGCTCCCACAGTATTAATTTCCAGCCTGTTTTGATTGGCATCAAAGCGCCAAGATTCAAGTTTCGCAGCCATTGCCGGCGACGATAGCATGAAGATAGTTCCAATAGTGCTGGGTAGTAACCAGTGTAATTTCACAGTTCTTTCTCCTAATTCACGTTCATGGGAGTCGTCAATATCTCAACTCATTGGTAAGTCATCACACCGTCACCACCTAAACTTGATCTTTGATGCCTTGTTTGATTTTTAAGCTGGTATAAAGACACGCTTAAATCAGTTATCAGATTTCATATTTGCTTGAAATCCCAATATAAAATCTTCCACCTTTGGAGGTGGAGGAATCTGACTCCCAAGGAAGCTAGAAAACTAATAACTGATAACCGTTCACTGATAACTGTTTTTTGTTTTTTGCCATCAATGCACTAAGTAGATAATTCCCATTACTGTCAGACGATCTAGCAAAATTTATGGGTGTTACTCCCCAATTACCTGGAAAATATTCAGATAATGGCTCACAAGCCTAGGGATACTGGAAATAAATAACATTCCGAATGCGGGTAGAAATTATAAACAGACGATTATTCTACAATCAGATGGGACGGAAATTTGGAGAGAGAAGTTTCCACTTTATAATTACAGAATCTTCAAAATACGGTGATTTTACTGAATTTAGAGTGCTGAGTTCTGAGGGAAAATCACTCAGAACTCAGTAAGAATTTACCCAAGATTTTGATTAGCGATCGCCAGAATCTGGAGTTACTTCCAAATTGCCACTGTCATTTGATGCTGGCACCTTCGATTTAGGTGGTTCAATTACCAACGAGGTTCCAGAAGAACCATCTAAAACCAGTTGGTCTAAGCCTGCATCCACAGTTTTTGGATCTGGGAACACAAATCGTAACAAAGGAGGAGCTAAAAAGGTTGTCAAGATAACCATCATAATGATTGCCGCCCCTAGTGGTTTCGAGAGAGCGCCACTGGCTGCGCCGACACCAGCAAACACTAATCCAACTTCCCCTCTGGGAATCATCCCCACACCGATCGCTAAACGGTTGATTTCCGGTTGACCAAACACGCTTAAGCCTGTGATTACTTTACCGAGAATGGCTACTGTAATCAGGAAAGTTGCCATAATTAAACCTTCCCGATTATCGGGAATTGCTGGGTTTAACACTCCCAAATCAGTTTTTGCCCCAACAGTAACAAAGAAAATTGGCACTAACATATCGGCAATAGGGCAGACTTGCGTTTGCAATTCTTTGCGTTTCTCTGTCTCTTCTAGAACTAAACCCGCTGCAAAAGCTCCCAAAATTGCTTCTAAGTGGATGACGGCGGCAAGGTATGCCATAGCAAAGGCGAAGATGAATGCTGGTATTACCAGTCCACCGCGTGTTTTGAGTTTAGCAGCGATCGCTACAAATGATTTATTGAAAACATTCCCTAGTAGAATTGCTCCCAAAATAAAACCAGTGGCGCTGATAATCAAGTAAATAACTTTGCTGACATCCACCACGCCATCTTTAGCGAGGCTGGCAACTACCGCCAAAACGATGATTCCTAGAACATCGTCAATTACAGCAGCACCCAAAATAATCTGCCCTTCTTTAGAATTGAGTCGCCCCAACTCTGACAGTACTTTGGAAGTAATCCCAATACTAGTGGCAGTCAAAGCCGCCCCAGCAAAAATTGCGGGTATAGCAGCAATTCCAAATAAAGTCATCAGTCCCACAGTCCCAGCCGCAAAGGGTACTACTACCCCCACAAATGCAACGACGGTGGCTTGGATACCAACTGCCATTAAGTCTTTTAAGTTCGACTCCAAGCCGATTTCAAACAGCAGAATGATTACACCCAACTCTGCCAAAACGGAAATGACCTCAGATTGGGCTGCAAACACGGCTGGAGTAGCTTCAGGACTTAAACCAGCAGTGATTTGAAGGAAGGACATGATCAAAGAGTTAGAACTGTCTGTGCTGCCTTCTGGAAACACTAAAAGGTGGAAAACAGAGATGCCAACTACCACACCACCTACTAGTTCGCCTAAAACGGGCGGCAAACCCACTTTGTTTGATAACTCTCCACCAACTTTGCTGGCGAGGTAAACGACTACTAAGCTGAGTAGCACTGCGGCTACTACCATTGAACTGTCTGCGGCTTCTGTTGCAGTAGCCAGCAGAGGAAAAGAGAAGTTAATTGGATCTAACAAATGCATGGGTTCTGTGAAAATCCTTCTCTTTGATTTTGACGTGTTTCTGAAAAACATCTATCTGTGGAGACGCTATTGGCAGGTTCAAAAACTTAATTTGTGCCATTTCTCCATTCCATCAAGCGCTATCAGAAAACTTCGGAAGCCTTGACTACAAACAGTCTAGGAAGTCTTAGTAAGTCAAAGTCGGTGACTTAATTTATGATCATGACAAAATCTTTAAAAATGTTGGTGTAATTTTTTTAGTATCAAAAAATGTAACCATTTCAGCTTTTGACGATCGCAGTGTCAAAGTAAGAACATACAAATCGTATCTAGCGATCGCACTAAGTTGTGAAAAACTTGTGGTGACTGTTGACTTTTAACAGCCGCCAGAAGATTGCTAAATACGCTTATTAAAAACATCTGTGGATACTTTGAGGAGTGCAAATCTTATGACTAGAGCCGCTTTACCCGGTTCTCAGTTTCCATCTGGAAACTTGTGGAAAATACTGCCTTTAGCCCTGCTAGTATGTGCAACTTTTGTACTACCTGCATTGGCGCAAGAGAAGGAGAAAATGTGGCGAACCCTTAGTGTCAGTGGTCGCGGAGTTGAAACGATTCCGACAACCCTGGCGCAAGTTAGCTTAGGAGTGGAGATTCAGGGGAAAACAGCACAGGAAGTACAGCAAGAAGCCGCCCGGAAGTCATCGGCTGTAGTTGCGTTTCTCAAAAGCCAAAATGTCGAAAAATTACAAACTACTGGTATCCGGTTGAATCCAGTCTATAGCTACACCAATAATGTACAAAGGATTACAGGCTATGCTGCCAGTAACACGGTGAGTTTTAGGATTCCCACAGAGAAAGCTGGTACGTTATTAGATGATGCAGTGAAAGCGGGTGCAACACAAATTAATGGTATTAGTTTTATTGCGAATGATGAAGCGATCGCAGCTGCTCAAAAACAAGCATTAAAAGAAGCCACCCAAGATGCCCAGCAGCAAGCTGATGCTGTTTTCAGCGCCTTGGGTTTCAAATCCAAAGAAATAGTCAGCATTCAAGTTAATAATGCCACTGCGCCTCCACCACCCATGTTTTTACGCGCTGAAGCTGCCAAGGTAGCTGATTCTTCCACTCCTGTTGTTGGGGGTGAACAGGAAGTAGAAGCATCGGTGACTTTACAAATTAGTTATTAGTCATTTGTCATTAGTCCTTTGTCATTTGTGAGGACAAAGGACTGATAATGAATTCCCCATTCCCCATTCCCCATTCCCCATTCCCAATTAATTAAAAATGTTCTGAAGACATATCTCCACCGCCCTCTCCATCGCGCTTAGAGCCTAATAATTCTAGTTGGTCTACTCTAATAATTGGTGTAGAACGGTTTGCTCCAGTTTGGCGATCGCTCCATGTGTCAAACTTTAAGGAACCTTTGATGCCAATTAAGCTGCCTTTACGCACATAATTACCTGCTACTTCAGCCGTTTTATCCCATAATTCCAGAGTGAACCAGTCAGGTTCGTCGCTGTTGCGCGATCGCCTTTTTACCGCTAATGTCAATCTACACTTAACACTACCAGACTCAAAATATTTTATATCTGGGTCGCCGCCTACACGGCCAACAAGGGTGACAATATTGATACTCATAGGTTTTACCTTTCAGTACAGGTGTACTTGTTAATTCCGACTTTTATCATAGCGAATTGTGAAACACTTGAAAATAATGTGTTAAACAGTTAACAATATAGTGGAATTGAAAAATTATACATAACTACTTGGAGAAACACATAAAAGTATACGGATATACTAAGCAAACCAGAGAATATCAAAAAACAAGGGCCTGAGACATAGTAAATATTCCTGGGAATCATATAAAAATATAGTTTAGTTTGCTGAACTCAGGATACAAAGATAATCGAATCCACTCTTACCGTTGTAGTCAAGAAGTATCGCACATAGGGGGCTTAGAGAAGCGTGGGTATTTTTAGGAACTTTCGCACATCATGGGATATGGGTATCGACCTCGGTACTGCTAACACCCTGGTTTATGTATCTGGGAAAGGTATTGTACTGCAAGAGCCTTCTGTAGTTGCTATCGATGTCAACGAAAAGGTAGCACTAGCAGTAGGAGAAGAAGCCAAAAAAATGCTCGGCCGCACACCTGGAAATGTGATTGCCCTCCGCCCCTTGCGCGATGGTGTAATCGCTGATTTCGATATAGCCGAGCTAATGCTGAAAAGCTTTATTCAGCGTGTAAATGAAGGCAAATCTCTAATTTTACCCCGAATTGTCATTGGTATTCCCAGTGGGGTCACGGGTGTAGAAAGACGAGCTGTAATGGATGCGGCTCACCAAGCAGGAGCAAGAAAAGTTTATCTAATTGATGAACCTGTAGCTGCCGCCATTGGTGCAGGACTGCCTGTTGCCGAACCCACTGGCAACATGATTATCGATATTGGTGGTGGTACAACAGAAGTCGCAGTGCTGAGTCTTCAGGGCACGGTAATCAGCGAATCAGTACGCATTGCTGGGGATGAACTAACTGATTCAATCATTCAGTATATTAAAAAAGTTCATAACTTAGTCATTGGTGAACGGACTGCTGAAGACATCAAGATTCGGCTTGGTTCTGCGTATCCTACCCATGATGATAATGATGCCATGATGGAAATCCGAGGCTTACACCTGCTTTCTGGTCTACCGCGAACTGTAACCATCAAAGGCCCAGAAATTCGTGAAAGTATGTTGGAACCACTATCAGTAATTATAGAAGCTGTGAAGCGGACACTGGAACGTACACCTCCAGAACTAGCAGCAGACATTATTGACAGAGGGATTATGTTAGCTGGGGGTGGTGCTTTGCTCAAAGGCATAGATACCTTAATTAGTCATGAAACGGGTATTGTGACTCACATTGCCGCCGACCCTCTGTGTTGTGTTGTGCTGGGAACCGGTCGGGTGTTAGAAAACTTCAAACAACTAGAACGGGTTGTTACCGAAAGCTCTCGCAATATGTAGCAAAAAAATATCATACTTGAGTTCTATTTGAGTTCTATTTGGGTTCTATATAAATAGAATCCAAATAGAACTTAATTGTATAAGTAGATAAAGGTATATATGGTTACAATACGGCGCTGGTGGGATCGTAAAGGTTTACAAATAGGGTTGTTAGCTCTAGTAGTTGGTAGTGCTTGGGTATTGCGACAAACTCAAGGTGAATTGGTGCTTGAGACATACCAGGCACTTACCCGTCCATTAGAGATGTTGCAGTCAGGGCCAACTCCAGAAGAACGTATCAGAGATGCCCGGATATTAGAATTGCAAACCCGTATAGTAGATTTGGAAAGTCAAAAGACAAAGCTACAAGATTTATTAGGCTATGTGGAAAAAGAGCCACTGGCATCACGGCCAATTCCAGCCAGGGTAATAGGACGTAGTGCTGACCAGTGGTGGCAACAAGTTACTCTGAATCGCGGCGCGAATGCAGGCATTCAGGAAGGCTTTGTAGTCAAGGCCGATGGCGGATTAGTCGGTTTGGTGGAGAGTGTAACTCCCAATACTAGCCGCGTGTTGTTAATCAGTGACCTCAAGAGTCAAGTTGGTGTATCAGTTAGCCGCACAGCAGCTAAAGGCGTTTTGCGAGGAGATTCTTCTGCCGAAGCTGTGCTGGAGTTTTATGAAAAAGTCCCAAATGTCAAAATAGGAGATTTAGTTTCCACATCTACCTATAGTCAGAAATTTCCATCTGGCTTGGCAGTAGGACGAATTAAGTCGCTGGATTTAAAGAAACTTCCCGCATCAGTAGCGAAAATTGAGCTTTTTCCGCCAATCCGCTCTCTTGATTGGGTAGCAGTTTATCCAAAGCCAGAAAACCAAGAGCCGGAAAACGAAAAGTCGGCAAATCAACTGCCGCAAAAGTCTAAGTAAATTCTCCCTTGAAAATCCATAGAAAAATGAAGATTCCTGCATTTGGTATTAGCAGGCAGAAAAAGCCAAAATCGTCAGAGCGAAAATCGAAATTCCGAATACAGCCACTTTCTCGTTGGCATCCCGGTGTACGGCAGTTGTTTAGTTGGATAGTGACTGCTAGTTCTGTACTGTTATGTTTACTATTATTACCAACCCGCCTGCCAGGTATGGAATTATTGGGAATTGGCCCTAACTGGCTATTAATTTGGGTGGTAACTTGGAGTGTGAAGCGCACAGTATTTGCTGGAGCCTTGGCAGGTATAGTTCTGGGGCTACTTCAAGATTCCATGACAGCACCTAACCCGACTCATGCCCTCAGTTTAGGGATAGTGGGAGTTTTAACTGGTTTACTCCAGAAACAGCGTTTTATTGAAGAAGACTTTATTTCAATTGCTGTAATTGTCTTTGTGATGGCAGTTTTGGCAGAAACTATCTTTGGGTTGCAATTAACTTTGATAGGAAATGAGCGCAAAGTAACAGATATTTGGACATATTACCAGCGTGTCGCCCTCGCCTCTGCCATTCTTAGTAGTCTGTGGGCACCCGTGGTCTATTATCCCCTCAATCGTTGGTGGCAACGATTGAAATTGTTGGAGCAATAGTCAGTCAAGGGAGTTAGAATAGAATTTACGCAAAACCACACGCGGTAGAGGCAATTCATGATATTACCCCTACCGCGTGTGGTTTTGGCTATTATTTGCGTAAGTCTTGCAAATCTTTAATTATTTAAGCCGATTTACTTAGGTTATGATTGCCAGAAAAGAAAATTCTCCTCTGTAACCTGAATCTTGATGAAATTTGGGCAACCTCTGGCAATATGGATTCAAGCTACATTAAATCAAACAACACCGTATCATTGTAGTTAGTAGCATTTATGTTTGATACTTTCTTTTTTGCCTTACAAGAATATCAGGTAAGTCATGTCCTGATTTTCTAACGGCAGAATATGGAAGCTTTCACTGAATAACCTAGTTGGAGAACGCTAATGTCGAAGGAAAGAAAAAGTAATAAAGAAGTTAAAAAACCTAAAAAAGATCCCAAGGACAAAAAGGATAAAAACGACCCAAACAAATAGAACGATTTAGACCAAGGGCATTTCTAAGGTTTTTTATATTTTTTGGCAAAAAAACCACAGGTTTCGAGCTAGACGAGGTTTATACCTATTCTTTGTGAAACTTTACAGAATCAAACTAGTGAGGCAAGGGGCAAAATCCCCTTGTTCGCAAGCAACCTTAGATGTAATCAGTATTAGGAGTTAAAAATTTTGAATTAATAACTCTTAACTCCTCACTACCCACTACTGACTATTAACAGCTTCAGTCACTTTTGCCCTTACTGATATCTCCTGCTTGTGTTTTCCTTCGGCAGATGAAGGAAAAGTTTTAGGAACAGTCTTTGTGCCCGTTCGCTTTGCCAGTGCTAATAACAGGTAGACTGTGAACAAATATCCAGACGCTAAAATAAAAATCATCATAGGTATACTTCCGTAAATCATTGTTCTACTAGCACCCTTTCAAACGAATATAAAATTCCATAAAATTAGTAGAACCTCAGTCAACCAAGTACATTCTTGATTGCTGTAGCTTCCTATGGTAAAATTACCTATAGAGATAAAATTCTCTACGGACAAAGAATTTATTGTCTAATGAGACTTTTTGCAGACCATAGATCCACACCAGTTAGATTGCCGTTTAGCAATCTAAAACTACGATTCTCAGCGGTCTACTCGATCTGCGTTATTTTTACTCACACTGCTGTGAAAAGAGCAATGCTTGCGCTCAACGTGCGCTGAAGACGTGTAGCGGCTTCCCATAGGGATATAGCATAGCTCCAAGCCAGGAGTTTTGCATATCGTAGGAAAAATCAAAGGGATTATTCCCTTAATCTAGGCTACGACTAATTATTTTAGACTCACATCACCGAGCCAGTAAAATCACTTAGTAAGTGAATCACTTTGGGGTGTGAACATCTTAAAAATTTAAAATTCCTATATTTTAGCGTAACACAACGACCCTGAATTTGAAGCCCATTCCACTGCTAAATTTCAAATTTTTTGAATAGCTACACTTCAGTTCTGAAGAAATTTAGTTTTATCCATTGGCAACTCAATTTAAATTATATCCATTTTGTCAATAAGTAATATTGCTTGAATTTTGCTTTGATCTGTGGCGGTAAATGTGTACTTGCAAACTACTTAATACAATTAAAGCTGGTATTTGTCTCCGTGTACTGAGAAGTCATGTTTTAAGTTAGTTTAAGATATTATTATCTCAAAAATTAAGCATAATTACTTATTGACAAAAGTAGAGCAACCTTAATTATCACCGATAGACTCATGAAAATGGGATTGTCTTATGAAAACTTTGCGCTGGCACAGGGTTATCTTAAAATGAGTGTAGGATATGTAAACTTTCGTAACCTAAGTCAGAGTCCGCCCATCCATGACCCCAGCCACCTCCCTGTTTACCCCTGTGGAAGCAGACCTGCGACTACTAGCAGATAACCTAAAACAGCTAGTTGGAAATCGCCACCCCATTTTGTTTGCAGCAGCCGAACATTTATTCGGAGCTGGGGGAAAGCGTATCAGACCAGCAATTGTCCTGCTAATATCGCGGGCAACAATGTTAGAGCAAGATATTACACCGCGTCATCGCCGCCTAGCTGAGATTACAGAAATGATTCACACAGCAAGCTTGGTACATGACGATGTGGTAGATGAATCAGACGTGCGGCGAGGCGTTCCTACCGTTCATAGTTTGTTCGGTAATCGCATTGCCATATTAGCAGGAGATTTTCTTTTTGCCCAATCGTCCTGGTATTTAGCAAACTTGGACAATTTGGAGGTTGTGAAACTCCTCTCAGAAGTCATTATGGATCTGGCTACTGGGGAAATCCAGCAGGGACTAAATCGTTTTGATGCTGGTATCTCTATTGAAACTTACCTCCAGAAGAGTTATTACAAAACAGCTTCGTTAATCGCCAACAGTTCTAAAGCTGCTGGGTTACTTAGTGAAGTCTCGCGGGAAACTGTTGAGCATCTGTATAACTACGGTCGTCATTTTGGTATAGCATTTCAAATTGTTGACGACATTCTAGATTTCACCAGTACGACAGATACCTTGGGTAAACCAGTGGGGTCTGATCTCAAAAGTGGTAATCTGACTGCGCCCGTTTTATTTGCTTTAGCGGAAAAATCATCCTTGGAAGTGCTAATTGACCGAGAGTTTGCTCAAGATGGAGATTTAGAGCAAGCACTAGCACTAATTCAAGATAGTCAAGGCATAAACCAGGCACGGGAGTTAGCTGCTCACCATGCTAAGTTAGCAATTGAACATCTTGCAGTTCTCCCACCCTCAGAATCTCACCAGGCATTAATTAACATAGCTGAGTACACACTGAGTCGCCTCTATTAACTCAGTTATCAGTTATTAGGTACAAAATGGGGCTTTAGATGCCAAGTTAAACCTACCAAATGTTCTTAGGTGGGGAAATTTGGCTCAGTTGTCAGCTAAATTTGGAAAAATGTTCACTGATAACTGTTTGTTCACCAATTTTAGATTAAGCCGATGCCTGGTTCTTTAAAGAACTAAAAGGGTAGTAATTGGCATTAATTTCTTTTCATCAAAAACTTTTTCAAATAAATTTGAGCTTTAAAATTTGGGATGTGGGATTGTATCTAAAAAATCCCACATCCCAAATTTTTCTATGCAATATCAGGGGGTACCTGTTTAGGCGATCGCTGCTGCCGTAACCTTTGTTGCATGAGTTTCTCTAGATCAGTTCGCCGAATTTCGACGGTATGAGTGGTCTTACCCGGCGTTTCCAAAAAAAGGATACTATCTACGGGTTCTAATGCCACCAATTGGAACAAAATATGGGTGACAGGAACAATTTTAGCTAGCATTTGAGGGTCAAGCCCAGCAGGGGAAATTAGAGAGACATCCTGTATGGTAGGGAAAGCGTAAATAACTCGCTTTTCCAATCCTGGATTAGCACGATTGCTCAAAGTAGTTAAAACCCAGCTTGCCTCCGAATTTTGGAGAATATAGTACTGGGAGTGACGTAATTTTTGAGCGATCGCTCTAAGGGCAGGAGCAATTGCTGCAATCAGATTTGGTGTCATACCATCGCGGGGTGCATTGTCAATCAGCAATTGAATTTGTGCTTCTAAATCCATAATGACTTGTATACGGCTCCTGGGTAATGGCAATAACATCTATCAAAGTGTGAACAATCCCATCCAAGTTGGGAATAATAAAATCAGCCATATCCTGAATGTAGGATTGGTCTGCGTTTAGCTTATACGTAAAACCAAAAAGCCAACACCCACAGTCGTACAGGTTGTATTTAAATACTTAAGGTCTTTTGAAAACTGAGACTATGAATTCAGCCGCAACCGCAACAATTCCATCTGCAAATATTCTGGGAGAAAATTCTAAAGGCGTGGAGGTGATCTTTCAACTCCTATCCAAGGAGTTTCAACAATCGACCAAAGCTTCGGAACAGAATTGCCATGATGTAGCAAGACGTATTACCACCGAAGTATATCGGATTTGCCACGAGAGCAAACGTATTCAAGCTTCTGGAACTGTAGAAAGCTCGGCGATGACCCTGGCTCGGCATCGGCTACAACAGTGTCTCAGGTACTATCAGTTGGGTTCAAATCGGGGCAGGGTAGAATTACACAGTACTCTGAGTGCAATTATTTATCGATACATTAATCCGCCTCAGAAGCAATTGAGTTATCAAGGGCGACTGACTATAATCGAAGATTTTTTACAAAGTTTTTATCTGGAAGCATTAAACGCTTTCCGGCGAGAAAATCAACTTGGTGCTACTTATCGCCCTCAGACGCTTCTAGAATTGTCTGAGTATATGGCATTTACCGAGCGCTACGGCAAACGACGCATTCCCTTACCAGGCCGTCAGCAGCAGCTAATTATCCTGCGGGCACAAACTTTTTCTCAACAGCAGCCCCCAGAAACCAGCGTAGATATAGAACAAGCCGCAGAAGGTAGCAATAATGAAGGCGATGGTTCTTGGGAAGAACCAGCAGTGCATCAATTGCGCTCCACAATGGCAACGCAAGCCGAACCCGAACCTGAAGAAGATACCTTGCGTTCGGTTGTGGTTACAGAATTAATGAATTATCTCGAACAACGACAACAATCTGACTGTGCTGATTACTTTTCCCTCCGCCTCCAGGATCTCTCAGCACAAGAAATAGAGTCGATTTTAGGTTTAACCCCTCGTCAGAGAGATTACTTACAGCAGCGCTTCAAGTATCATTTAATTCGGTTTGCGTTATTACACCGTTGGGAATTAGTTCACGAGTGGCTGGAAGCTTCTTTGCACACCAATTTGGGCTTAACTCCCCAGCAATGGCAAGTATACACAGCACAGCTGGACAATAAGCAACGGTCTTTATTAGAGTTGAAGCAACAAGGACAAGCCGATGAAAAAATCGCCAAAACTTTAGGGCTGTCAATGGCACAACTTCAAAAGCGATGGTTTAAGATTCTTGAGCAAGCTTGGGAAATTCGTAACTCATTAGTGTCCGGATCAGGTGCATCTACTCATGAATAGTGACTCAGAATCCTCACAATACCAGTATCTCGGTTGGTTATTGACAGATGATGTCAAAAATAACGAGCGATCGGTAGAATCTGAGGAAAATGACGGGGTAAAAAAACTCATCAATGAAGCCACTGCTTCAAAAAGCAGTGAGCCAAAATTGGGAGTAACGCCCCAGACCCTTCAATTGGGAGAAATTCCTACTGTGCAAGATCGTTTTCAAGCCGTCATTAAACATCGGTTACAAATCCAAGCCCAAGACCACCCACCTTTGTTTCCCTGGGAAACACAATTAATCGACTATCCCGATTTTGTTGATGAGCCGTCAATGACGCTCGTTCCTACCTGGGGATGGATGGTACAACAGTCGAAGCTGAAACTGCCTTGCCCCTTGCCGGAGAGAGTTTTCCAGCAATTGCTGGAACAGTGTCAGGCATTGGTGACATCTTCAGTCCCTCTAGGGGCAAAATTAGTTCAAGTGGTGGAGAACTTTTTTCCCAACGAGTCTCAAGCACTAAATGATATAGCTGGATTGGTGCTAAGAAGTACCTATCGCTCTGTCAGTACTCTGGAGACAATGCCCAATATCCAGAGCGATTACTCAGATTTACAGCCGCGTCAACAGATGGCTTTGTCGTTGCTGGCAGCTAAACAACTGCTGGAAAATTTGACTCTACCACTTTCAGCAAGCAGCCCAGTGGTAGAAAGACAATGGCTAACCACTGTCGGTAATTTGAACATCAAAGTAGAGTATCAGTCTGAAGGTAAACTTACGAAGTTACTTGTTCAGGCTGAGTTACCTGTTAAAGGAACTTTGATACTTCGTGGAAGTGGCACTTTAGCAATGGCAACATCTTCGACTTCGGGATACTTAAGTGTAGAGTTAGGTTGTGAGCAACTTAACCCAACTTATACTCTGGAAGTTGAGTTTCCCGAAATAGACCAACAGCCGCTTTTGTTTGTCATTAATCCCACTATGTAATCTTAATTACCACGGCTAGTACGTAATGCCGCATATCTTAAGGTAACTATTCCCTAGCTGTTGCCTTGGGGCTTTTTCAGTCTCTAGATACTACTAGCAACAGGGTGCTTACTTATACTTAGGCGTGGTTACAGTTAACTAGTGGTGTAGACTCACCCTCCATCCCATAAATTGAATGTTCGTGGATACTCGTCAGTCCACTCGGTTACTAGCAAAGCCTGGGGAACGAGTTAATTTGTTGTGCTGATTTCGCCTCTATTTTACCAAGCAACCAATTTTTCACAACGAATTTATTCGATTGTGCTGTTTTTTTATACAAAACTATGTTCACTCTTGGCACAATGAAACCCTACGACAGGAGAAGGGAAGCAAAGGTTGAAAACTCTGTTTTCAACCTTTTTATTTTGTAAAAATAGGCGCTAAACCTTGATATAGGAATCCGCTTTGATTTTTGTATCCCTCACGGGAGCGTAACCATATTTACTTGCGTGGGAAGGCAAGAGGCAATAGGAAAGAAGGCTTTTTGAGTTGTATGGAGTTTTTTCAAAAATCAAATATCAGTCCGATAGATGAATGAAGACAGGTTGACATCCACCCCGCCGTGAACGGTCGGGGATTCCTAAGACTCACGACTTAGGTTTCTGTTTCTTACCATTGCTGGTTTTTCGCAACGGCCCAATAGACTCAAATCTATCGGGTCTTATGTTCGCTCCACAGACTGAAACTGCGAGTCCCGCAGCCAAAATGTTCTTAGCAGCATTGATATCTCTATCGTGATGTGTACTGCATTTTGGGCAATCCCACTCTCTGACATTTAAAGGCAACTTCTCAACGATGTAACCACAGTGCCCACAAAGCTTAGAACTAGGGAACCATCGGTCAATCTTGACAAAAGTACGACCATACCAATCGCACTTATATTCAAGTTGTCTGACTAATTCACCCCAGCTAGCATTACTAATAGAGAGAGCGAGTTTTTTATTTTTCACCATATTCTTCACAGTCAAGTTCTCAACAGCAATCGTTTGGTTTTCACGTACCAATCGAGTTGTCAACTTGTGAAGAAAATCATTTCGTGCATCACTTATTTCGGCATGGATCTTAGCTACTTTAAGCCGAGCCTTATGGCGATTATTAGAACCTTTCTGCTTACGACTTAACGCTTTTTGTGCTTTACGCAATTTAGCTTTTTTTGTCTTAAATCCCTTTGGATTGGCAATCTTCTCACCTGTACTTAAGGCAACTAAAGTGGTGATCCCTAAATCTTTGATAATAAAGCTTCTTCTAACGGGAATACTTTAAAGTAGGGCGAATAGTTTTGTCCTCAACATTGTTTCCGTGGCATCTATAACTTAGACTCGAAATGCTCAACTTATCCAGGATGAATCGGTTTTGGCGTGTCCCTGTGGGTAATTGGCGGCAAAATTTGCAGCGATCGCCTTTGACAGAAGTGGAAGATTCAATTTCCTTGCGGGTGCTGGTGCTAGCATTGGTTATTTTGGGAATTGGGGCGACAGATATCGCCGCCGAGACTTCATTCAGTTTTTGGGCGTTACCCCTGAGTGTATTTGGTGCGATTTGGAGTTACTATCGTCGCCGCGATCGCAATGTTGCAGTTCAATTTTGCATCGCTATCGGAATGTTAATAGCGCTGGGTGCTTTCTTTGGGCGGTTAGTGGGAGAGTTGAATGATACGCGGTTGGGTTTGGCGGAGTTATTAATTCAACTTCAGGTGTTGCACAGCTTTGATACACCCCGCCGGAAAAATTTGGGCTATTCGATTGTTATAGGACTGATTTTATTGGGTGTGGCGGCAACGTTAAGTCAGACTTTAGCATTTGCACCTGTGTTGCTGTTATTTTTAGCGATCGCTTTGCCAACTTTAGTGCTAGATTATCGCTCACGCTTGGGTTTGCAGCCATTAAAAAATCAAAAGGAAAAATTCAACCCAAAGAATTCCTCAACTCTTAATTTTAAATTTTTAACTCTGACTTTTTTACTAATTGTCAGTCTGGGGCTGGCAATTTTTGCTGTTTTACCAAGATTTCCCGGTTATCAATTACGGAATTTTCCTGTAAGTTCTTCTATCCAGTTAAAAGGTAATTTTACTGGCCGTACTATCATCAATCCCGGTTATGTCCGTCAAGGTAGTGGTAATAATCAAGGCAGTGGTACGGGACAAGGCCAAAGTGGTCAACCAGGTAAGGTAGATAATAACTTTTATTACGGTTTTAATAGCCAAATTAACCAAAATCTGCGCGGTGAGATGAAACCTAAAGTTGTGATGCGGGTGCGATCGCAAGCTGAGGGTTTTTGGCGAGTACTAGGATTTGACCGCTATACGGGTAAAGGATGGGAAGTTTCCCGTAATGAAGATGTTACGACCATCAAGCGATCGCCTTGGTCTTACCAAATTTTCCTGAACCCACCTCTGACTACTGCTAAAACCCAAGAAATAGTACAAACTTATACAGTAGTGGCGGACTTGCCTAACCTAATTCCGGCGATGGCTTATCCCAAAGAGATTTACTTTCCGACACCAATGGTTGCGGTTGATAAAGAAGATGGATTGCGATCGCCTGTGGAATTATCAGAAGGACTCACCTACACAGTAATTTCTGAAGTACCATACCGCGATCGCACTAAATTAGGTGAAGCTTCTACTAAATATCCACGAGATATTAAACAGCATTATCTGCAAATTCCTCCCGAAATTGCCGAAAAAGTCCGGCAACGTACCGAAGAAATCCTTGCTAACTACAGTCGGGAAGGAGTCACAAAGTCTTCTAAAAGCCTAGATTCAGCCTATGAAAAGGCTCTCTACTTAGCTCAATATTTAAAGCAACGTTACTCTCTTCCCAAAAATGCCTTAGATTTGCCTTATTTGGGAGAAAAAGATGACTTAGTAGAAGCTTTTTTATTCAAATATAAAGGTGGTTATCCAGACCACTTCTCCACAGTTCTCACGGTGATGCTACGTTCCATTGGTATCCCAGCGCGGTTAGTAGCAGGGTTTAGTTCAGGAGAATTTAATCCATTTACAGGACTATATGTTGTCCGTAATACTGACGCTTATGCGATGACAGAAGTATATTTTCCGAAATATGGCTGGTTTGCCTTTGACCCGATTCCCAATCATCCCCTCATACCTCCATCAGTAGAAGATACTCAGACTTTTAGTGTCTTGCGCCAGTTATGGCACTGGGTTGCTGGATGGCTACCTTCTCCAGTGACAGGTTTATTGAATAATGTATTTGAGACAATATTTAGGTGGGTGATTAGAGCGATCGCTTGGTTTTTAGCTTTATTTTCTCAAGGTTGGTTTGGTATATTAACTGGCTTAATCTTGGCAACTACAGCGGCTTTCTTTGGTTGGCTGGGTTGGGGTCAGTGGCGAGAGTGGCGCAACCGCCGATGGTTAAAGAGATTGCCAGCAATGGAAAGCCTTTATCAACAAATGCTGCAATGGACAACCCAAAAAGGTTTAGGTAAACATCCAGCACAAACACCTTTAGAGTATGCCAGAGGATCATACCAGCATCATCCCCCAGCAACTGCTGAGGTAATAGATGAGATTAGCCAAGCCTATGTTGACTGGCGTTATGGTGGTCATACGCCTAACTTGAAGCGACTGCGGCAAAGATGGCAAGGTATCAAAAAGGCAGGTAAGGCTGATAAGTAACTCCAGTTGCGGGTTATCAACTGACGTGTGTTTGCTAACCCTCAATTCATACGATGTTTTGTGTAAGTCCTATAGAAGAAACTTTAAATGCAATAAATTCTAAAATACCAAATATAGCTGTAGCTACACCTGCCTCCTTAAGAATTATTTCCGTCGCTTTGGCATAGGACGCATCGCTTCCCGACCCAACATAAACATCCCTGCAACACCCAAACTAACAAACCAAACATATTGATACCAGTATTGCCGAATCTGCTCACCAGTGCTGAGTTCTGGATGCAAGGTGTTCAAGTACAGTAGTAGCACTAATATCATCAGTGCCCCAAAACCAACAAAGCTTAAGCCAACACGAATTCGTACAGGTCGCAGTTCAAAATCACTAATAGTGTCTAGGTCAATTTCTGCCAATTCCTTAAAGGAGTCATCTGCCAAAGATGAGGTTGCTTGGAATTTATTGCTCAGTTTTGGTGGCAAAATCGGCGACAGTGTTGCTACAGTTGGGCGGCGTAGTAAAGCCTCGGTATCTCGCAGCAATTGCAATGGCTTACGGTTAGTAGTTTGTTGAGCAAACTCTATATTGTCTGTGGAAGTTGGGGCATTGGCTTTACTTTCAAAATCCATAGTACGCTTCAGAAAAACCAGGATATACATAGCCTAGCGAATCATCAGAAAAATGAATCAAAATAATATAATTATGAATTATAAATTACTCGTCCATCTCTTTTAATGTTGCTAATGCCGACGGAGATAAACGACTCAGATAGCGGAATATCCAGTACTTAAAGATAGTGTTTAAAATTACAGGAAATGTCGCAATAAATAAAAATATTGCATTTCTACTGGCTGGCAAACCTAAATGTTCTGCAAATCCTTCCAGAAGAACCTCCCATCCATCTGGGGAATGGAATCCTACGAATATATCTGTAAAGAGAATAATTATAAAAGCCTTAGCACTATCGCTCAATCCATAAACTATAGTATCTAAGAAAGACTTCACAATCACAATTTCTCTTTTACTATAAACGATAATTATACTAAAAGAAATTAATGATATCAAATCAGCAAATACATTACTAACAGCACTATTAGTTTTTAGATTAAATTCCTCAGCTATCTCAATTGCTTTCTCCTTTATTTTTTCTTTAATTACCTCCGAAGAAAGGGCTGGTGCATTTTTTAATAAAGATTCAAACCTCAAATTTTGTTGAAAATTAGATAATTCATGGAGAGCTTCTTTTTCTATGTCAGAATTGATGAAGATTTGAGATGTATTCTCTCCTCTGGTCTTTTCTAATAGAGGAATAACTAAGAATTGTTTAGATAGAATCTGAGTCAAAAGTGGAACAATAATTAAAGTGAGCAAAAATCTTAGACCAACCTTTGTTCTATTTCTAGAAATTCGGTAATTTTTGACAAATTCTTCTTCTCCCTGTGGTGAAAAATCACCTTTAATTTTATTAATAGTTCTGCCAAGAGACCCAGGGAAAGCTCTAGCTTTTTGATTTGGAGGCAGACGTTTAATATTAGATAATTCTGGTTGTTTATTGATTTCACTCTGATTAACTTTTAGTGATTCATTATTTGACAATAACTCACTGTTACTAATCAGCTCATCTTTGATAGCATATTTCTCTACAACTTCATCAATGACCTTCAGCTTTTCTAATAAAACAGAATTAGAGATATTGACAATTCCCCGACTAAGTTGGAATTCTGCCAGCCTGAACTTAATAATAGTTAGGTTTTTATCAAGATAGACTTGCCAATAAGACATCGCGGTTTCAGTATATTTTCCTGATTTTGAAGATATTTTTTTACCTTCAAAATGTTCTATTTCGATGTTTTTAATTCTCTGAGCAGCTTGTTGAGCTTCTAAGAGTGCCCTTTCTGGTGTATCGAAAAACCAATTTTTAAGCGATCGCAAATAATTTTGCAAATTTTGGTGAAGCAATTCTGCTGTTTTGGTAAATGAATTTTTCATGATATGTATAAATATTTATACCATGTGTATTATAGTTATATAAATATGAAAAGTAAGTAATACCTAGTTTAAAATATTATTAACTATTAAGGCAGAGTATTAATAGACTCAGTATTCAACTTTATGGGAAACAAGCCTTAGAGGATGTTTTAAAAGTCCTTTCGTCGGTAGTAAAACGTTATCGATACCCTCAACCTTGCGCCACCTTCCGCCAGTCGAGGAATTGCCTGCTTTGAGTTGGGAGACAAGAAGGGAGCAATTACTGATTTTAATCAAGCTTTGCGGATTAATCCTAACTTGGCTTCCGCTTACACTGGTCGGGGGGTTGCCCAGGGCAAACGCATCTAAAGTATAAGAATCCTTTAATAGCAAGGGTTTTGGCGTTTTTTAATTTAGCCTATTTTTTCATCAAGATCCTTGTCCAGCAAGGGTTTTAGAAATCCCGTGCGTTCGCCCTGGGGGGTTGCCCGTTATGCATTTGGAGATAAACAAGGTGCGATCGCGGATTTACAGAAAGCTGCTGATCTCAATTCGGAACAAGGGATTATCAACAACTACTGGAGTTAATTAAAAAGCTTCAATATTAAGGGTATGGGAAAAATATTTTCTAACGGTTCTCCGTTGAATTCAATACAGACCTCAGAGGTTGTTTGAAAAGTGTTTCACTGTGACTTTCATTGCCGCTCTGTCAATTCGCCTCAATGCTGCGGTACAAGAATTATAGGTAAATGCTAAATTGATTAATCTTTAGAGTTTTCAAGAATTTTATCGACTTTTAAAACACGCCCTAATTAAAACATCCAAGAGATTTCTTTATTATTCCTTGAAGTAAATGTCATTAATTCTACCAATGCAGTCAGAGTTTAAATGATTGATATTAGAAAAGCCATAAAAATCTCGAAGGATGAACCCAGTATGTTTAGCAGCCAAGTCAGTATTCCCGGTTATCAAGTTAGCAAAGAACTTTATAACGGCTCTAGAACCCTAGTTTATCAGGGATATAGAGAAACTGATCAAAAACCTGTGGTGATTAAACTGCTAAAAAATCTTTATCCTACATTTAGCGAACTCGTACAATTTCGTAACCAGTACACCATTACCAAAAATCTCAACTATCCCGGAATCATTCAAACCTATACTCTGGAACCATACCAGAATGTTTATATATTGGTGATGGAAGACTTTGGGGGAATTTCCCTTAAGGATTATTTCGCCAATAATAATAATGTTGCATCTCTAAATGAATTTTTACAAATCGCAATATCTTTATGTGATGCCTTAGATATACTTTCCCGTCATCGAATTATTCATAAAGATATAAAACCCGCCAATATATTAATTAACCCCGAAACTAAGCAAATAAAGGTAATTGACTTTAGTATTGCCTCTTTATTACCACGGGAAACCCAAACGCTCATCAGCCCTAATGTATTAGAAGGTACGCTGGCTTATATTTCCCCAGAACAAACAGGAAGGATGAATCGGGGAATTGACTACCGGGCTGACTTTTATTCTTTAGGTATTACTTTTTATGAATTACTTACAGGAAAGTTACCCTTTCAATCAAACGATGTGATGGAGTTAGTGCATTGTCATATTGCGAAACAAGCTCCGCTTTTAGGAAATAGCGAAGAAATTCCCCAAGTTCTTTGTGACATCGTGACCAAATTAATGGCAAAAAATGCCGAAGACCGTTATCAAAGCGCATTAGGGCTGAAATTAGATTTAGAAATTTGTTTACATCAGCTAAACGAAATTGGCAGAATTGAGAGTTTTTCAATTGCTCAAAGAGATGTGTGCGATCGCTTCATTATCCCCGACAAACTCTATGGAAGAGAAACAGAAGTAAAAACCCTGCTTCAAGCATTTGAAAGAGTTAGCCTTGGTGCTACAGAAATGATGCTGATAGCGGGGTTTTCTGGGATTGGTAAAACTGCGGTTGTTAACGAAGTTCATAAACCGATAGTTCGTCAACGCGGTTATTTTATTAAAGGTAAATATGACCAATTTAATCGCAATATTCCCTTCAGTGCTTTTGTGCAAGTTTTCCGAGATTTAATGGCACAATTGTTAACAGAAAGCGATCTTCAAATTCAGCAATGGAAAACTAAAATTTTAGAAGCAGTTGGTGAGAACGGACAGGTAATTATTGAAGTTATCCCCGAATTATCAAGAATTATTGGTCAACAACCACCTACTACAGAATTATCGGGAACTGCGGCCCAAAATCGATTTAATTTATTATTCCAGAAATTCACCAAAGTCTTTACGAGTGATGCACATCCATTAGTGATGTTTTTAGATGATTTGCAATGGGCTGATTCGGCATCACTGATGTTAATGCAGTTATTAATGGCTGATACAAAGCATTTTTTATTAATTGGTGCCTATCGTGATAATGAAGTCAACCCAGCACACCAGTTAATGTTGACTTTGAATGATATTCAAAAAACAGCAGCCACGATTAATACGATTACTTTAACACCACTGAGTCAAGAGCAGGTAAATCAATTAGTTGCTGACACACTTCAATGCTCAAAAAATTTGGCATGGACTCTTTCTCGCTTAGTATCCCAAAAAACTCAAGGTAATCCATTTTTTGCTACACAGTTCCTTAAAGCATTACATCAAGATGGAGTAATTGAATTTAACTTAGAGTTGGGATGTTGGCAATGTGATATCACGCAAATAAATCAGCGATCGCTCACAAATGATATCGTTGAATTCATGGCATTGCAATTACAAAAGTTGCCAGAATCAACTCAAGATATTTTAAAATTAGCTGCCTGTATCGGCAATCAGTTTGATTTAGAAACATTAGCAATTGTTTCTAAACAATCAAAAATAGAAACGGCTGTTTGTTTGTGGAATGCTTTACAGGAAGGTTTGATTTTACCCCAAAGTGAGGTTTATAAGTTTTTTGTGGGTTCAGAAAATCAAGCTGTTACTCAACAAAATTCCGAAATTATTGGATATAAATTTCTACACGATCGCATCCAACAAGCAGCTTATTCCTTAATTCCGTCAGATCAAAAACAAAAAACACATTTGATGATTGGTCAATTGTTATTGCAAGGGTTATCCGAGCAGGAGCAACAAGAACGGATTTTTGACTTAGTAAACCAACTGAATTTGGGACAAGGTGCGATCGCTGAAGATGATTCTCTTTCGACCATTGCTACCCATGAGCAGAAAAAACAACTGGCTCGCTTAAATCTGCAAGCAGGACAAAAGGCAAAACTGTCGGCTGCTTATCAAGCATCTCAGAGCTATTGTACTACTGGGATTGATTTATTACCCGTAACTGCTTGGCAGACTGACTATGAACTAATGTACAGTTTGCATCGTGATGGCTCAGAAGCAACTTATCTGTGTGGTAATTTTGACCGAGCCGAAGCCCTTTATGGGGAAGCACTGAGCCATGCTGAAACACCCCTGGACAAAGCAGTGATTTATCGCGTGCAGATGACTCAATATCAGCTTCAAGGACGCAATGCGGAAGCGATCGCTATGCAAAGCCAAAGTTTACAACTACTTGACTGGGAAATGCCTACAGAACAAGAGTTAATTCAAGCGAGTCTGGACAAAGAAATTGCCATAGTTAATAAATTTTTAGAGCAGCAGACTGTTGAATCTATTCTCAATCTTCCCAAAATGTCAGATGCCAGTATTGCAGAAATGTTGCGAATTTTACAAATTCTCTTCTATGCTGCATGGCTTAATGGTCAACCGACTTTAGGATTGCTGGTACTCGCCAAGATGACCACTTTATCTTTGCAGTATGGTAACAGCGATATGTCCCCCTTTAGCTATGCCGGCTATGCCTTAATTGCCAATGCTATCCTCCAGGATTTGGGAACAGCTTATCAGTTTGGAGAAATGGCGGTGCAGCTTTGCGAACAGTTTGATAATGCAGATGTCCGGGGAATGACTAATTTTTTGTTTGCTGCGGATGTCCATAGCTGGAGTCATCCAATTAGAGAAGCAGATACATACTATGACAACGCCTACAAGTATGGTATGGAAGCAGGGAACTGGCTGACCGTTGGCTTTATGATCATCCTAAGTGGTTCCGATCGCCTCACTTATGGTAAAAATCTAGATGAACTATATGCGATCGCCCAAGCCCATGCAGATTTTCTCCGCCGCATCAAAAGTTTAGAAAACCTAGATGCTTTAATTGTCGGAGTTATTCAACCAATTCGCAATCTGCTTGGTTTAACAAAAAACTCCTTCAGCTTTGATGACGATAGTTTCAGTGAAGCTGAATATTTACAAAAATATAGCAATACCCCTTATCATCTAGCTTGGTTATATTCTGTCAAAATCCGTCATGCTTATTTATTTGACCACAAAGCCGCATACCCAGATTTAATTTCCCAACTGAGCATAATTGAAAATACCATTTCCAGTCATGCCAAAGTCCCTTCTAGCGTGTTTTATGTAGCATTAATGCATCTGTCTCTAGCTGAAATTGCTAGCGACGAGCAAGAGCGTCAGTTCCATTGGCAAGCGCTAATTCCCTTAGAGGAACGCTTAAACAGTTGGGCAAAAGCCTGCCCAGAAAATATTCTCCACAAGTGTCTGCTAATACTTGCAGAAAAAGCACGCTTAAAGGGACAAAAAGCAGAAGCACTCGATTTTTATGAACAAGCCATTGCTCAAGCTCAACGTCAAGGTTATGGCTATGAAGAAGCCCTCGCCAACGAACTTGCAGCTAAATTTTTCCTCGATTGGGGCAAAGAAAAAGCCGCCTCAGATTATATACATGAAGCCTACTATTGCTATAGCCGTTGGGGTGCAAAAGCCAAAATCTTGGACTTAGAAAAACGCTATCCTCAACTTCTCAAACCCATCCTAGAACAGCAACGACTTACCCTCAACCCCCTAGAAACTATTAGCTTGCGTGGGACTTCCTCATCTGGTTGTACAAATAGTACTGGCAGTACTGCTATTTCCGATGGTCTGGATTTTACCTCTGTCCTCAAAGCAGCTATTGCTATTTCCAGTTCTCTGGAATTAGAGCAACTTATTGCCAGCCTCACTCGCATTATCATAGAAAACTCTGGTGCAAAAAAAGCTGTACTGCTGCTTCCCGAAGCAGGCAATTGGCAAGTTCGAGCAATTACTTTTATTGAGCATAAAGAAATGCAGACTATACTCGAACCTCAATCACTAGATAATTGTCGATACATTCCTTTAAATATTATCTATTATGTCAAAAATACCCAACGAACAGTTGTGATTGACAATTGCAAAACAGATATCCCTGGTTTAATTGGAGAATATATACTGCAACATCAACCTAAAAGTATATTTTGTACTCCGATTATTAATCAAGGGCATTTAGTGGGAATTCTCTACCTAGAAAATCAACTGACTCAAGGAGTATTTTCTAGCGCTCGTCTCAAAGTCATTCACTTATTGTCTTCTCAAGCAGCAATATCCCTAGAGAATGCTCGACTTTATCAACAAGCTGGGCAAGCATTACAAGATTTGCAACAAGCACAACTGCAAATTGTCCAAAGTGAAAAAATGTCTGCACTGGGTAATTTAGTTGCTGGAGTTGGTCATGAAATGAATAATCCATTAGGCTTTATTTTTGCTACTCTCCAACAAGCTAAACCGACCCTGAATGATATTGTTAAACACTTAAAGCTATATCAAAAGACCTTGACCAACAAGAGTGATGAAATCAAAGACCATGCCGAAGAAATTGACTTAGATTATACCTTAGAAGACTTACCCAAAATGATAGACGCAATGGTGGTGGCTTGCGACAGGTTGACAAATATTAGTACTAGTCTCCGCACTTTTTCCCGTGCTGACAAAGATTATAAAGTGCCATTTAATATACATGAAGGAATTAATAGTACAATATTAATCCTCAAACATCGCTTGAAAGCAAATGAAGAACATCCCGCTATTGAAGTAATTACTAACTATGGAGATTTACCCTTAGTTAATTGTTTCCCAGGGCAATTAAATCAGGTATTTATGAATATAATAGCTAATGCAGTTGATGCGTTTGAAGAATCAAATATTGGGCAGACATTTGCAGAAATCAAAGCTAATCCTAACCGGATTACAATTACAACATTAAAGACAGATAAATATGTAAAAATATCAATTACTGATAATGGTCAAGGGATTAATAAAGCAATCAAACAAAAGATTTTCGATCATTTATTTACTACCAAACAGGTAGGTAAAGGAACGGGTTTAGGATTAGCGATCGCTAAGTCTATTGTGGTAGAAAAACATGACGGGAGTTTGGATGTGAATTCTACCTTGGGTGTTGGAACTGAATTTGTCATCACCTTACCAATTCTCGCTTGATTTAACCTGAGTTAGGCGGAAGAAAAAGTCTGAAAACTCATTCAATACTTTTCGGATAAGCATAAACAACTTTCTTTTGTCCTGCGAAAAGATTAAAGGGCAAGGAGTAAAGCTGATTGCTATATCACATCAAAAATTATTAATTATAATTGGTGTTATTAATAAGTAACAGTAATAGCTGACTATGCTGAAAATTTTAGTGACAGGCGCAACTGGAAACGTCGGACAAGAAGTTCTTCGCTTACTGCAATCCCACGATTGTAATGTCTGTGCCGCAGTTAGAAATCCAAACAGCGCTAAACACCTTTTAGGCAGCAATATCCAAACCATCCCCTTCGACTTTACCAATCCTGATACCTTTGATTATGCTTTTTTTCAAGTCAATAAACTTTTTTTAGTGCGTCCACCTGCTCTTGCTAATATTCGTCTTCAAATTGCCCCAGCTTTAAATGCTGCAAAACTTGCAGGCGTTGAGCATATCGTATTTCTTTCAATACTCGGAGCCGAACGCAACCCTTTTGTGCCACACTCCCAGATTGAACGCTATGTAAACCAATTGGGTATTAAAGCCACCTTTTTACGGTGCAGCTTTTTTATGCAAAACCTTAGTACCACACACAGAGAAGACATCAAAGTTCGTGGTGAATTGCTTCTTCCGGCTGGTAACGGGAAAACAAGTTTCATTGATGTGCGAGATATTGCTGCCGTTGCAGTTCGTACTTTACTTGAAGATGGGCATCAGGGAAAAGCATATCCGCTTACGGGTGCAGAAGCCTTAACCTATTACGAAGTAGCAGACATTTTCACATCGATTTTAGGTAAACCGATACGCTATAATCCTTCTCTGCTAAAGTTTATTCGACAAACGCGCTCATCGGGACTGCCAATAGACTTTATTTTAGTAATGCTAGTAATCTATACTACAGCTCGGTTAGGATTGGCAGGCAAAATCACATCTGATACTGAGCAATTGCTCAATCGTTCACCTCTAACCATACGGCAGTATATCGAAGACTATCGACAGTTATGGCTATAAGTTTATTTTGCTTACTGTCAGCAGTTATAATTCCATTATTCCTAAAATTTAACGTCCAATTTCCAATTTTTGGCACCGTGATGCCTACGCATAAAAATATTTGATAAATAATTTTTTATAACATTATTAAGCTCAGAATAGTATGCCTAAAAGGTATTATGTATTCAAGTAATTATGTTGACCTTACCAGTGTCAATATCGTAACAAGCACCAACAATTTTTAGTTTACCTTCACTGAGCAATTTAGCTAAAATTGTTGAGCTTTCCTGCAATTTTTCAGTTTGATATTGAATGTTGGCAATAACTGCATTTTGCATATTATCACCCGTTCTTAACTTTACTCTTTCAACAGATGGTTTGATGCCCTCAATAATCAAACCAATTCTTCCAGGAAGTGGTTCGTTTTTGATTGCTTCTGCCACTGCACCGCATCTTTTATGACCTAAAATCACAATCAACTGCGAACCCAATACTGTTGTAGAGTATTCTAGACTACCTATAACTGTGTCACTGACCACATTACCAGCAACTCGCACAACAAATAAATCTCCAAGTCCTTGATCGAAAACAATTTCCGCAGGGACTCTGGAATCTGCACAGCCCAATATGGCGGCAAAAGGATATTGAGCTTTAGCGACTAATCGCAGATGTTCTAATGATTGATCGGGATATTGGCGTTTTTGATTGATAAATCTTTGATTCCCATCTAGTAAGCGTTTTATAGCTTCATTAGAACTCACTGGATTAGAGCTAACTGGGTGAATATCAGCAATAGCAGTTTGCTCTGTATTCAAAAAGCTATCACCAAAAGCAGTAGCCGCAATACCTACCACACTGGCAAATTTTAAGAAATCACGTCGCCCTACAAATCCATTAATTCGACTCATTAATCTAGCTGATAACAACAAAGCTGTTCTCAGGAAGATATCACCTTCAAGCAAGATGTAAGAGTACCATCCTACACCATTTAAGAGTCATTTAATCTTCATGTGCGATCGCTACGGTTACTTCATGTATCTAGCTTTTACAAACACAAGAGTTGTATTAGACATCTCCAGAAATTAAATATGCCTTATCTATAACCTTTGTAGAAACATAGTAATGCTCATTTCTATATTTTTTATCAGATATTTATTGACACAAATGCACAATTGTGCAATCTAATGAGATTGTGGTTTTAATTGATGAAAAAGAAAGTAGGTTGCCGTCATTTGAAGATTTACTTTAAGCTTTGTGTCAAAATAGCTGATTTTGGTCTGCTAGTGAAAATGTGCCTAAAATATCATCATATATTGAGAATATATAACCAATCAAGTAATTCTTTTTCTGAAGTAAATAGATTTTTTACATAGATAGTAAACAAACAGCATTTTCTTAAAGAAGACAGTAACATATTCGTCAAGTTACCACCTAAACTAAATTTTATTAAGTATTTATAGAAATTTATATGGCTGAGGCTTTTATTTCCTACTCGCGCAAAGATAAAGAGTTTGTCAAGAAGCTTTATGAAGCACTCAAGCAACAAAAGCGCGATATCTGGGTGGACTGGGAGGGAATTCCGTCCACGGCAGATTGGCGGAAAGAAATTTATGAAGGAATTGAAGGCGCTGATAATTTTATCTTTATTATTAGTCCGAATTCAGTGGTTTCTGAAGTCTGCGGTGAAGAGATTGCACACGCCCGCAAACACAATAAACGTTTAGTGCCAATTGTATGGCAGTATGTTAAGGATGTTGATCCCGAATTAGCCAAAATTAACTATATTTTCTTTGAAGAAAGTAATGATTTTGAGGAAGCCTTGCAATCATTACTCAAAGCCCTGGATACTGACCTAGCTCATGTTAAACAGCATACTCGCTTAATCGTGCGAGCCTTGGAGTGGGATCAGAAAAAACGCAACAATAGTTACTTGCTAGAAGGTAGTGAATTAGAAGAAGCGGAGCAATGGTTCACCCAAGGGGCAGGTAAAAAACCCTTGATCGCGCCACTCCAACAAGAATACATCGGCGAAAGTCGCAAAGCTCAGAAGGTGCGTCACAGAACAAGATTTATTGCTTTGACTTCAGGGTTGGTAATTTCAATAGGATTGGCTATTGTTGCACTAATTAAGTGGAAGCAGGCTGACGACCTGCGCGTAAAAGCACAAAAATCGGAACTCCAAGCTCTAATTTCTGCGTCAGATGCACGTTTTACCTCGAATAGAAATACGATTGATGCCCTGATAGAAGGTTTAAAAGCCGGCAAGCAACTTAAAGAACTAATTCAAGCCAAAGCCGACATTCCAATTCAGCAACAGCAAAAGGCGATCGAGGTACTGGGACAGGCGGTTTACTGGGTAAGAGAACGCGATCGCCTCCAGGGACACAGCGATTATATCCAAAGCGTTAGTTTCAGTCCCGATGGGGAAGCGATCGCTACCGCTAGTGGAGACAACACCGTAAAACTTTGGAACAAACAGGGTCGTTTGCTGAATACTTTAAAAGGACATCTAGATCAAGTCCTCAACGTGAGTTTCAGCCCCAATAGTCAAATTCTTGCTTCTGCCAGTTTAGACGGAACGGTGAAACTCTGGAAACAAGATGGCAAGGAACCTAAAACCTTTAAAAAGCTGAATACTGGAATTCGGGCTGTGAGTTTTAGTCATGATGGCAAGACCCTTGCCTCTGGTGGTGACGACGGCATAGTGAGACTTTGGAACATACAGGGTCAAGAACTAAAAATACTCAAGGGACATACAGGCCCAATCTATAGTTTGAGTTTCAGCCAAGACGATCAAATCCTTGCCTCTGCGAGTTATGACCGCACTGTAAAACTGTGGAACAAAGACGGTAAAGAATTAAATACTCTAGACAAACATGATAATACAGTCACTAGCGTAAGTTTCAGTTCTGACGACACCCTTGCCTCTGCCAGTTTAGATAGAACAGTGAAACTTTGGAATCCCGATGGCAAATTTCTTTCAACTCTTAAGAGATCAGAACCACAAACTAGTCCCATTTACAGCGTCAGTTTCAGTCCTGATGGTCAGATATTAGCCACTGGTAATAATGATAACAGCGTGACACTCTGGCAGAAAAATGGACTGGAATTCACTACCTTTACAGGACATAGTAGTAGAGTCAATCAAGTTACTTTCAGCCCTGATGGTCGTACCCTTGCATCTGCAAGTCAAGATAAGACAGTAAAACTGTGGCAAATTGACCACCCTTGGCAGACCATTCTCTCTGGACATCAGGCTGGGGTCAATCATGTGAACTTCTCAGCCGATGGAAAAGCGCTCGCTACCGCCAGTGATGATGGAACGGTGAAACTCTGGAATCAGCAGGGTAAGCAGATTAAATTGCTAAAGATAAATGACTACAAAATCTGGGATGCGAATTTTAGCCCAGATGGTCAAATAATTGCTGCTGTCAGTTCTGATGAAGGGGTAGTGAGATTGTGGAATCGGCAAGGTAAGCTACTGAATATTTTATTAAAGCATAGCGATCGCATTCATAGCGTAAGTTTCAGCCCAGACAGCAATACGATTGCTACCGCTAGTCAAGATAAAACAGTCAAACTCTGGAATCGCCAGGGTCAGTTGCTCAACACCCTAAACCATAGCGCTACTGTCTATAGCGTCACTTTCAGTCGAGATGGCAAGATGATTGCCACTGGTAGTAATGACGGGATAGTGAAACTCTGGAATCGACAAGGTAAGTTGCTTAACACCATAAACCATAACGCTTCTGTCTACAGCGTCAGTTTTAGCCCTGATAGTCAAACCCTTGCTAGTGCTGGTGGAGATGATAGAGTAAAACTTTGGCAGCTTGACGGTCGTGCGATCAGTAGTCTTGATGGGCATCTTGCTGGAATCGGGCAAGTAACTTTCAGTCCTGATGGTCAAATGATTGCCACAGCTAGTGATGATAAAACAGTGAAACTTTGGCACAAAGACGGAACTTTGATTATTACTCTGACTGGCCATACTGGTGAGGTCAATGGGATCAGTTTCAGCCCTGACGGTAAGACTCTCGTTTCTGGCAGTAAAGATGGTACAGCAATTTTGTGGAATGTAGAAAATCTCACCCTAGATAATTTGATGGGGCGTGGGTGCTATTGGCTACATGATTATCTAGCTAATAATTCTCAGGGGCAAAGCGATCGCGAGCTTTGTGATGGAGTTAAAACCCAGGCTAAATATTGATTTAGCCTGGGTTTTAACTCTAATTTCAGGTGGTCAGATGCTTCAAGAAAAGTAATAAACCCTAAATACTTTTTTGCATAAAAAGAATCATAACGATAGATAACAATAACAGCATCAATCTGAGAGGAAATCACCGTGGCTAAAAAATCAACAGGCTGGGTACCAGACTACCCCGATTTTCGAGACTACCGCATGGACGAAATCAATCAGAAGTTAACGATCGCAGTCCAAGATATACAGATAAATAATGATAACGATAATGATTTACAAAGTAGTATAGAAGAATTGTTTGAGTTATTAAAATTAATCAAAAAAAATGAACCTGCCTCTACCTCTGAGTTTGACAAAACACTTACCTTAAAGTTTGATAAGTTTGAGAAAAAGATAAATAAAGGTTTCAAATTAGTCAATGCTAAAGCTTTTAAAGAAGAAGTATTTTTAGCTTATGGTTGTGTAGGCAAAGAAGTCTATAGTCTTCAGCAGAAATTACTGAAGTTTACCAAATATAGCAAATATACCAAACATATTGAAGATACCGACTACAAGAAGCAGCTTAAAAAATGGATAAAAGAAATTACTGTTTTTATAGAAAGTTTTGAAAATTCAGATTTTCTTGAATATGGTTATTTTGGTAAAAATACAGAGAATGGAGTACAAATTTTCAAGAATATTTTTGGACTCTCAATTGTCTCAGATGAAACTGTTGACACAGCTGATAGTGTTGTTGATCAAATGACACTTTATACTTTAAACAAAGTTTTAAAAATAATAGAAAGAGAACCAAATTCTGATTCTGAAGATGAAGACGCAGAAACAAAGATAAAAGAAGTTGAAAGATTTTATCAAGAAAATCAAACACTCCAAAAGGGCTTGAATAAAATAGTTTGTCTAAAAAGTTTAGGAGAAAATAATCAAAAAATAAATAAACTATGTGACGATCTAATACAGTATACAATTCAAGATTTTCAGGGTTCAAATGTTGATGAATATACAAGGACAAAATTAAATAATATAGTTGACAGCGATACTCCAAGAGTTGCGCTCAAAAAACAACATAGGTGGTTAGTTTTACCTGCATCTTCAGCAATACCCGTAAATCTTTATGAAATCATTTTAAGAATTTTCGAAATTTCGGATGTGCCTGCTGAATATTGGGTTAGTGAAAAAGCGTTTCCAGGAGATAGAGAGAAGAATACATCTTGTATCGATAAAGACCAGAGTGAATTGAAACGGGCAATTGATATGATAGTTGAATTGGTTGCTCAACAAATTTCTCCTTTAGCTCAACATGGAAATCTTGAAAAAGCTGTAAGAGTCCTATTAGAAAAGCTAGATCAATGGTTCGATAAATCTGAATGTGTTAACAGTATCCGCATAGCTTTAGGAAATAATCAACTCAATAAATCTGCAAAAAATAAGTATTCTCAGCCAGATTTATTAGGAAAAATTACGATTTTTACCCAAAAAGAAGAGGAGAATAACTTATTTCAGAATGTGGATTTAAATCCAGTTTCTTTATATATATATCTTGCAACAATCTCAAATTTTAAACTATCCCTGAATAAAATTAAAGGAACAATCAATAATAATGACAGGAAAAATAGAATAGATAAATCTTTAAAAAAGATAGATAACATTTTTAAATCTCTCAAAGATTTAGGAAATTTAGAAATTATCCTAAAAAAATATAATCCTCCAATTCAGGAAGAAAACAATTTCAAAAATCAACCTAAGAATCTGAGAACAGTTATCCAAATACTACCAGAAGTTGATGAATCAAATGAGGTGAAGAAAAACCCGGAGTTTCAAAGTAATCTACAACTTCCAGTAGAAGGTAATTTACAGAAACATCTCATACCAAAAGAAGATGGTAAGACGGAAAATGTATATTTATTAATGCCAGAATTTGTAGATTTAACCTTCTGGTGTTCCCCAATTGAAGACCAAGGCTCATTGGATTCATGTACAGCACATGCCGGGGTTGCTTTAATGGAATACTTTGAGAAAAGAAGTTTTGATAGATATGTTGATGCTTCTCGACTCTTTCTTTACAAAGCAACACGCAATCTTATGCATCGTCAAGGTGATGCAGGAGCATCTCTTCGGGAAACCATAAAGGCAATGGCATTATTTGGCGTGCCTCCAGAAGAGTACTGGCCTTATATAGAAGACAAGTTTGATGAAGAACCAACCCCATTTTGCTACTCTTTTGGTCAAAGTTATCAAGCCCTGAAATACTTCCGTCTAAATCCTTTAGGCACTACAGAAGATATACTGTTGTTCCGAATTAAAGCAGCTTTAGCTGCTGGTTTTCCGTGCGCTTTTGGGTTTACTATGTATTATTCCATTGAGGATTTAAACCCAAGTGGTTATATTCCATACCCAGTTAAAAACGATAAGGTAAAAGGAGGTCACGCTGTTGTTGCAGTTGGCTACGACGACCATAAAGTAATAGAAAACCCTGATGGTAGTAGACGATCGCAAGGAGCATTGCTAATCAGAAACTCTTGGGGAACAGATTGGGGTGAAGGGGGCTATGGTTGGCTTCCCTATGACTACGTATTAGAAGGGTTGACAAATGATTGGTGGTCGCTGCTCAAGTCTAAGTGGTTTGAGACAGGACACTTCGGTTTAGGAGCAAACGATTGGGTGTCTAATTTGGGCACACCACCTCCAGATGGTACACCGAGAGATAACCCTAGAGGAAGAACGCCCAAACCCATTAAGTGAACGTGAATTTAATAGGGTTAATTGAGTGTAGTATCAGCTTAAAGGTTAACTTTTAGAAGCAGGCAATTTTAATTTTTAGAGATATCAAATTAATATTTGCAGTCTGAGTTCTTACAAAGTCAACATCCTATTATTTCACTGTTTATTCATCTGTGGCTTCGTACAAAATTTATGCGCTCATTCTGAGAAGGTCGCGCATGAATTCTGTTTTGATAGTTTTGAACCCATATATCTCTATCATTTTACAGAGAAAAATTTCCTTTTTTAATGAAATACTATAAACAAGTATGTAAAAAATATTTTTGAGATTTTTGCAGTTGTAACAGATGAGAAGTGATTACTAAAAATATGTTAGCCGGGGGAAAAATTTTGTGGTTGAGGCTTTCCCGTCAGCTGCTTCGACCAAGGCGCTTGGCTTTCGTTGAAGCTTGCATAATTGGTTTAGTTTCTGGGCTAGCAGCAGTTCTGCTAGGACAGGCGGTAGACTGGGCGGGAGCATGGCGAGTACATCTTTCTTACATCTGGCCCGCCTACTTGGTACTACCAGGTATTGGACTTGTAGGGGGAATCTTAGCTGGTTGGCTAGTAGAGCGCTTCGCACCTGAAGCATCAGGTAGTGGGATGTCTGAAGTGAAAGCGGTATTGGCTCGTGTGCCGATGCCATTAAATCTGCGAATCGCTTTGGTCAAGCTGGTCAGCGCTACACTAGTTCTGGGTTCTGGAATGCCTTTAGGACGGGAAGGGCCAACTGTCCAAATTGGGGCAGCTTTGGCAAACCAACTTAGTAACTGGGTACCGACTTCACCAGAGCATCGCCGCCAACTGATCGCCGCCGGAGCCGGGGCTGGATTAGCTGCGGCTTTTAATGCACCGATCGCAGGTGTGCTGTTTGTAGTGGAAGAATTACTCCAAGATGTGTCAGGTATCACTCTTGGCACTGCGATTTTGGCTTCTTTCATCGCTTCAGTCATTTCCCGGCTATATGGTAGTCACAGCTTGGATCTGAATCATCTGGATTTAGGCTTTTCACATACCACTTTCTTCGCTCAGGAAATCCCTTTCTACTTGATTTTAGGGGTGTTGGCTGGGCTAATAGGCATTCTGTTTAATAAAAGTATTCTTGCAAGTCTGGCAATTAATCGGCGTTTACTAAATCTGAGTTTACCCTGGCGAATTGGAATTGTGGGGTTAGTGACTGGTGTTGCGATCGCTCTGTTACCTGTCACCTTTCGCAATAATGCTGGACTGAGAGAAATTTTGCTTGTAGGTAGTGGGAATTGGCTATTTGCAGCGATCGCTCTTTTAGTCCAATTTACCCTAATTATTTTAACCTACGGCTCAGGAGCGCCAGGGGGTTTGCTGGTTCCTACATTGGTCTTGGGTGCTGCCCTTGGCTATTTGGTTGGTGCTGTCGAACAGAGTTTGCTGGGAATGAGTGCTGCAACAACCTACGCTCATGTGGGGATGGCTGCACTTTTTAGCGCCGTCTCTAAAGTGCCGATTACAGCAGTCGTCATTGTGTTTGAGATGACGACAGATTTCAATCTGGTGCTACCGTTAATGATTGTATCTGTGATTGCTTATTTAGTAGCAGAAAAAATTGACCCGCGATCGCTCTATGACCTTTTACTAGAGTGGAAAGGGATTCACATTACAAAAGAGCCAGGTACAGAGGGGATTTTAGCACAAATAACTGCCGCAGATGTGATGCAGCGACGTGTCGAAACCCTATCTAGCCAGATGAGTATTGATGAGGCAGTGCAGGCATTTTCCGACTCTCACCATCGCAACTTCCCAATTTTAGAAAAAGGTAAAGTTGTTGGTATTGTCACTCAGAAAGATTTAGTTAATCTTGCCTCGCAACAGTTAAGTGGAAATACAACTATTAGCGAGATTATGACACCAGAGCCAGTAACAACCAGTCCCACAGCGACGCTGGCTTATGTGCTGCATATACTCAATCGTTATCACCTAAGTTGCTTGCCTGTTACAGAAGGTCGGAAGCTAGTAGGAATTATTACTCGTAGTGATATTATCCGTGTAGAAGCAGAGAGGTTGAATGGTAATACCCAACAGATAGAATCAAAATCAGCAACTTCTTATGTGATTTACCAAACTCGCGCTCCGGCTACAGGCAAAGGAAGGTTACTAGTACCACTTTCGCATCCACAGACAGCCGAGACTTTATTGGAAATGGCAGGGGCGATCGCTAGAGCTAACAATTACGAAATAGAATGCCTACAAGTAATTATTGTTCCATCTAACCGTATCCCATCTGAAACACCAGTACAAATTACCAAAAGCCTTGAGCTTTTACAGAAAGCAATACTGTTAGGAGAGAAGTGGCGGATTCCCGTTCACACCCAGATTCGAGTTACCCATAATGTCGCTGGAGCAATTTTGGAGACTGTCAAAGATCGACACATTGATTTGGTATTAATGGGATGGAAAGGCACTACATCAACTCCTGGTAGAGTTTTCAGCCGAGTGGTAGATACCATAATTCGACAGGCAGGTTGTGATGTTGTCTTGGCTAAATTGGATGATAAAAGAGCTTTTGACCGTTGGTTGCTGCCAATGGCAGGTGGCCCTAACTCTAGCCAAGCAATTCGGTTATTACCTGCTCTTGCTTCCTTAAGTAAATCCCCCCAAATCAATCTATGTCAAATATTCCAGCCTACTAAGTCTCTACCTGACACAACATTACTAGATAAATCTGTTCACTTTCTCCAACGCCGAGTTAAAGGTAAAGTGGTGGCGACTCCAGTCCAAGCCAATTCTGTTTCTGAGGCTGTACTTGAATGCGCCCAGCAAGACAACAGTGATGTTATTGTTTTGGGAGCTAGCCGTGAAAGTCTACTACAACAGGTAATTCAAGGAAATATTGCAGAAAATATTTCTCGCAAAAGTAATTGCACAGTTATTATGGTCAAAACTTAATTACGTAGGCGCAAGCTTACACGTAGGGAATTACGAATTAGGGTAGCTCTGAGCAATAATACTGCTCCAGTTAATGCACTCGTCTAGTTTCCAAATCTGTCACCCTAGTACCCACCCTTGATAACTAACGCTTATTTGGCAAACAATCTGACTCCAGAACCAGTGATTTGTTTGGCGATCGCACTAATTTTTTGAGTCCATGAATGATCTGGATACCGCAAACAGAAGATTCCACCACTCCCTAATTCAAACATCTCTTCACAAACAGGGAGTATTCCAGCCACAGGGGTTTTGTAGGTATTCTCCACTCGTTTCCCTAACTCTTTGAAATCTAAAGATGGCAGAGCTTTGTTGATCACTATTAGCATTTTAGGTACTTCTAGCTTACGAGCAACATCTATCGCTACTGCTGTACCTTGATAATCCTGTTTATCTGGACGGAGAATCAGCACCAAGACATCAGAAAGAATAATAGATAGCAATGTTTCTTCGTTAATGCCGGGATGAGTATCGATCAATAGATAGTCAAGTTTTAAACGACGAACTAGATTATGTAAACCATCATTCAGCCGACGTGCGTCATAGCCCTCGCGCAAGATTCGAGAAATGTCACCCATCTTAATGCTGGAAGGAATTAGATGAACACTTCCCTGGCGACCAAAAAATGTTTGTTTTTGTTTGAGAATGGCGCTAACGTCATAAACGGCTTCTTCAATTTGACAACGACCCCAAAGATAATCGTTCAAGGTGTAGCGAATTCGCTCTTGTTCAAGACCAAATAGAACGTGGATTCCTGGGGATTGGATATCTGTATCAACTATCCCAACTCGCTTTCCAGAACGAGCGATTAGGGCAGCAAGATTACTCGTAACATTTGACTTACCAGTTCCGCCTCGGAATGAGTGAATAGAAATAATTTCAGACATAATAAATCCTCGATACTAATTTTTAATTCGTAATTCTTAATTATTAATTTGGAGTATTCCGTTTATTTCTGATTTCTTTTGCCTCCTCCTGCAATTTTTGGAATGTTTTTGATTCAGCAATTTCTGCAACTTCACGCGCACGTTTAGCTTCATCAACTTCTATACGCAGTGTATGCAACTGTTGTCTGAAATGTTGTTCACGGGCAGAAATTTCATGCACCATGCGTTGAAAAACTCGTCCTAATTGTCCTAACTCATCATGACGTTGCACAATCGATGTTAGCTTTTCACGATCGTACTCTTGTGCTTCTTCGACACTAATTTCATTCATACTAATTTTCTGAGCAAGTTGAGCCATTGGTTTAAGCGGTTGTAGTACATTTCGCTTTAACAAATAATTAATGAGCAAAATCATGATGCCGAAGATCGTAATAAATAAGCTAATGAATAGAACAAAAGCACGATGAGCATCCTCAAAGACTTGCTTGGCAGGAATATAAATAATTTGTGTGCCTAAAATTTCATTGAGTTTCCACCCAAAGCCATTTTCTGAACCATAACTAGCAATCTGACTTTTTGGAGCAACTTCAGGAGTGCTATGACAGCGTAGACATGTTGGATTATTAATGGAAAATGGACGAGCGTTATAAAACATTTTCTCGTCATAAGAGTCATGAAAACCAGATATGTTTTTCAACCCTGGTTCCTTGCGAAACCGTTCGATAAGTTCCGTTTCAAATGCATCTGCTTTATCTCGTAAGTTAGTTGGGTTTAGGTTGGCATCTTTGTATAAAAAATCTTTAAAATCTTCGTTTTTCCGAAGATTGTCAAACACTTCTCTTACTGCAAAGCTGGGAACAACTTCAGGGATAAATGTGGCTTGAGTGTCCAGCATTGGTGTCAAAATAGGATTGATACGCGTGTGAGTATAGTTCCTCACTGAGTTCATAGTTTCTGCAATAACTTGGCTACGATAAGCGATTTCGGCTTCTGCTTTTTGCTCAAGTGCATGAGATAAAGCAAAACCACTAACTGCGATCGCGCCGATGAACACCAGCAATAAAAGTAAAGTAAATTTAGTTGCTAATTTGAATCTATTAAACATTGTTGTTTGAGTTTTTATTTACAACATTGCTAGAGACTGATAACTATAATTTCTTAATTTAGTTGAGTTAGTGATGGATGTAGAATACTCTCATTTATTAGGATCAATCCTAGTTTTGCATTCATGCTTCTACGTTTAGTCATACTACGATATTGCAGTGAAATGCCACATCTGCAAGCAAATCCATGACTTTTGTAGTAACTAGCTTGGTTAGCCTATGACGAAAGTCTTACCTATTGCCCAATACCATATAGCGAAAGTTAGACCACATCTACTTACTTCGCTTAGGTAAAATACTAGACGTTTTTCAGATGTACATAACTAAGTTGATTTCGTATTCTAGAGACATCAAGCGAGGGAAGCGGTAAGCGACTAACCAGCAAATCACTCTTTCTGCTTGATACAACACACATTACACATTAAGGAAAAAACATCATGTCTGACAACATTCAACCCATAGAATTATCTTCTGAAGAATTGGACAACGTAGCTGGTGGTGCTTTTAGCTTTGTCGATGCTGACAACTACAACGCAATTGATCAGCAAGCGGGTGCAACTGTTATCGGTGCTAATGGCGGTATTAGTTCTTTGAACACTCAGCAAACTGCTGTATCTCATCAAAGTTTGCACGAAATCAAAGCAACTGGTTTCTTTCCTTCCACTCTTGAGAGTTAGTAACAGAGCAGTAATTACACAGAGCAGAACTCAATAAAGCGTTCTGCTTGATACAACACACATTACACATTAAGGAGAAAACATCATGTCTGACAACATTCAACCCGTAGAATTATCTGCTGAAGAATTGGACAACGTTGCTGGTGGTGCTTTTAGCTTCGTCGATGCTGACAACTACAACGCAATTGATCAGCAAGCTGGTGCAACTGTTATCGGCGCTAATGGCGGTATTAGTTCTTTGAACACTCAGCAAACTGCTGTATCTCATCAAAGTTTGCATGAAGTTAAAGCAACTGGCTTGTTTCCTTACACTCTTGAGAACTAGTAACAGAACACTAATTACACAGAGCAGAACTCAATAAAGCGTTCTGCTTGATAAACCATACACATTACACATTAAGGAGAAAAGATCATGTCTGACAACATTAAGCCCGTAGAATTATCTGCTGAAGAATTGGACAACGTTGCTGGTGGTGCTTTTAGCTTTGTCGATGCTCACAACTTCAATGCATTGGATCAGCAAACTGGTGGAACCGTTCTTGGTGCGAATGGCGGTATTGGATCTTTCACTGCTCAACAAACTGCTGTATCTCAACAAGATTTGCACGAAATCAAAGCAACTGGCTTGTTTCCTTCCACTCTTGAAAAGTAGTAACTAATTGCACAGGGCAGAACTCAGTAAAGCAGCTTGCTTGATAGAACACACATTAAACACATTACACATTTAAGGAGAAAACATCATGTCTGACAACATTAAACCCGTGGAATTATCTGCTGAAGAATTGGACAACGTTGCTGGTGGTGCTTTTAGCTTCGTCGATGCTCACAACTTCAATGCATTGGATCAGCAAACTGGTGGAACCGTTCTTGGTGCGAATGGCGGTATTGGATCTTTCACGGCTCAACAAACTGCTGTATCTCAACAAGATTTGCACGAAATCAAAGCAACTGGCTTCTTTCCTCCCACTCTTGCTAGTTAGTAAGAGACTACTAAGTACACAAACTAGAACTCTATAAAGCGTTCTGCTTGATAGAACACACATTAAACACATTACACATTAAGGAGAAAACATCATGTCTGACAACATTCAACCCGTAGAATTATCTGCTGAAGAA